>NZ_CP061307.1:1499947-1799947 GCF_018687895.1 Polynucleobacter sp. JS-JIR-II-50 | reverse complement strand
AGAGATAATTGTTTCAGAGCATTTCGCCATAACAACTGGTTAGGCGGATTTTTATTTCTGGGAATTGTGTTGGGCCTAGCAATTAACTAGGCCGAAATAGGTAACAGCTTAACTCTGACCTAGTTCATCACCCATCGTTTTGCCACGCTGACTGGCTGCATCAATCGCTTTTTCTAAAATCTCGTGCCAACCTTGTTGCTTCATGACATCTAGAGCGGCAGCAGTGGTTCCGCCCTTTGAAGTGACTCTCTCGCGCAGAACACCAGCGTGTTCATCAGAGTTATGGGCGAGCTGTGTAGCCCCTTCAAGAGTGGCATAAGCCAGCTTGCGCGCCGTCCCTGAATCAAGACCGAGTTTCTCTCCAGCAGATTGCATTGCCTCTAAAAATGCAAAGACATATGCTGGGCCGCTACCAGAAACAGCAGTTACTGCATCCATCAGCTTTTCTTCTTTTACCCAAACGGCTTGACCTACTGCATTACAAATGGTTTCTGCTAAGGCCCGATCAGACTGATCTACAGCGGCATCTGCAAAAAGACCGGTAATGCCTTTACCAATTAAGGCTGGAGTATTTGGCATGGCGCGCACACAGCGTGTGTGATCAAGCCAGCGACTCATATCCTTTAGGCGAATACCGGCAGCGATACTCAGAATGAGTGGACCAGGGGCACTGGCATGCTTTAACTTAGACGCCAAACCTTTAGCAACGACATTGAAGTCTTGGGGTTTGATTGCCATAACAAGCACATTATTTTTAGAGAAATCAAAAGCGATGTGCTCCAGAGCGCCAATGCCTTGAACACCAAAATCTTCATGTAACTTTAGGGCAGTTTCAGCATTAGCTTCTACAACAGAGATTTGATTGGGTTTGAATCCGTTAGCAAGAAGGCCGCTGATGAGGGCGCGCCCCATATTGCCACCGCCAATAAAGGTAATGTGCGCATTGCTATTGTTTTGTGCGATTTTGTTTGTGCTCATTTGCTAATCTTATCGCGCTTCCCGAAAATAGCTGTACCAACGCGAACTACAGTGCTGCCTTCAGCGATGGCGGCCTCTAAATCATCGGACATGCCCATCGAAAGGGTGTCAAAGAACTGGTAGCCAAGCTCAGTGAAATGGCTGGCTTGTATACGCTTGAAACAATCTTGCACTGCTGCAAACGCTTGGCGTTGCAAGATGGGGTCTGAATTAGGCGCTGGAATAGCCATCAAACCCCTCAGAACCAAGTTTGGTAAAGAGGCGATGGCGTTGCAAAGCTCTTCGACTTCAATTAGAGAGACGCCACTTTTACTGCCTTCTTCGCTCACATTGATCTGTGCACAAACCATTAATGGCGGTAAATCTGGAAACTCACCGCGTTGGGCAGATAGGCGTTCTGCAATTTTGAGGCGGTCCACACTATGAACCCAATCGAAGTATTGGGCCACTTCTCTGGTTTTATTGCTCTGCAAAGGGCCAATGAAATGCCAGGTTAACCAAGGGCGTAATTTGGCTAGCTTCTCAATTTTTTCAACGGCCTCTTGCACATAGTTTTCACCAAAAGCTGATTGTCCAGCATGCATAGCTTCTTCAACGGCAGCAGTAGGAAAGGTCTTGCTAACTGCCAAAAGCTCGATTTCTTCGGGCTCACGCTTTGCTGCTAAGGCGGCAAGTTCAATCCTTGCTCTGACTTGCATCAGATTGACAACGATGGAATTCATGAGGCCTTAGAAGATTTGCTAAGTAATTGATCTACGATTTCAATCCAATGCACTACTGGGGTGTCTTCTTGCTGCAGATGAGTAATGCAGCCAATGTTTCCAGAAACAATGACCTCTGCACCAGATTCCTCGCAGGCAGCGTTTAAGTGAGTTAACTTGTTTTTACGAAGTTGCTCAGAGAGTTCTGGTTGAGTAACAGAGTAAGTACCCGCAGAACCGCAGCAAAGATGGCTATCGGCACATAAACGCACGCCAATACCAATACTAGAAAGCAATCCCTCAACCTTGCCGCGAATTTGTTGGCCGTGTTGCAAGGTGCAAGGCGGGTGATATACGACGCCTGGTTTTGGATCTGTTCCTACCAGCTGCACCAGCTCATTTTGTAAGGAAGGTAGTATTTCAGAAATATCTTTGGTCAGATCTGAAATCTTTTTCGCTTTGGCTGCATAGATAGGATCATTTGCAAATAGATGTCCATAGTCTTTCACCATCACACCGCAACCAGATGCTGTCATCACAATGGCTTCCACACCACTTTCAACCAAAGGCCACCACGCATCAATATTTTGCTTGGCATTATCTAAGCCGCCGGCTTGATCATTGAGGTGATAGCGTAGCGCACCACAACAAGTGGCATTGGGCGCGCTAATCATTTGTATCTTCAACGCATTAAGAACGCGCGCTGTAGCTGAATTGATATTTGGGAGCATGCCAGGTTGTACGCAACCTTCGAGTAAAACCATTTTGCGCTGATGGGCTGTAGAAGGTCTTGCGTAAGCATCAGTGGAATCGGCCAGTGCCTTATTAACAGTTAGCGGAATCTTGCGCTTGATACCGCTTGGCATTAACGGACGCACTAAGCGACCTAGGGTCATAGCCGTATTAAATAAGGCGGGCTTAGTTAAACCTTCTTTTAGGGCCCAACGGGTCAAGCGTTGGCCGATTGGGCGCTCAGGCGTATTTTCTTCTGCCCACTTGCGACCAATGTCTATTAAGTTGCCGTATTGCACACCACTCGGACAGGTGCTCTCACAATTACGGCAAGTTAAACAGCGATCTAAATGCAGGCGAGTCTTTTCAGTGGGTGCCTGCCCTTCGGCGATCTGCTTAATCAGATAGATGCGTCCGCGAGGCCCATCTAACTCATCACCCAGTATTTGATAGGTGGGGCAGGTGGCCGTACAAAAGCCACAGTGAACACATTTACCCAGAATGCGGGCTGCCTCGATACCTTCCGGCGTGTTGGCAAATTGAGGGGCGAGTTGAGTTTGCATAGAAAGGCTTATGGAAGACGTTTAGTAGCGAATACACCTGAAGGATCAAAAGCTGATCTCAGGCGTTCTTGCACTGCCTCAAGGGCAAAGGAGTGAGCTTGCTCGGATAGCAAGGTAAAGCGCTGATTGCTGGGGTCTACACTGGCACCCTGTCTAAAGCGAGTTGCATGTCCGCCATGGGAATTAGCAATGGCCTTGATGGCTTTAAAGGTCGCCTCGTTACCAGGCGCTGTAATCCAACGTTGTTGACCATGCCACTCCAGAACAATTTGATCATTGGCGCCTGGAATATGAAGTGGTCCACATGCAGCAGGCAGGGATAAACGATAAAGCGTTTGATCGGCACCTAGATTGGCAAATGCAGAAAGTTTTTGCTCACGTAAATCATTCCAGAAATGTTCAGCAATATCTTCTTTGACCTCAGTAGCCATCACTACAGAGCTCATCAGAGGAATTGCAGCCTTTACGGCTGCTGCCGCACCAGCAAGACGGAAAGTTAGCTCTCCATCTCCATCTTTAGCGGAGCCAATCCAGCAGCTTGCAGATAAAGGTAGTGGCTGTCCAGCCCATTCATTTAATATCTTGAGGGCTTTCTCTTGGGAGATCTGGCAACGTAAGGTTGCGGTCGCCGCAGGTTTAGGTAAGACCTTGACTGAGGCTTCTAACAAAAGAGCAAGTGTTCCCAAAGAGCCAGGCAGTAAACGAGAGACGTCATATCCCGCTACGTTCTTCATGACCTTACCGCCAAAGGAAAGATCTTGGCCTTTGCCATCAATAATGCGAGCACCCAATACAAAGTCGCGGAAGTTGCCCACAGTAATGCGCCCTGGGCCAGCAAGGCCGGCGGCAATTGCGCCACCAAAGGTTGCATGTTCACCAAAGTGCGGTGGTTCAAAAGCAAGCACCTGATTCTTTTCTTTGAGAGCCGCTTCAATTTCTTTTAGTGGAGTGCCAGCACAAGCGGTGATGACTAATTCTTCTGGCTGGTACTCCAAAATACCGGAGTAAGTACGTGTATCTAGTTTGGTGTAGCTATTCGGGTTGCCATACCAAGATTTAGTGCCACCGCCTTCAATCGAGAGCGGGGTTTTATTCTTAGCTGCATTGAGAATTTGCTCTTGGAATGCATTAATTTGTGGATGGGAGTGACTCATTAGAAGCGCTCCAATTCTGGGTGAGGCAATTGGCCGCCGCTAATACGCATACGCCCATATTCGGCGCAGCGACTCAAAGTCGGAATAGCTTTATCTGGGTTGAGCAATTTTTCTGGATCAAAGGCGCTCTTCACGCCCCAGAAAGATTCGCGCTCACCTTCACCAAACTGCACACACATCGAATTAATTTTTTCGATACCAACGCCATGCTCCCCAGTGATCGTGCCGCCGAGTTCTACACAGGCTTCTAATATTTCAGTGCCGAATTCTTCTGCACGATGCCATTCTTCTTGGTCAGCACCATTAAACAAAATCAGGGGATGCATATTGCCGTCACCCGCATGGAATACGTTTAAACATCCAAGGCCATACTTTTCTTCCATACCCTGAATGCGCTTGAGGAGCGTAGCAATGTGGCGGCGAGGAATAGTACCGTCCATGCAATAGTAGTCAGGTGCTAGGCGTCCAGCTGCTGGGAAAGCGTTCTTGCGCCCACTCCAAAACTTTAAGCGCTCGCTTTCATCTTTAGAAATCTGTATTCCACTAGCGCCAGCTTGCTCAAGTACCTTGGTCATGCGCTCAATTTCTTCGGCAACCTCTTCTGGGGTGCCATCAGATTCACAGAGCAAAATAGCGGCCGCATCTAAGTCATAGCCTGCATGCACAAATTCTTCCACAGCACGAGTGGTAGCTTTGTCCATCATCTCCAAGCCAGCAGGAATAATGCCGGCAGCAATAATGGCAGCAACTGCATTACCACCTTTTTCAATGTCATCAAAACTCGCCATGATGACACGAGCCAATTTTGGTTTCGCTACCAACTTAACTGTAACTTCAGTGACCACTGCGAGCATGCCTTCACTACCCATGATGATGGCGAGTAGATCGAGTCCAGGCGCATCTGGTGCTAAGCCCCCAAATTCAACGATCTCACCGTTCATGAGTATTCCGCGCACACGCAGAACGTTGTGCAGAGTGAGGCCGTATTTAAGACAGTGCACGCCACCAGAGTTTTCATTGACGTTGCCACCGATCGAACAAGCAATCTGAGAGGAGGGGTCTGGAGCGTAATACAAACCGAGATGGGCCACTGCTTCAGAAATCGCAAGATTGCGCACGCCAGGCTGAACGACCGCAGTGCGAGTAAATGGATCAATGCTGATAATTTTCTTGAGCTTGGCTAGTGACAGTACCAATCCCTGAGAAAGAGGCATTGCCCCACCCGAGAGCCCAGTTCCGGATCCACGAGGTACCACTGGTATTTGCATCGCATAGCAAATCTTCAAAATTTGGGCAACTTGCACTTCTGTTTCTGGCAAAGCTACTGCCAAAGGCATCCGACGGTAGGCGGCTAGGCCGTCACATTCGTATGGAATGGTGTCTTCTGGCTCCCATAGAAGGGCATGTTCCGGTAGGATTGGGCGCAAGGCTGCTACCAATTTGGACTGAAGGGCGCTAATAGCGGCTAATTCGGGGGGTGGGGTCACCATATTCATAAGAATCATTTTAGCCATTTACCTATAATTAAGCTCATGGGAAATCGACTATCAAAAATCGCCACTAGAACCGGTGACGCAGGAATGACGGGCTTGGGTGACGGAAGTCGCGTAGAGAAGGATCACCTGCGGGTCTGCGCCATGGGCGATATCGATGAGTTGAACTCTGAAATCGGGGTTTTAATGACCGAGGACATCCCAGCAAGCATTTCTGCTGAATTACAGGAGCTTTTTCTGCAGGTGCAACATGATTTATTCGATTTAGGGGGCGAACTTTGCATCCCTAACTACAAACTGCTCAATCCTGAGCATGTAGCGCAGTTAGATGTTTGGCTTGAGAAATACAACAAACAATTGCCCCCTTTGACTGAATTCATTTTGCCGGGCGGTACTCGCGCTGCTGCACAAGCCCATGTTTGTCGCACCGTATGTCGCAGGGCCGAACGTTCGATTGTTCGCTTGGGTTGGGAGGAGCCTTTATATGATTCCCCTCGTCAATATGTCAACCGCCTATCTGATTTGCTCTTTGTGCTTGCGCGTATTTTGAATCGTGCGGCTGGTGGTTCGGATGTGATGTGGAAGCACGAAAAAAAAGAGACTAAATAAATTAGTCTCTTTTATCAGTAGCGCTTAAAAAATACTGCAGTATTACTTTTTCTTACTTCTGCGTTTCTTAACGGCCGTAGCTAGACGCTCTAGCACCTTTACGGAGTCATCCCAGTTGATGCAGGCATCGGTAATGCTCTTGCCGTATTCCAATTTGCTTGGGTCATCTTTTCCGGGGGTAAATTTCTGGGCACCATCATTCAAATGACTCTCAATCATCACGCCAAAAATCTGATGTGAGCCAGATTCAATTTGCTGTGCTACATCATCAGCAACCACAATTTGACGTTCATGTTTCTTGCTTGAATTGGCATGGGATAAATCAACCATCAAACTGGCTGGAAGCTTTGCTGCTTCTAGCTCAGAGCAGGCCGCTTGCACAAAATGAGCCTCGTAGTTTGGCTCTTTACCACCACGCAAAATGACGTGGCAATCTTTATTGCCTTTAGTTTCCACAACGGATACTTGACCGTTTTTATGAACGGATAAGAAATGATGTGGACGACCTGCAGCTTGAATTGCATCAGTAGCAATTTTGATGTTGCCATCAGTACCGTTCTTAAATCCGATAGGTGCAGATAAGCCAGATGCAAGTTCGCGGTGAACCTGGCTCTCAGTAGTGCGCGCACCAATAGCACCCCAAGAAATTAGGTCAGCAATATATTGCGGAGAAATCACATCCAAGAATTCGCTACCAGCAGGCATGCCAAGACGATTAATTTCCATCAATACTTGGCGAGCAAGGCGCAGCCCCTCTTCGATGCGATAGCTTTCATCTAGATACGGATCGTTAATCAAACCCTTCCAGCCAACAGTTGTACGTGGCTTTTCAAAATACACGCGCATCACAATTTCTAATTCACCAGAAAGACGCTCGCGCTCAGCTAAAAGACGCTGGCAATATTCCAACGCTGCTTTTGGGTCATGAATGGAGCATGGTCCGATGATCACGAGTAAGCGGTCATCCTTGCCATGAATAATGTCGCGGATCTTTTTGCGAGTGTTGCTGATCAATGCTTCGGTGGGCGTTCCAGAAATCGGAAAGAAACGAATTAAATGCTCTGGCGGAGGCAGAACAGAAATGTTATCAATGCGTTGATCGTCAGTATCTGAAGTCTTGTCGACAGCGGAGTACCAATTAGCGGGATTCGTATTTTGTTGGCTCATCCGGCTATTTTAAGCCGTAATTAGCCAATATTAGGCAGTCCCACCCACAGTCAGGCTATCAATCCTCAGGGTAGGCTGCCCAACCCCGACTGGAACGCTTTGCCCTTCCTTGCCGCAAACCCCGACCCCACCGTCTAATTTCAGGTCATTTCCGATCATGGAAACCTGTTTTAGGGATTCTGGTCCACTACCAATAATGGTGGCGCCTTTGACGGGATATTGAATTTTGCCGTTCTCAACCCAGTAGGCTTCTGAAGCGGAAAACACAAATTTGCCGCTAGTGATATCAACCTGGCCACCACCAAAGTTCACTGCGTATAAACCGCGCTTGATGCTGGCAACAATTTCTTGAGGATCATCTTTGCCGGCCAACATATAGGTATTTGTCATGCGCGGCATTGGTAGTGAAGCAAAACTTTCACGACGACCATTGCCAGTGAGGGGCATGTTCATGAGTCGGGCATTCAGGCTATCCTGGATGTAGCCCTTCAAAATGCCGTCTTCAATTAAGGTAGTGCATTGAGTTGGAGTACCTTCGTCATCGATATTTAAAGAGCCTCTGCGTCCAGATAAAGTTCCATCATCCACAACAGTGACGCCTTTAGCTGCAACACGCTGTCCAATCCGACCAGCAAAAGCAGAGGATCCTTTGCGATTAAAGTCGCCCTCGAGACCATGACCAACCGCCTCATGCAATAGAACGCCAGGCCAGCCCGGTCCCATGACTACTGTCATTGGGCCAGCAGGTGCTGGGCGAGATTCGAGGTTAACTAGGGCTCCGTCAACAGCTTCATCGACGTAACGATTAATAAGTTCTTCGTTAAAGTAAAGATAGTCATGACGTGCACCGCCGCCAGACGAACCTGATTCACGTCGACCATTCTGTTCCGCAATCACGTGTACTGAAACGCGCACTAGCGGGCGAACATCTGCAGCTAGCAAGCCATCTGCTCGCACAACCAATACGACATCAAATTCTCCAGCCAGACTGGCCATTACTTGAATAATGCGCGGATCACGTGCTTTAGCACGGCGCTCAATACTTTCTAGTAACGCAATTTTTTCTTTCGGCTGAAGAGAGTCTAAAGGATTGACGTCCGAGTAGAGTTTATTAGATACGGGGTTAAATAGTTTGCTTGCAACCGTCTGCTTGCCACCCTCGGGCCCAATTACTCGAGTAGCTTTGGCTGCTTTATTTAAAGCTTCTAAATTAATTTCATCCGAATAAGCAAAAGCTGTTTTATCGCCATAGATAGCGCGCACACCGACGCCTTGATCAATATTAAAGCTGCCGGATTTAACGATGCCTTCTTCAAGACTCCAGCTCTCACTACGAGTATGTTGGAAGTAGAGGTCTGCATCATCAAGGCGATGGGCAAATAAGTTGCCGAAGGTGCCGTGCAAGTCTTGCTCGGATAAGCCTGTTGGTTCGAGCAAAATAGATTTGGCTAATTTGATGAGGTCTGCTTGCTTTTTAGATTTAGTCCAATTGGCAGGAAATAGCGCTTCTGGTGCATTCATGTGGTTCAGCAGATCTTTCTTTAAAGCTTGCGATGCGCAAGTGCGGGTAACTTAGAGCGTACCTCGTTTAATTTATCTTTGCACAAAACCCCAGAAATAAAGCCCTCCCCCTCAGGGAGGTTGGCTAAGATAATACCCCAAGGATCAATCAGCATGCTGTTGCCCCAAGTGCGACGTTGATTTTGATGAATGCCGCCTTGGGCGGAGGCTAATACGTAGCATTGGTTTTCGATAGCGCGAGCGCGTAATAGGATTTCCCAATGGTCCTTGCCAGTTGTATAGGTAAAGGCGGCTGGGATGATATGGCAATCTACCTGTCCAAGGGCACGATAGAGCTCTGGGAAGCGTAGGTCATAACAAATACTCAAGCCAAATGTCCAATCATTTCCATGAATAGAAATTTTTAAGAGGCCCGGCTCATTGCCAGCCTCAATCGTTTCCGATTCTTGATAACGCTCAGTTGCTGTTTGAAAACCAAATAAATGGATTTTGTCGTAACGAGAAATTTGCTCGCCGGCAGGATTAAATACAAGGGTTGTATTAAGTACTTTATTGGAATTTTTTGCTTCCAGTGGAATAGTGCCTGCTACTAGGTAAATATTATTTTGTTGCGCAATATCCGACAGTTGCTCTTGGATGGGGCCGCTTCCAAGGCTTTCGCGGGCGTGCACCTTATCGGTATCCTTGAGACCCATTAAGCAAAAATACTCAGGCAAGACGGCTAGTTGTGCGCCTTCAGTTGCGGCTGAGGCGATGAGTCTGCTCGCCGTAGATAAGTTCTCCCGCAAATCAGGTGTTGACACCATCTGAATGGAGGCAATCTTGAGGTCTGCGCTATTTTCTGAGGGGTTCATGATGATTTAGTTAACAATTTTATTGGGGCTACCTAAATTGCTTGGATTGCTTTGTGGCCCTGAGTTACTACTGTTCGGTTTGCTTTGCTCTTTTAACAAGTCTTTACTGCGAATAGTATCTAAAGTTTTTGAGTCAATTGGCTGACCCTTTTGATCAAGGGGAATCACTTCTGGGTCATCCCAAGAGCCCTGGACCAAATAGTCTGACTGGAGATTACGGTTGATTTGACTCGTAATTAAATACTGCCCAACCAATGCGCCCAGACCCACAATTGGATTAATGGCAAAGGCGGCCAATGAGCCAGCTGTTGCATCAATTGTTGGGAATATAGTGACACGCAAATCTTGCGTTTGTTTGGGGATATTAATTTGCCCATTCATAGCAACCCGTGCTTGATCTAAACCCATTGTGAATTGTTTTGTTTGAGCAACTCCAGAGCTAATATCAAAAGAAGCATCAATAGAATTAAACGGAGTTCCCTTAGTCACAATATTGCCCAAACTTCCCTGTAGGTCCAAAGTAGCAAATCTAAACAAACTTTGTAGGCTGAGAACGTCAAGTAGCTTGGCGCCGCTAGTATTCACCTCCAACAGGCGACCTTTTTCAAGATTCAAAGTTACCTTACCGGCTAGGGTGTCGTATTGAGGTGTGAAAGGGGTGCCATCCCACTCCACGTTACTGGTCAGTTTGCCCTGGCCGCCTTCGACTGATTTTTGGCTAGTCCAATGTTCAATAATTTGACCAGCATCCTTAATGACTAAATCAACATTCACCGTTGTGTGTTCAGCTTGATTCTGGGTGGCACCAACCCAGCGCCCAGTCAAAACAGAGCTGCCTTGGGGATTATTAAATTGGATGGAATCCATATTGAGGACGTTGTTATTTGTCCTGGTTTTAATTTTCACCTGACCAAGTTGAGCCTTGCCCCAGTTGAAGTCATCAATAGCTAAGTCAATACTGGGAATGGAGTCAGGATTAATCGCAGTTTTGATGGGAAGATTTTTTGAGGCTGGTTTTTTGACCTCAATTGGAGCACTGACTTTATCGGGAAACTTGAGTCGCGCTAAGCGCCCAATAATTAAACCGCTTGGTTGTGACTTATTAGGCTCCGTGTATTGCAATTGACCAGCGATGGAGGGTGAGGTAATGCGCATTTGCCAGGCAGCCTTTTTATTGCTTGCTGAAAAATTCAGATCCTGCCAAGGGCGCTCAAACAAAATTACTTTTTTTACTTGGGCGGCAATTTGAATATTGGTTGGATTGTTTTCTTCTGCTTTAGAGGCGCCTTTTTTCTTTTGGCTTTCTAAAAAATCTTGCCATACATCGAGATTAAGTTCTGCACCTGCAAGATTGAGTTGAAATCCTTGGGTCGGTGGGACTGCGGCAGTGCCAATGCCTAGCGCATGACGAAGAGTGTCATCGCTGCCAAGTTCGCCTTGAATAAAGTAGGCATCACCAATTTTTCCATCCCATGTAAATCGAGTGGAAGAAGTGGGCGATTTTGCAAAGGTTTTCAGAGTTAACTGGCCTGACATGGGCGTCCCCATCTGCTTTTTCGCGGGGGCCGGCGCTGAACTAGCCCAATCACGCATATCAATCTTGAGATTGGTTTCGCTATTGCCTTTATTGAAATGAATGGTGCCCTCATATCTTGCAACGCCGCTCAGGGCTTGCAAAATCGGCAGCACTTGAACCGATGAATCCTTTACAAAGTAGTCTCTAATAAAGCTAGCGCCAATATCGCCTGAAATGTTATAGCTCTGGCCGCCTTGATTTGGCTTTGCGCTTGAAATGTTGATGGCGCCACCAAGGAAGTTAGCGGTGATATCTTCGAATTCAGGATTGATCTCGGTTATGCGAATCTTTCCTTTGAGGTTATCCAGGGGCGGCAAGTCGTCCCACTGGACTCTGTTGCCAGGAAAAGTTAGTTGAATGTCAGTTTTGGTGTCTCCGTTACCAGACAGGGGAATGCTGAGACCTAAGCTAAGGTTAGTGGGCCCTGTAACCTTTAGATTGCGCTCAAGCGCAATTTGTTTTTTACCGACAGGTGAGGCAAATAGATATTCAAGCAGTTGTGGGGCGTCACCTTGAGCCTCACCATTCACCGTCAGAAGTAATTGCTTTGCGCTCACACTAGGAATTTCTGCATGAAATTTGCTTAGTGCCACCTGTTTGTAGCTTGCTTGATCGATATCTACCGTAAAGTTGGCATTCTGCATATTGATCATGCCATTTACTTTATTGAAGGCGGGCCAAATACCTTGTGCGGTAGATGAGCTTGGTACTGGGCTGAAGGTGGCGCCATTAATCGGCAGCTTGAGTGTGAATTCTCCTGAGCCTACTTTAGGGAAGGGCACTGCATTAGGGTCACCTTTAATGTGCAAGCTACCATTTTTGATGATGCCTGCATCAAACGCCTTACTTAAATAGGATTTGGCATCGCTGCCCATGCCAACAGGTAAATAACGATAGGCGGTTTTGAGGTCAGCCCGAGCAAAATCCATGTCCAGATCCATGAAGTCAGGATTTTTACCTTCACCAAGGATGTAATTGAGATTGAGCATTGTTGAAATCTCGGAGTTACTGAGTGACAACTGCTTTGCATTAACGACCCAATTCCCTTTTTGTTTTGCCCAAGAAATTTGACCATTGGCTTGATCAAGCTTGATTTTTGGATCAACCAATAAGTCGTTAACGTCGACCTCTAGATCGGTTGATTTAATCGAGAAGCTCCCTTTGTTTTGGTCGGCAGAAAGGAAGCCAGACAGCTTGGATACTGAGGGCATGGTTTTATTGATGCCAACAAAACCGATGTCGATGAGTTTTCCGCTCACAGTAAAGTCTACTTTGTTTGACTTGAACCATCCGCCGGGAATATTGAGAGCGGATAAGGGCGACTTACTTTCAGACCAATTGATATCGAGATCTTGTAGCTCACCATCGGCTCGCGAGGCTTTAATCCATTGATGAACTTTTTTAGATAGCGGAAGATTGAGAGCAAACAAGGCAATATCCTCAACTGAAATCTTTGGCGATGAAAAACCAAACTCTTTAATTTCCCCATCCCCTGCCGGTGGTCTCCAGCGGAAAGTCATTGGGCTTAAATTCTCGAGGGGGGTAGAGTTTGAGCTCTCAATATCTCGCCAGGCAAATGTTTTAGTAGTGACCGATATCAATCCATTATCAGTTTCTTGAATCAGGTTAGTTTCTAGTCTTCCAAGTGCAATGGCATCTTCATTTTTAGATAGTTGAATAGTTAAACGATCGGCAGCAAGGTAAATTTCTCCGCCATCAGGTTTGCCGTTATCAATTTTTAATTTTCCATTGGAGCTCACCACTCCCTCAAGTGTATTGAGCGAGAGAGCAAATTCATTTGCTATTTGAGTGAGCTGGAGTTCATTTAAGCCCCAAGAGATGCTTCCAATCCAATCACGCCAATTACCCGCTTGGCCGCCGATATGGTGTACTAGGTCAATATCAAGTGAGGCTGGACCTTTGGTCCAGGGTGTAATGACACTCAGCGAGCCTTGATGACTACGAATGCCATTGATAAGAGAAAGGCTCTGAATATCTATCGAAGTAATGGATTTCTTTTTGAGTTGATCATCCCAAAATAATTTCACATGACTGAGATGAATCTCATTTTGAGCAAAGAGCCAATTCTCCGTGGAATAGTCGTTGGAATTTCCGTCTATGGGGATGCCGGCTACAGTAATAACGCCCTTACTGTTACGTTGCCCATAAATTTCAGCACCCTCGATATTGAGCTCATGAAAGAATGGCGTTAGGTGATAAAAAGTTGCCCAGCTGAGTTGACCATTAATTTTCTGAATGAATAAGAGCGGTTTCGCTTTATCGGCACCGTTGAAGCGTAAGCCTTCAATTTCAAAATTAGGTCTAATACCTGTCCATGAAACTTGTAGAGAGTCCATAGATACGTCTGTACCAATGCGGGCGCTAATGAGTCTTTCAACTGAGACTTTAGATTTCTCAATTTGCGGCCAAAGAACAAACCGTACACCCACATGCACCAGCACACAAAGAGCCAAGACAATACCCGTCAAGATGAGTGCACGCTTATGCCAGGCCCCGTTCGAACCTTGAGGACGTTTAGCAAGCACGCTCTTGAGGCGAGGTGGGATGATGTTTTGCGGCATGGCCCCTATTATCCTTCAGCCCTAGCTTGATCGCCAAGCTTCTGGCTTGGGTCTCGGGGTCAGATTAAGATGGGGGAATGGATGATTTTTCCCGGCAAATCGATTTTTTAGAGCAACACTCGACTTATGCGCGACGTTGGCTAAGTGCGCGCCCTGAGTGGCTGGAGTGGCTCCGTATTCAAGGGCAGAAAAAAGTCGATATACAGGGCATTAAGGCCTTGCTAAAAGACTGTGGCGTCGATGAATGGGCTGATGCGCAAGACGATACCCTGTGGATGGCCAATTTGCGCTTGGCAAGACAGCGTTTGATGCTCTGGGTTGCATTCCGGGATTTAAATGGCATGGCCGACTTGCAAGAGGTGACTCAGGCGCTTAGCCATTTTGCTGAATTAGCGGTTTCCACTTCAATAGCTTTTATTCGAGGGGATCTCAAAACCCGCTTCGGTTTGCCTTGGAGCAACACAACACAATCAGAGATGCCTCTCATGGTTGTCGGCATGGGTAAATTGGGCGGCCTTGAACTCAATCTGTCTTCAGACATCGATTTGATTTTTCTCTATGAGCATGAGGGTGAGACTAGTGGCGGGCCTAAGAACTTATCCAACCAGGAATGGTTCACGAGAATGGGCAAACGCTTAATTAAGCTGCTTGCTGAGCACGACGCCAATGGGTTTGTTTTTAGGGTAGATATGCGTCTTCGTCCCAATGGAGATTCAGGACCGCTGGTGTGTAGTTTGGATATGCTAGAAGAATATCTATTGGTTCAGGGGCGAGAGTGGGAGCGCTACGCTTGGATTAAAGGTAGATTAATCGCGCCTCTACCAGGATCTCCGGATTTTCCTCGCTGCCAAAGAGAGCTTGACCAACTGATTCGCCCCTTTGTATACCGTCGGCATTTAGATTATGGTGTGATTGCCTCTATACGGGATTTGCATGCGCAAATTCAGGCGGAAGCAGAAAAACGCTCTTCGGGCCATCAAGGGCGTTCGCATGATATCAAGTTAGGGCGCGGCGGTATTCGAGAGATTGAGTTTTTAGCGCAAATGTTTCAACTCATGCGGGGCGGTACAGATCCTCGCTTTAGAGTCCGCCCAAGCTTGGAGGTCTTAGATCTCATTAAACAATGTGGCATCCTCCCCGCCGATGAGGTAGATGCGTTACAGGCGGCCTATGTTTTCTTAAGGCGCTTGGAGCATCGTATTCAGGTGTGGGATGACCAGCAAACCCACTATCTGCCTGATGATGCTGAAGTCCGATCACGCTTGGCGATTTCGATGCAAGGCCAAGAAGCACAAGTAAATGCTTTTATGACCGAACTAGAGCGGCATCAAAATAAGGTTGCCCAACTTTTTAAAAAAGCATTTTTACTGGATGATGGCTCGCGTCTTGAGATTGCGCCCTTAGCTCAGGACTGGGCACCCGACCCAATATTTTTTCCTGATTCGCATGCGCGGTGGCAGGCTTGGATTGACAGCGCAAAACAAAAATTATTGCCGGAAAAAAGCCGTTTAATTTTCGATAACTTGATGTGCAAGGCGGCAGAGATTTTGCAGATTGAGGGTGCCACCTCCGCACATGCCGACCAAACCCTGTTGCGCTTGTTTGATTTGCTTGAGGCAATTGCGAGGCGTAGTGCCTATCTTTCTATTTTGGCCGAGTATCCCAGAGCATTATCTAATGTCCTTGACTTACTCAAGACATCACAATGGGGCGCGCAATATTTGACGCATCATCCGCATTTGCTGGATCACTTGTTGAGCTCTCAAACCGAGAGAGCGTTGATCGAGGATCCGGAAACATATTGGGCTGAAGTGCGAGCTCATCTCAATATGCGGCTCGATGATGTCATGGCTGATGGTGATGGCTCTGAGCAGGCGATGGATATCCTGCGAGTTACCCATCACAACGAAACCTTCATCACGCTATTGACCGATCTAGGTATTGGCGTGCAACAAGCGCTGCCGGTAGAGCGAGTAAGCGATCATCTATCGGCTCTAGCAGATTTAATTCTGCAGACAACATTTGAGCGGGTTTGGCCTGGCGTGGCCCAAAAGTTTGATTTGCCTCTCGAGGCTAGCCCTCCATTTGCGATTATTTCTTATGGCAAATTAGGCGGCAAAGAGTTGGGCTATGCCTCTGATTTAGATATTATCTTTTTGTATCAAGCGGAAGACTCAGACTATGCCGCTCAAGAAGTTTATGCCTTGCTAGCAAAGCGCATGATTAATTGGTTAACTGCGTATACCTCTACTGGTAGCTTGTTTGAGATTGATACGCGTCTTCGTCCTAATGGCTCTGCTGGGTTCTTGGTAACGAATGCTGACGCCTTTAAAAAATATCAACTGCGAGAAGGTGATAATGCGGCTTGGGTCTGGGAGCATCAGGCCCTTACGCGAGCTCGTTACTCAGCCGGTAATTCCAGCGTGGGCGAATTCTTTGACTCAGTTCGCTCCGAGGTATTAAGTCAGAAACGAAACATTGCGCAGCTCAGGGCGGAAATCTTAGAAATGCGCCGCAAGGTGCATGCAGGCCACCCCAATGCCAAGATCGAGTTTGATTTAAAGCATGATTCTGGCGGCATGGTCGATGTTGAATTTATTGTGCAGTTCTTGGTCTTGGCTTATGCCCAACAGCATGCTCAGCTCATTGGCAATTTAGGAAATATTGCATTGTTGCGAATAGCCGGTGATGTGGGCTTAATTTCCCAAGAGGCTGCGCTAACTGTTGGCAATGCGTATCGATTGTTGAGGGCCCGTCAACATCGTTTGCGTTTGGATGGAGTCGAGAAAACCCAGATCAATCTAGAAAATGAGATTGATCTCATTGCGGCAAGAGATGCGGTTCAGGCGCTTTGGCTGGAGATTTTTAAAGCACCTTCAAGCATTGGCTAGGGGTAATGCAGCTTTAGTTTTGCTCTAGTAACTCTCGGGCATGACGGCGAGTAGTATCAGTAATAGTGGCGCCACCAAGCATGCGGGCCACTTCTTCCACCCGTTCAGATCTACCCAAAACCTGTACTTGCGATACTGTCTTCTCACTGTTTTGAGATTTGCTCACTTTGAGGTGATGATTGCCTTGAGCCGCTACCTGTGGCAAATGGGTGACACATAAGATTTGGTGAGATTGACCCAATTGATGCAATAGTTTGCCCACTGTTTCAGCAACAGCACCACCAATACCTGCATCCACTTCATCAAAGACGAGGGTGGGGGTGAATGAGGCTTTACTTGTAATAACGCTAATTGCCAGGCTAATGCGGGCTAGCTCCCCGCCTGAGGCTACCTTAGCAAGTGAGCGTGGCGTGCTACCGGCATGACCGGCTACTAAAAATTCAATTTGCTCAAGACCATGGGATCCGCCGTCACTAAGGGGTGCCAAAGCAATCTCTAGGCGCCCACCTGCCATTGATAAATCTTGCATTGCATCAGTCACTAAATCACCGAGTTCTTTTGCGGCCTTAGTACGTTTTTGTGAAAGCTGTTTTGCTAGCTTTAAGTAAACAACTTCTTCTTGCTTAACTTGATCCCGGAGTGCTTCAATATTTTGGGATGCAGTTAGAGCATCCAATCGCTCTGTTGTCTCAAGCAGGAGTTTTGGTAGTTCGTCTACTTCAACGCGGTATTTGCGAGCCGTACTATGCAATGCTTGCATGCGCTCTTCAACTTCAGAAAGTCGAGCAGGGTCTAAGTCAATTTTTTGTAGGTAACGATTGAGACCATGAATGGCTTCATCTAGCTGAATGCTGGCCGATTCTAGGGCTTGATTGATCTCGCCTAACGCTGGGTCATGCTCCGCCAGGGCGCCTACATTAGTACATACCTTCGACAGCGTAGATTCCAGGGAATTATCGGCATCACTCAATATCTCAATTGCCTCTTGGCAGCCACTAATTAGCTTTGCCCCATTTGCTAAGCGGGCGTGCTCGCTTTGAATATTGACCCATTCACCGTCTTGCGGGGAAAGCTCGGTGAGCTCTTCCAGTTGCCACTCAAGACGCTCACGCTCGCGCTCAACGTCTTGACCTGCATTTTCCGCTTGTTCAAGACGGCGACGAGAATCAGCCAGTGTTTTGAACGTTTGGGCTACCTCTGCAGCGAGTGGCAGTAAGCCAGCGTGGCGATCGAGAAGTTCGCGTTGAGCACCGCCCTTTAATAAGAGTTGGTGGGCATGTTGTCCGTGAATGTCCACTAGCTGGTCACCCGCTTCGCGCAATTGCGCCAGCGTGGCAACGCTGCCATTAATAAAGGCACGACTACGTCCATTACTTTCTACGGTTCTTTTGAGTAATAAGCTTTGGCCCTCATCCTCAATTGGGAATCCTTGTTCATCAAGCCATTGACTAAACGATTGCACTAACTCTGGCTCAATCCGAAAGAGTGATGAGATTTCTGCGCGGTTACTGCCTTCACGTATTTGGCTACTATCAGCACGCTCACCCAGCACTAAGCCAAGGGCGTCTAGCAGAATTGATTTACCTGCACCGGTCTCGCCGGTCAGCACAGTAAACCCGCTTGAGAAATCTAGCTCTAGCTGATCAACGATGACAAAGTCACGGAGTGAGATGGTTTGAAGCATGTATTAGCGTAGCAAAAAACTCGACATCAGAAAGTCGATGGGTATTCATTCCAGTGCAATTTCTCACGCAAAGTCTTGTAATCACTGTGATTGCTGGGGTGTAGTAGATCAATAGTTTTATCGGATTGACGCACTTCAATCTTGTCACCGCTTTGTAAATTCGTTTGTGATTGCATGTCAAAATTGACAATGACTTCAAGTCCATTGACTACCTCAATCACCGTGACGCTATCTTGCGGCAAAACAATTGGCCGATTCGAGAGTGAGTGTGGCGCAATGGGAGCTAGCAAAATGCCCGCAACGTGGGGATGCAAAATAGGTCCGCCGGCTGAGAGTGCATATGCAGTTGAGCCGGTAGGGGTAGATACAATCAAGCCATCAGATCGTTGGTTATACATAAATGAGCCATTGACGTGAACTGCCAACTCGACCATTCCTGAAATGCCGGAGCGGTTCACGACAACATCATTGAGTGCTAACGCACGATTGATTTCTTTGCCATTACGAAGAACTACGGCATCGAGCAACGTGCGCGTATCGGCTTCGTATTCCCCGGAAATGATTTTGGGTAGCGTAGTCTGAACCGACTGAATTGGAATATCAGTCATATAACCAAGACGACCCATATTGATTCCAACGAGTGGAACGTTACTGCCCGCTAATTGACGTGCAATGCCTAGCATGGTGCCATCACCCCCTAAAACGACAACAAGGTCAATTGCTCCAGCAAAGTCCTGAGCAGTTTTTGTGGGATGGCTGTTTAAACCAAGGTGGGCGGCTGTCTCCGACTCAATAAAGACCGCGCACCCCAATCCTGAGACCACTTTGGCTAGGTCTTTTAGGTGCTCCTCAATGCCATCAGCATGAAATTTGCCGACAAGCGCAACCCGGCTAAATGCCTTCTTGGTGGAATTTTGGGATGGGCTTAACATATAACGATTAAACCATAGGCATAAAATCTCTTCCAACATGGATGAACGTTCCCGCGCACTGCTAAAAACCCTCATCGAGCGCTATATCGAGGAGGGCCAGCCTATTGGCTCGCGTACGCTATCTAGATTCTCGGGTTTGGACCTTTCTGCAGCCACTATTCGCAATGTTATGGCCGATCTGGAGGATATGGGGCTTGTTACTAGTCCCCATACATCTGCTGGTCGTATTCCAACCCCCCGGGGCTATCGCCTGTTTGTAGACACCATGGTGACTGTGCGCCCCTTGGAAGCGATGGCAGCTCGAGAGGTTGAAAAAGGCCTTTTGCCGGATTCTCCGCAAAGGGTCCTGAACTCGGCAGCGCAGATTTTGTCCAACTTGACCCATTTTGCTGGTGTTGTCATGACACCCAAACGCGCCCAGGTTTTTAAGCATATTGAGTTCTTGCGCTTAGGCGAAGGTAAGATTTTGCTCATCATGGTTACGCCAGAGGGTGATGTGCAAAATCGTATATTGCCAACGACTCAGGATTACACGCCAAGTCAACTCATTGAGGCGGGTAACTTTATCAACGCCCAGTTTGCTGGAAAAAGTTTTGATCAAGTGCGTATGCATCTGAAATCTGACTTAGATAATTTGCGCACAGATATTGCTGGGTTAATGGCTTTGGCCTTGCAAGCCGGTGTTGCTGATTACGACATGGGGCGAGGCGATATGGTTTTGTCTGGCGAGCGGCGCTTACTCAATGTTGGGGACTTAAGCTCCAATCTCGATAAATTGCGCAAGATGTTTGATATGTTGGAGCAAAAATCAGTGCTCATGCAATTGCTTGATGTATCAAGTCATGCGGATGGCATTCAAATTTTTATTGGTGGCGAAAGCGATTTATTGCCCTATGAGGATCTCGCTGTAATTAGCGCCCCATATAGCGTAGACGGTCAAATAGTGGGAACGCTTGGCGTCATTGGGCCAACACGGATGGCGTATGACCGAGTTATTCCTATTGTGGATATCACCTCAAAATTATTATCGGGTGCTTTAAGCTCCTAATTACAAATCGAACTTTTATATTTAAAACTCATTACCAGAGACAAAACATCTTGAATCAAAACCCGCATCTACGCGCTTCCAAAACGGCAGTCTTGCTGTTGAACTTGGGTACACCATCTGCTCCAACGTCTAAAGCGGTTCGCGCTTATCTAAAAGAATTTCTTTCTGATCCACGCGTAGTAGAAATTCCGCGCATTATTTGGTGGTGCATTTTGAATGGCATTATTTTGCCAATTCGTAGTAGTGCTTCTGCGAAAAAATATGCCTCTATTTGGTTGCCAAAGTTAGGTTCTCCCTTAATGCACTACTCACGCTTGCAAGCGAAAGAGTTGGGCGAAAAATTTGCCAATGAGGGCCATACAGTTTTAGTAGATTTAGCAATGCGCTATGGCCAACCCTCTACACAGGCCGCCCTCGAGAGTCTTAAGGCGCAAGGTATGGAGCGCTTATTGCTATTACCTTTGTACCCTCAGTACTCTGCCACAACCACAGCGTCTAGCTTTGATGAAGTCTTTCGTGTTCTCGGCACTTGGCGCGACCAACCAGAGTTGCGCTTGGTCAAACACTATCACGACAACTCTGCGTACATTTGCGCATTGCGTGATCAGGTGTTATCGAGCTGGGATAAAGATGGGCGCCCAGACTTTGCAAAAGGCGATCGCTTTGTAATGTCTTTTCATGGTTTGCCAAAGCGTAATTTAATGAAGGGTGATCCCTATCATTGTGAGTGCCTGAAAACGGGTCGCTTGCTTGGCGAGTCTCTGGGTTTAGAGCCCGGACAATATATTGTGACCTTTCAGTCGCGCTTTGGTAAGGCGGAATGGTTAAAGCCTTATACAGCTCCAACAATTGAAAAGTTAGCTAAAGAAGGTTGTCAGCGCATCGATATTTTTTGCCCAGGATTTCCGGCGGATTGCTTGGAGACCTTAGAGGAGATTGCCATGGAAGCCCGCGAAATCTTCCTAGAGCATGGTGGTAAAGACTATCGCTACATTCCCTGTTTGAACAGCAGCCCCAAGTGGATAGAGGCTCTGAGCGATATTGCCCATCACCATCTTCAAGGCTGGTCTTTAGGTGTGGAGTCTGACGCTGAATTAGCGAAGCGCAATGAAAGGGCTGAGCTGGCTGAAAGAATGAAGTCTTGAAATTGCAACAATCAGCCCCATATTGCAAATTAATAGCCATCTTTATAGAAAAGTAAAATAGCGTCCATGACACAAGAAAACCAACACCCATCCCCAGAGCAAGAGAATCCTGCAACAGAGCCAGTTAGCGAAACTGCAGCAGAAACTCCGGCTGTAAAAACGCCTGAACAGGAAATTGCCGAACTCAATCAAAAGATTGGTGAGCTGCAAGACAACTTCTTGCGCGCTAAGGCGGAAGGAGAAAATATTCGTCGCCGTGCAGTGGAAGATATTGCGAAGGCGCATAAATTTGCGATTGAAAGTTTTGCAGAGCATTTAGTGCCTGTAACTGATAGTCTTTATGCCGCATTGGGTACTGATGCTGGTGATGCCAAAGCCTTTAAAGAGGGCTTGGAAATTACTCTTAAGCAGCTACTGTCTGCTTTTGAAAAAGGCCGTATGACAGAAATTAACCCTGCGGTTGGGGATAAGTTTGACCCGCATCATCACCAAGCTATTGCTTCGGTACCTTCCGAGCAAGAGTCCAATACGGTGGTTTCTGTGTTGCAGCGTGGCTATACCGTAGCCGATAGGGTTTTAAGACCTGCTTTAGTGACGGTCAGCGCCCCAAAATAAGCTAAATAAGGGCTAAAACCCCAAAAAACGCATAAAAAGGCAGATTTCTGCCTTTTTTGCTCTTTATCCCCTTGAAATCCCTTTTTTCGACCCCATTTACTGGGTATCGAAATATTTATCAGTACAACAAACAATTTAATTTTTTGGAGCAATTATGGGAAAGATTATCGGAATCGACTTAGGAACCACAAATTCATGTGTTTCAGTCGTTGAAAACAATGCACCGAAAGTTGTTGAGAACGCTGAAGGCGGTCGCACAACTCCATCCATCATCGCTTACGTTGAAGATGGCGAAGTGTTGGTTGGTGCGCCAGCAAAACGTCAGTCAGTGACAAATCCTAAAAACACCATCTACGCAGTGAAGCGTTTGATGGGTCGTAAATTTACCGATCCTGAAGTGCAAAAAGACATTGGCTTGATGCCTTATTCAATTATTGCCGCTGATAACGGCGATGCCTGGGTATCAGCACGCGATAAGAAAATGGCGCCACAACAAGTGTCTGCTGAAATTCTGCGCAAGATGAAGAAAACCGCCGAAGATTACCTCGGCGAAGAGGTGACAGAAGCAGTGATTACTGTTCCTGCTTACTTTAACGACAGTCAACGTCAAGCAACTAAAGATGCTGGCCGTATTGCTGGTTTAGATGTGAAGCGCATCATCAACGAGCCTACTGCTGCTGCATTAGCGTTTGGCTTGGACAAGCAAGACAAAGTGGATCGCAAGATCGCTGTGTATGACTTGGGCGGCGGTACATTCGACGTATCCATCATTGAGATTGCTAACGTTGACGGTGAGAAGCAGTTTGAAGTGCTTTCTACTAACGGCGACACCTTCTTGGGTGGCGAAGACTTTGACCAACGCATCATTGATTGGATCATTGCTGAGTTCAAAAAAGAACAAGGCGTTGATTTGAGCAAAGACGTATTAGCTTTGCAGCGTTTGAAAGACGCTGCTGAGAAAGCCAAGATCGAATTGTCATCTGCACAGCAAACTGAAATCAATTTGCCATACGTAACAGCTGACGCTAGCGGTCCCAAGCATTTGAACTTGAAGTTGACTCGTGCCAAGTTGGAGTCCTTGGTTGAAGAGTTGATCAGCCGTACCGCTGGTCCATGCTTAACTGCCATTAAAGATGCTGGTGTAAACGTAGCTGATATCGACGACGTGATTTTGGTTGGTGGTCAAACCCGTATGCCTGCGGTTCAAGACAAGGTAAAAGAAATCTTTGGTAAAGAGCCACGTAAAGACGTTAACCCAGATGAAGCCGTTGCTGTTGGCGCGGCAATTCAGGGTTCCGTATTGTCTGGTGATCGTAAAGACGTATTGCTCTTGGACGTTACCCCATTGTCATTGGGTATCGAAACTCTTGGTGGCGTCATGACCAAGATGATTCCTAAAAACACTACGATTCCTACCAAGCATTCACAGGTTTACTCTACTGCGGAAGACAACCAGCCTGCTGTAACCATTAAGTGCTTCCAAGGTGAGCGCGAGATGGCTGCTGCTAACAAGCTGCTAGGTGAATTTAACCTCGAAGGTATTGCTCCTGCGCAACGCGGTATGCCACAAATTGAAGTGACCTTTGACATCGATGCCAACGGTATTTTGCATGTAACAGCAAAAGACAAAACTACTGGCAAGGAGAACAAGATCACCATCAAGGCAAACTCTGGTTTGACTGAGGAAGAAATTCAACGCATGGTGAAGGATGCTGAAGCCAATGCTGCTGAAGATAAGAAAGCGCTTGAGTTGGTAACTGCACGCAATACTGCAGATGCCTTAGCTCACTCAACTAAGAAGGCCTTGGAAGAGCATGGCGCTAGCTTAGAAGCTTCCGAAAAAGAAGCGATTGAAGCGGCCTTGAAAGATTTGGACGAAGCAATCAAAGGTAGCGATAAAGAAGCCATTGAAGCGAAGACTGAGGCGTTGGGCAAGGCAAGTCAGAAGTTGGGCGAAAAAGTCATGGCTGCTGAACAGGCTAAGGCTGGCGGCGCTGCTGCTGGTGCGGCTCCTGGTGGCGCTGCCCCTGGTGCAGCTCCCGATGCAGATGTCGTTGATGCTGATTTCAAAGAGGTTGATGACAAGAAGTAATTCTGCAATTAGATATTCATTAACGTAGTTTTGATGTACTTAAATAACAAGTCGGCCTCGTGCCGACTTGTGTCATTCAGGTTGTTGAGAGGAATAGGCCGTGCCTAAAAGTAAACGCGATTTTTATGAAGTGCTTGGTGTAGCAAAAGGTGCCAGTGACGATGAGCTAAAAAAAGCTTATCGCAAGATGGCGATGAAACATCACCCTGATCGCAATCCCGATAGCAAAACGGCTGAAGCCCAATTTAAAGAAGTTAAAGAAGCTTATGAAACCTTAACCGATCCCAATAAACGTGCCGCCTATGATCAATATGGTCATGCTGGCGTAGACCCATCTATGGGTGGCGGATTTAGCGGTGGCGGTTTCGGTGGCGGTGGATTTTCTGATGCGTTTGGGGATATCTTTGGGGATATCTTCGGTCAAGGCGGCGGCCGTCATTCTGGCCCTCAAGTCTATAAAGGCGCAGATTTACGCTACAACATGGACATTACGCTTGAGCAAGCTGCTGAAGGCTATACAACACAAATTCGTGTACCTAGCTGGAGTAATTGCAAGCCTTGCCATGGTACTGGCGCAGAGCCAGGATCTAAGGCTGAAACATGCACAACCTGTAATGGTCATGGTCAGGTACGCGTACAACAAGGCTTCTTTTCCATGCAGCAAACTTGCCCTAAGTGCCGCGGCACTGGCGAGTACATTCCTAAGCCATGTAAGACTTGCCACGGCACTGGAAAACACAAAGAACAAAAAACACTTGAAATCAAAATACCGGCAGGCATTGATGATGGAATGCGTGTCCGCTCAGTGGGTAACGGTGAACCAGGTGTCAATGGTGGACCATCCGGTGATCTCTATGTAGAGGTGCGTGTAAAGCCGCATAAAGTCTTTGAGCGTGATGGCAGTGATTTACATGTGCAAATGCCGATCTCATTTGCGACAGCTACTATCGGTGGTGAAATCGAAGTGCCAACACTCTCTGGTCGCGTGGAGTTTCCAATTCCTGAGGGAACTCAGACTGGTAAGACTTTCCGCTTGCGTAATAAAGGCATCAAAGGATTGCGCTCAACCATGGTGGGCGATCTTTTTGTTCACGTTCTGGTAGAGACGCCGGTGAAGCTCACTGATGAGCAAAAGAAATTATTGCGGCAGTTTGACGACAGTCTCAAATCTGCTGGCGACAAGCACAGCCCTCAGCAAAAGGGTTGGTTTGACGGTGTAAAGAGTTTCTTTAGCTAGTAACTGGTGGGCAGGCTAGCTGGTAATTAGCCAGCAAAGCCATGCTCGGGTCCCGGGAATTTCCCGGACTTCACTTCGCGCACATAGGCCTTAACAGCGGCTTCAACGGAGTGATGACTATCCATAAAGTTTTTGACAAACTTTGGTGGCTTACCTGGGCTGATGCCCAACATATCTTGTAGAACCAATACTTGACCAGAGCAATCTGGACCAGCGCCAATGCCGATAGTAGGAATATGAAGCTCGGCTGTAATCTTTTCACCCAACGAAGATGGAATTGCTTCTAGTACTACCATTTGGGCCCCAGCTTCTTGGCAGGCAAGTGCTTGCTCAAGCATGACGCTTGCAGCATCTTTAGATTTGCCCTGCACCTTGTAGCCGCCCAAGACATGAACTGATTGGGGTAGCAATCCTAAGTGAGCGCAAACAGGAACACTGCGCTCAACTAAATGACTAATGACATCAATCTGCCAGTCGCCACCACCTTCAAGCTTGACCATGTCTGCACCAGCACGCATTAATTGAGCGGAGGACTCTAGGGCCTGCACTGGATCTCCGTAGCTTGCAAATGGCAGGTCAGCGATGAGAAATGCATGGGTGTTGGCACGCGCGACACATTCGGTGTGATACGCCATTTGTTCAATGGTCACTGGCGTAGTGCTGGAGTGTCCTTGAATGACATTTCCAAGAGAGTCACCAATCAAGATCGTTTCAACAGCGCAGCGATTGAGAAGCGCTGACATGGTGGAGTCGTATGCCGTGAGCATGGCAATTTTTTCACCCTCAGCATGCATTGCGAGGAGCTTAGTAATTGTGATTGGCTTGTCGCCTTGTAAGTAACCCATGGCGAGAGTTTAATGAATTAATGCGCTGTTTGGCTATAAACGTCTTTTTCCCCGCAATTACAGTTCCTGCAAGGGAGTTTTTCAATTCTTTGATGTGCCACATTAGGTAAGTAGGCTTTGAGTTCGCCCCAATTGGGCAAAAAGATATCGGGAGCGATTTCCAGAAGGGGTAGGAGCACAAAAGAGCGCTCGATAATTCTGGGGTGCGGAAGCATTAAATCTGTTTCGCTTTGAGTAACCCCTTCAAAAGAAAGGATGTCTAGGTCAAGAGTCCGGGGAGCATTTGCATATGGGCGCTCACGACCAAATTCTTGTTCAATGGTTTGGCAAACATGTAACAGTCCGTAGGGGCTTAATTCGGTCTCAACTTCAATGACGGCATTAATGTAGTCTCCACCTTTAGCCTCAACGGGCGCGCTTTGATAAAAACAGCTTTTTGCCAAGATTTGAAGTTCGGAGCGCAATGCCAAGCAAACAATGGCATCAGTAATAAGCTGACGCGTGTCGCCGATGTTGCCGCCAAATCCGATATATGCCCGTGCCATAGATTTCCAAACTAGAGATAAAACTACTTTACTGAAATTTCTCTAAGTCTGCTTAGCTTGCTGCACCCTCTGGGGGCGCTGCCGCTTTTGGTTTTCTACGACGCCGTCTTTTGGCAGGGCTTGGACTGTTACCGGATTCATTTTTCACGCTAGCCATTAGCTCATCTTGCCCTGTGACGTCGGTTGCAATGAAGTCTGTCCACCATTGCCCGATTGCTGGGTTTAATTCCCCAGTAGCGCAGCGGAGCAACATAAAGTCATAGCCCGCCCTAAAGCGAGGGGATTCCATGAGGCGATAAGGGTAGCGCCCCACGCGTCTCTCAAAGCGAGGCTGCATAGACCAAATTTCGCGCATATCGCTTTCGAAGCGTCGTTGAATCGTCATGCCGCTACTTTGTGTGGCAATCGTGTCATCCATTGCATCGTGCAGGGCGGGAATATTGGCCATGCCTTTAGCCGAGTTGGCTTTCCAATTCTTTAGTAGATCAGGCCAGAGCAGGGTGGCAAATAAAAATCCAGCAGAAACACTTTTACCGGATTGAATGCGATCGTCAGTATTGGCCAAAGCAAGTTTTACAAAATCATTGGCACCCTTGGAGTCTGCGCCTGTATCCAGAATGTGGTCTAGGAGTGGGAGTAGGCCATGATGCAATCCCGCATCTTTGAGTCCTTGGATCGCAGCCCAGGAATAGCCTGACATCAAGAGTTTCAAAATTTCATCAAAAAGTCTCGCAGAAGGGACGTCATTTAATAGTTTGCCCAGCTTTGCAATAGGCGCGCGCGTAGTGCCATCCAATTCGAAGCCAGTCTTAGCTGCGAAGCGAACTGCGCGGAGCATGCGTATCGGATCTTCGCGATAGCGCTTTGCTGGATCACCAATCATGCGTAAAGTTTTCTTTTGCATGTCCACCATGCCACCGTGATAGTCCAAAACAGTTTCGGATGAAGGGTCGTAATACATTGCATTGATTGTGAAGTCGCGTCTTGCAGCATCCTCACCTTGTGAGCCCCAGACGTTATCTCGCAAGATCCGGCCGCTTTCAGCTACGTGATCTCCAGCGTTATCTAACAAGGCCCTGAAAGTTGATACCTCAATGATTTCAGGATGGCCCTTGCCAAAAAAAGTCACGTGCACAATTTGAAAGCGGCGACCAATTAGGCGCGCCTTACGAAAGAGTCGTTGCACTTGATCTGGTGTTGCATTAGTTGCCACGTCAAAATCTTTTGGGCTAATGCCGAGAGCAAGATCTCTGACAGCGCCGCCGACAATAAATGCCTCATAGCCTGCTTGTTGTAATGTGTGCGTTACCTTGACTGCGTTCTTAGAAAGCAAATGCGGATCGATCCGATGTGCTTTTTTAGGGATACGCTTCGGGGCGCCAGTATTGTTGGCCTGCGTATGCTTGACCATCGGGTCACGCCGCAAAATACGTTTAATAAATTTAGTGATCATGCAAACAATTCAAGAATGGGCCAGTTGCGCTGCTTAGCTTCATTGCGAAGGCGATCATCTGGATTGGTGGCAACAGGATGACTTACCTTTTCGAGCAAGGGAAGGTCATTCATCGAGTCAGAATAAAAATAACTATAAGGCAAAGCACCTAAGGACAGTTTTTGCGATGCTAACCAGTCGTGTAGATTTTGAATCTTACCTTCGCGGAAATTGGGAATGCCTTTGACTTCACCAGTGTAGTTAGCCAATGGATGATTATCTGCAGTAGCAGGCTCCGTAGCAATCAGATGCTCGATGCCAAAGCTTTCAACAATGGGACGCGTCACAAAGCTGTTAGTGGCGGTAATCACGCAGCAAAGGTCGCCAGCATCCTGGTGACGTTTTACTAGATCGATTGCTTGTTGTCGGAGTTGGCCGTTAATAACTTCTTTCATAAACGCGTCGTGCCACTCTTTGAGTTGCGCGCGAGAATGTTCTGAAAGTGGCTTAAGGGCAAAACGCAGAAACTCATGAATATCCAGCTTGCCTTCTTTGTATTCTTGATAAAAGCGCTCGTTTTGTCGTGCATAGTATTCGCTGTCTACGACGCCAATACGAGCCAAAAATTGGCCCCATTCGTAATCGCTATCGCAAGGCAAAAGTGTGTGGTCTAAATCGAAAAGGGCTAGCTGAGTCACGAATTGATATTTAATAAATTATTTGGGCTGCAAGAGCTCGCGTACAAGCGGTAAGGTTACAGCACGTTTTGTTTCGAGAGAGTAAGCGTCTAAAGCATCAATCAATGCCATCAGGCTGGGCATATCGCGATAAAAGCGACTTAATAGCCAAGGCAACACATCGGGGGATAAAACAAGTCCCCGCTCTTTGGCTGCTTCCTCTAGTGCTTGTATTTTCTCATCATCATCCAAAAGCTGCGTTTGAAAGATCAAGCCCCAGCCTAGGCGGGTTCGCAGGTCTTCTCGAAGCTTCAGATTGGCTGGTGCGGCATTTCCGGCCATAAAAATATGAATCGCTTTGCTTGCTTGTACGCCATTCAGGATCCGAAATAGGGAGCCAACAAGGCGATCATCTAGTTGGTCAACATCATCAACGGTAATGACCGAGGGGGTATCACTTTCAGTCATTGCATTCATCTTTTCTTCCAGGCGAACCCAAGCAGTAGGTTCGTGGGAGGAGAGGGCAATGTGTAGCAAGCCAGCATGCTTGGCTGCATTCTCGATGGCATTGAGTAGGTGAGTGCGACCAGAGCCCTCAGGTCCCCACCAGTAAATCCAACGTTGATTTAATGGATTGCTAGATTGTAGAGCATGCGCTTTCCCCCAGGATTGCTCAATGTCTTGCAGAGCAGAAATTAAGGCGAGATCTTTTCCTGGAAGGTAGTTTTCTAAACTGGCCTGAGGTGAGTGACTAATATCAAGCGCAAATTGTTTTGGAAGCGAGGGTGTTTTCATTGCTGCCAAATTTATTTTTGATACCAAGAGCTTTGCGTATAAATAGACCATAGGTACTGGACTAAGACTAAGCTGACGGCGCTAATAGGCAGGGCGAGTAATACGCCAAAAAAGCCAAATAGCTTGCCAAAGAAAAGCAAGGCAAACAGAACGGCAACGGGATGCAAGCCAATGCGCTCGCCCACTAGGCGGGGCGTCAAGAAGAAGCCTTCTAAAAATTGCCCAATTCCATAGATGACCAGTACGCCGATGATTTCTGAGCCCGGACCAAATTGAAGAAGGGCCGAAACTATAGCAAGCGTGAATCCTAGTGCGATACCAATATAGGGAATCACAATCATTAATGCTGTAAATACACCCAAGGCAACAGCACCTCTAATGCCGATTAAACTTAAGCTAATACTATAAAAAGCGGACATGATGGAGACAACAATCACCATGCCATTGAGATACTGCGAGAGCAGTCCATCGGTATGCATTGCAAGATGATGTACGGTTTCTTGGGCGCGCTTAGGCACTAAATTTTTGACGTACTGAAAAAATTGATTCCAATCGATCAATAAATAAAACATCACAAATAGAATTAATACGGAATTTACAAAGCCAGTGATTACTGAGCTGCCCGACATGAGTACGGTGTCTATCGTAGTGCTCATCAGAGAGTCAGCATTGTCGCTAATGTGTTCCGAAATTTTTTGAGAGGCGGTGCTTTTTAAGCTGCCCCAATCAACATCAATATGAAAATCAGCTAATTTTGGGCCGAGCCATGCTTGCGTATTTGCTATCCATGTTGGTAGCTGGGCTTTTATTAGGGGAATTTCTGTTTTGAGGAGGCCAATAAATAGGCTCACAATGGCAATTACGACTGCCAGCCCCAGAACTACCGTGAGAGCTGCAGCCAAAGATGCGGGTAAGCGCCTTCTTTCCAGCCATAGAAAAGCAGGCCTCAGGATGTAGGCAAGGATGAATGCAGCCAGAAAAGGGGTAAAAATTTCAGCCATGACGAGTAATCCTCTAGAATTCAATGATTCTACTGATCTAGTAGCATTTTTTACTAATATTCCAGCGCAGACATGACTTCATCTACTAATTCTTCCTCAAAAGGCCTTTCCTACCGTGACGCTGGTGTCGATATTGACGCTGGGGACGACTTGGTTGACCGCATTAAGCCGCTTGCCAAGAAAACTATGCGCGAGGGTGTTTTGGCTGGAATTGGTGGCTTTGGAGCCCTTTTTGAGGTGCCTAAGCGCTATAAAGAGCCAGTTTTGGTATCTGGTACCGATGGCGTTGGTACCAAGCTAAGACTTGCTTTTGAGTGGAATCGTCATGAAACCATTGGTCAAGACTTAGTGGCTATGAGTGTGAATGACATCCTGGTTCAGGGTGCAGAGCCCCTTTTCTTCTTGGACTACTTTGCGTGCGGCAAGTTGACTGTCGATACAGCGGCTACGGTTGTTGGTGGTATTGCCAAGGGTTGTGAGTTATCTGGCTGCGCATTAATCGGTGGCGAAACTGCAGAAATGCCAGGCATGTACCCTCCAGGTGAATATGACTTAGCTGGATTTGCAGTGGGTGCAGTTGAAAAATCCAAAATCATTACTGGCGCAACCATTGTTCCTGGTGATGCAGTAATTGCAATCGGATCAAGTGGCGCACACTCCAATGGTTATTCATTAGTGCGCAAAATTATTGAACGTGCTGGCGCAAAGCCAACGGATGATCTAGGTGGTCGTCTATTGGGTGATGTCGTAATGGCGCCAACTGAAATTTATGTAAAGCCACTTCTCAAATTGATTTCAGAAATTAATGTTAAGGGAATGGCGCATATCACTGGTGGTGGTTTGGTTGATAACGTACCACGCGTGCTCCCAGAAAATACTCAAGCAGTTTTGCATCGCGATAGCTGGCAAATGCCAGACCTCTTCCGTTGGTTGCAAATGAAGGGTGGCGTTGCTGATGCGGAAATGGTACGCGTATTTAACTGCGGCATCGGTATGGTTGTGATTGTTGCGCCTGATCAAGTAGATGCAGCAATCCAATCCTTAACTGCGCAAGGTCTCAAGGCTTGGACAGTTGGTGAAGTGGTTGAGCGTCCAAAAGATGCGCCACAAACCATCGTTATCTAAACGGCCTACCTTTATTTTTTGATTAGATTGCTTTTACAGTAATCTAATGCTGCCTTCAGTTCTTCGGGGTTGAAGGGATCAAATGTGTTTCTTCCATCCATTGCACGTAGCCAAGTGAGTTGACGCTTGCCAAGCTGACGCGTGGCTGCCAAAGCTTTGTAGCGCATTTCTTCAGCATCAATCTCACCATTGAGAAACTCCCAGGCTTGGCGATAACCAACTGAACGTATGGCCGGAAGATCCGCATGTAATCCGGTATTGGTGCGCAATGCTTTGACTTCATCCATAAATCCAGCGGTAAGCATTTCATCAAAACGCTTTTCTAAGTTCAGATGCAATCGCTTACGATCACTTGGCTCGAGTGAAACTAACTTAATCCATGGTGGAATCGCTGAACCTTCTCTGCCATCTTCACTGGGTGAGTCGGCCAGTAATATAGACATCGGTTTGCCAGTAATTTCGTAAACCTCTAGAGCGCGTTGCACTCGTTGAGAATCATTTGGCTTTAAGCGTGCCGCAGTTTCAGGATCAACCTTGGTAAGTTTGTCGTGCATTGCTGGCCAGCCAACTGCCTTGCCTTCTGCATCCAAACGAGCGCGAATTTCTGGATTTGCTGGGGGCAGTGAGGAGAGGCCATGCGCCCACGCGCGCCAATACAACATCGTGCCACCCACCACCACCGGAATATTTCCTCGCCCACGAATCTCTGCGCAAAGACGTTTTGCATCATTGGCAAAACGCGCTGCCGAATAGACCTCGGTGGGTTCAATGATGTCAATTAGATGATGGGTAACCGCAGCTTGTTCTGACTTAGTTGGTTTGGCGCTGCCGATATCTAAACCTCGATAGACCAAAGCGGAATCCATGCTGATGAGTTCAAGTGTCAGGCCAAGGGATTTCGCATACTCAGCCAAAGACATGGCGAGATGGGTTTTGCCTGCGCCAGTGGGCCCAACAATACAAAGTGTAGGGACTTCATCTGGAGTATGCACAGGCTGAATGTAGGGTTCAGTTTGCATACCTGATTATAAGAGCCTGTTAATATCCGCAACAACCCATAAGTTAAAGAACGAGTTGATGGATACCCTTTTGCAAATCAGTGATTTATTCCTGCATATTGATAAACATCTAGATGTGGTGATTCAACAATATGGCCCTTGGGCCTATGGCCTTTTGTTTTCTATTGTTTTTGCAGAAACGGGCTTAGTGGTTGCACCTTTCTTGCCTGGGGACTCACTCTTATTTATTGCGGGCGCCTATTGCGCTACTGAGCATTTCAATATCTGGACCTTATGCATAGGTTTGTTGATTGCTGCGGTCGCTGGTAACACCGTGAACTACTTGATTGGTCGCTGGATTGGTAAAAGAGTGTTCAGCAGCCAATCGCGGTGGATTGATCAAGGTGCATTATTGAAGACCCACGCTTTTTATGAAAAGCATGGTGGTAAAACGATCATCCTTGCCCGCTTCTTGCCAATTATTCGCACCTTTGCACCTTTTATTGCCGGCGTGTCCGAGATGAACTTCTCACGCTTCCAGTTATTCAACATTACTGGTGCGGCGTTGTGGGTCTTTGGATTGGTAGTTGCTGGCTATTTCTTTGGCAATATTCCCGTTATCCGTCAGAACCTCAATGTGATCGTTCTGGTTGGAGTGGGTGCGGCTGCGGTACCAGTTTTCTTTACGGCCATCTACAAAATTTTCCAGCGCAAAAGAAGCTAACAGAAGTTTAAAAACCAAAGTGCTAACACTAAAGCCCATTCGGCTTTAGTGCAGCTTAGTCTGACTTTCAAGCGTGGCAATGTGCTCGCGGATATCACTAGCATCTTCAGCTTCTGGAGCTTCGCTGAGATATCGATGCATATCCGCTAATGCGGGACGCAAATACTCTAGTTGCGCAAAGATCAAACCTCTGTCCCGAATCTCTTCAATAGAGTCTGGTAGTAGGATCACCAAGCGCTCTTGAATGCCTAGTAAACGCTCCCAGCGCTCATGTTCTGAGTAAATCATTTTGAGGTTTCTCAGAAAGCGCGACAGAATCTCTCTCGAGCTAGAAGCGCGCAGGAAGATATTGAGCGGCAAACTCAAGTCACCTCGATAGCCTTTAGCGTCCAGGTAGGGATCGAGCATTTCTTGCAGCTGAGTCTTTGATAGTGATTCACCGGTCAAAGGATCCATGATCACTTCACCTTGTTGCAAAGAGATGCGCATCATGAAGTGATTTGGAAATGAAACGCCCCGAATTTTTAAACCAATTTGATTACCTAATTCCATCATCAAAACAGCTAGTGAGATGGGTATCCCTCTGCGATTTTCAAGTATGTAATGCAAGTACGAATTTTCAGGGGCATAAAAATCATTTGGGTTCGGACCAAAACCCAACTCGGTATAAAAGAAATGCTTCAAAATTTGTAAGCGCTGAACTGGTGATGTATCTGGCGTGATGCGAGTTTTGAGTTTATTACCCATCCCATCAATTTGATCGAGAATCCCTTGAACATCAAGATCAGGATAGGCGTGCTGTGCTACAGCGATTGCTGCCTCCGTTAGTGGCAGATGTTCGTCTTCAGCAACTAGGGAGGTGAAATAGTCGAGTTGTTGTGTTGGCATACCGGCTATTTTGCATGACGCAAGAATTTTTGCCAGCGAATTCCAACCAAGCCCAGGGATACGAAGTAAACAATGGCAGCAAGACCTAGCCATGCTCCTACCAAGCCAATACGTAGCCAAGGCTCCGCTTGGAGGGCGATCCAATTGTGCGTACTGGCGGCATAAATTAGCACGGCTGTGAAAGGGACGAGCGCGAGCAATAGCTGACCGAGATACTTGATCCAGCCTGAATTCGGCAGGGCTCCACGTCGATGCAGGCCAACCCAGAGCAGGGCGGCATTTAGACAAGCGCCAGTGCCAACTGAAAGGGCAAGGCCAGCATGACCAAGCCAAGGTACAAATACTAGGTTGGCTAACTGGGTAGCCACTAAAACGAGTAATCCAATCTTGACGGGGGTGCGGATGTCTTGACGTGAATAAAATCCGGGTGCCAAAATTTTTACCAGAATCAATCCAATGAGGCCAACCCCATAAGCCGCTAATGCACGTTGCGTCATCAAGACATCAAGCGCGCTGAATTTGCCGTAGTGATACAAGACCGCTGCTAAAGGCTCGCCAAAGATAAAGAGTGCAATTGCGCAAGGTGCAGCTAGCAAGAAGGTGAGTTGCAATCCCCAGATGAGTAACTCACCAGCATGTACTAAATCGTTTTTGGCGTTGGCCTTACTGAGGCTTGGTAAAAGAACGGTTCCCAAAGCAACACCCAGTAATGCAGTTGGAAATTCCATCAGGCGATCCGCGTAAGATAGCCATGACACACTTCCCGCCTGCAGACGCGAAGCAATATTTGTATTAATGATCAGAGAGATTTGCGCAACAGAGACTGCAAATACCGCTGGCCCCATTAATTTCATGACACGCCTAGCTTCCGGATTGGTGACGGCTGATTTAATGGCGCCAGGTAACAAACCAATACGAGGCAATAGGCCGAGTCGAGCAAGCGTTGGAACTTGAAGGGCAAGCTGGAGTATTCCGCCAAGCAAAACACCAATGCTTAAGGCATAAATTGGTTGCTCTAAGTAGGGAGCCAAAAAGATGGCGCTACCAATTAAGGCAAGGTTGAGCAAGACGGGCGTAAAAGCCGGGATTGCAAAGCGGTGATAGGTATTTAGGATCCCTGCCGAAAGGGAGACCATAGAAATCAGCCCGATATAAGGGAACATGATGCGGGTCATAACGACGCTGGCGTCATAGGCCGGACCACCTTTAAACCCGGTAGCAATGACCAGAATGAGCACTGGGGCGCCAATGACTCCTAGCAGTACCGTCAGTAGCAAAGCCCAAAATAAGAGCGTGGCGACCGCATTTATGAGGATTTTGGCCTTAGTTTGGTCTTCGTTTGTGGCAATTTCGCCCAAAATCGGCACAAAAGCTTGAGAAAAGGCCCCTTCAGCAAACAGCCGGCGGAGCAAATTGGGTAGCCTAAAAGCAACATTAAAGGCATCTGTCCACTCGGAAGCCCCGAAACTACGGGCAATTAGGGTCTCCCGGAGCAGACCCGTAATACGGGACAGCATGGTTAGGGAGCTGACCTTGGCGGCGGCAGAAAGCAGATTCATGAGGCGATTTTCACCTATTTATCAGTCGGCTGGGCTTTTTTGCCCCTTTAAGGTAAAATCTTGGGTTTTGGCGAGCTTGCTTATGAATTTGGCAAGTCCGCAAGATTTTTAACTAATCGCATTTTGCAATTTATAGAGGCAAGGTTTAAAGATGGCCAATACAGCACAAGCGCGCAAGCGTGCACGCCAAGCAGTAAAACAGAACGAACATAACTCCAGTTTGCGTTCAAAGCTCCGCACTTCCATTAAGGCAGTTCGTAAAGCGATTGAAACTGGTGACAAAGCTTCTGCAGCGAAAGTTTTCGCAGCAACTCAGGCAACAATCGACAAGATTGCTGACAAAAAGATTGCTCACAAAAATACTGCAGCTCGTCAGAAGTCACGTTTGTCTGCAGCTATCAAGGCGATGGCAGCGTAATACAGTTTTAGTTTTAGGCTGGTCGAAGTAGTTTCGACCTAAGCCCGCTCCTCATCAGAGCGGGTTTTTGTTTTTAAGGCTGGGCTGGGGTTGTTGGGTTGAACTCACACGCCTCTTCGATTGGTAGGCTATTGTCTTTGGCAAAGTTCATGACAAAGTCTAACGCTCGAGGATCTAGGTCCCTCAGTCGAGTATCAATAACAACGCATTTCACTTTTGCAATAAGCACTGGTCTGACATAGGGCGAATAAGTGAAGCGAGGGTCCCCGGAGTCACCGGGAGGGCGAAAAGTAGCCATCACTCCGCACAGACGCTCCGCCCAATCGCTGGGCCGAAATGGTTTGCCAGAAGTGGTAATGCCTTGAATGAAAAGCTTTTTGTGGTTCAAGTTCGCGTAATGATGGTTGTAAGAAATAGTATTACTAAGTCCTCTAGCTTAACAGCCCAAGTTGGCCGTAAGATGGCTTTAGGGTCTATTTTCGTGCAGCTGAATGTTTGAAGAAAAAAATGCAAGCCAAAACTTTAGTAGAAAGCTCAACTATGACATCTCTGGCGAAGCCGCAAGTGCCCGGTCAGGTAAAGCACTACCTGCAGTTTTCTGATCTGACTCGTGAAGAGTACGACTATTTACTCAAGCGTTCGGCGTGGCTTAAGGCCAAATTCAAGAGCTATGAAACTTGGCATCCACTGCATGACCGCACTTTGGCCATGATTTTTGAGAAGCACTCCACTCGTACTCGCCTCTCCTTCGAGGCAGGCATCCATCAGCTTGGTGGTCATGCGGTATACCTGAACACCCGAGACACCCAATTGGGTCGTGGCGAGCCTGTAGAGGATGCTGCTCAGGTGATTTCAAGGATGACGGACATCATCATGATCCGCACCTTTGGTCAGGAGATTATTGAGCGTTTTGCTGCTAATTCACGGGTGCCCGTAATCAATGGCCTGACAAATGAATTTCACCCGTGCCAAGTATTGGCCGATATTTTCACTTTTGTAGAGGCCCGTGGCCCGATTCAAGGCAAGACGGTAGCATGGGTAGGTGATGCTAATAATATGGCCTACACATGGATACAAGCAGCTGAATGTTTGGATTTTCAGTTACGCTTCTCTGCGCCAGAGGGTTATCAGCTAGATGCAACGCGTTTATCGCCGCAAGCTTCAAAGCATTTGACGATTTGCGCTGACCCTAAAGAAGCCTGTAAAGGCGCTGACCTAGTGACCACAGATGTTTGGACTAGCATGGGTTATGAGGCTGAAAATACCTCTCGTATGAATGCTTTCCAAGACTGGATGGTTGATGAAGAGCTGATGTCCTTGGCTAAGCCTGGCGCACTATTTATGCACTGCTTGCCAGCGCACCGCGGTGAAGAAGTTTCAGCAGGAGTGATTGATGGACCTCAAAGTATTGTTTGGGAAGAGGCGGAAAATCGTTTGCATGTCCAAAAAGCCCTCATGGAGTATTTGCTCTGTGGTCGTTTGGATTAAGTAATAAAACTTCAGCAATAAAATAATCAGCAAATAACAAGCAATTCGTTTTCATTAATTTTTGATTGAATAAGAGAAATATGTCCGATATTAAAAAAGCAGTCTTAGCGTATTCCGGTGGTCTAGATACCAGCGTAATTTTGAAGTGGCTTCAAGATACTTATGGCTGCGAGATCGTGACTTTTACCGCTGACTTAGGTCAGGGTGAGGAGTTGGAGCCAGCACGCGCTAAGGCTTTGCAATTTGGCATCAAGCCTGAAAATATTTTTATTGATGACTTGCGCGAAGAGTTTGTACGTGACTTCGTATTCCCGATGTTCCGTGCGAATACGATTTACGAGGGTGAATATTTGTTGGGCACCTCTATTGCGCGCCCATTAATCGCTAAGCGTCAAATTGAAATTGCTCGCTTAACTGGTGCTGACTCTGTATCGCACGGCGCTACCGGCAAAGGAAATGACCAGGTTCGCTTTGAGCTGGGTTACTACGCGCTTGAGCCAGGAATCAAGGTAATTGCTCCTTGGCGTGAATGGGATCTTCTCTCACGTGAGAAGTTAATGGCTTACGCAGAAAAACATGGTATTCCGGTTGAGATGAAGCATAAGCAAGGTGGTTCACCCTATTCAATGGACGCTAACCTTTTGCACATTAGTTATGAAGGACGTCACCTCGAGAACCCAAATGCGGAGGCGGAAGAGTCTATGTGGCGTTGGACAGTCTCTCCAGAGAAGGCTCCAGACGCCCCAGAAATTATCGAGATTGAATTTAAAGCGGGTGATCCTGTAGCAATCGATGGGAAAACTTATAAGCCACATGAACTATTGGCCGAGCTTAATCGTATTGGCGGCAAACATGGCATTGGTCGCCTCGATTTGGTAGAAAACCGTTTTGTTGGCATGAAGAGCCGTGGCTGTTATGAAACCCCTGGCGGCACAATCCTTCTGAAGGCTCACCGCGGGATCGAAAGTATCACCTTGGATCGCGAAGTAGCCCACTTAAAGGATGACTTGATGCCACGTTACGCCAGCCTGATCTATAACGGCTTGTGGTGGGCGCCAGAGCGTCTTGCACTCCAAACCCTGATTGACCATACGCAACAGGCTGTGAATGGTGTTGTACGTCTAAAGCTCTACAAAGGTTCTGTCTCGGTGATTTCGCGTGACTCAGCCAATACTTTGTTTGATCAGAATATTGCAACCTTTGATGATGATGGTGGCGCATACAACCAGGCAGATGCTGGCGGCTTTATTAAGCTCAATGCTTTACGTATGCGCATTGCTGAAACAGCTAGACGTAAGCGAGCTCAGAAATAATTAGCAACCAAACTGAATAGAAAGAACTTCAATGCAATTTGATCAAGTTTCCGTAGGTAAAAAGGCCAATGTATTTTTTGATGGCAAGTGTGTTTCTCATACTGTGACATTGCCCAATGGTGTTCGTAAGTCGGTTGGTGTGGTGCTGCCAAGCACCTTGCGTTTTGACTTAAGCACTAGCGAGATTATGGAAGTAGTTGATGGCAATGCTTTTGTCAGCATCAACGGCGCCCCTGAGCAAGAGTTCAAGGCCGGTCAAAGCTGGGAAGTGGAGAAGGGCGGCTACTTCATTATTCGTGCCGAGCAACCAGTGCACTACGTTTGCCACTTTGAATAAATCAAAGGTGCTCTAAAACAAAACGCAGACCTCGGTCTGCGTTTTTTATTGGCCCAACATAAATAAATTTGAGTGATGTCGAATTAATTTCTCGGCAAACCCGTAACAACTGTCCCCGGGACGATTACACGCTCAGAGAACCACTGCTTGTTCATCTCTAGCGCATAACGCACGGCTGCTTTAGGGCAGTGGTTATTGGTGGTTTCAGCTTGCATCTCTTCAATGTTCACAATCTTGCCATCATCCGCAATGAATGCAATTGAGAGTGGGATCTTGGTGTTGTTCATCCAGAAGCAGTGACCCGCTTTTTGTTCGAAGATAAATAACATTCCAGAATTCGTTGGCATGCTTGTGCGGTTCATGAGGCCAATCTCTCTAGCCTTCGGTGTATTGGCAAGCTCAGCCTGAATACGATAGATGCCCGTCTTTAATTCAATAGTGGGTAGACCGACGTTAACCTGGGCGAGCGTTAGGGTGGAGCAAAGAAAGAGCGCAGTAGAAAATGCTTGGCGCAAGAATGTTGAGGTACTAGGGATTGATATAGACATGCTTCGTATTTTAAGTGAGGGAAATTGCAGGCGAAAAAAAACCCAGGAACAAGTCCTGGGTTTTTAATAATGATCTAAGGACTATTAAGCCGCTTGGATATTGGTAGCTTGCTTGCCTTTAGGGCCTTGGGTAATGTCAAACGTTACCTTTTGGTTTTCCTTGAGGGTTTTGAACCCAGGCATAGTAATTGCGCTGAAATGCGCGAACAACTCTTCTTCACCATCATCAGGTTTGATAAAGCCAAAACCTTTTGCATCATTGAACCACTTAACAATTCCGGTCGCCATGCGAACTCCATTACATAAACTTAAAACAACCGTGATGAGGGTAAATACTTTTTAATCAGTCTCAATCCACAACACGCCTAAATAGAACCTCTTTTGAAGCCTACCCCCCGATTGTTTGCCCTTTTTGGAGGGGTGTCAAGGAGTTATATGCCCCTACCCCCTAGTAATTACCCCTTTTTTTATAGAAAAATGCCCCAATATGGGTTTAGGAGGGGTTTTTTCGTGTTTTTCGCAACATGACCCCTGTAAATTAAAGTTTGGATATCTGTGTTTAGAATGTTTCTCATGAGTCGCGCTCCCAAAAATCCCACCACTGGCAACCCCAGCAATCCGTACATTGAAGACACCCTACTGCTCGAAAAGCAAATCGAGCAAGTTAAGGCGCCTTCGATGTATAAAGTTTTATTAATGAATGACGATTACACGCCAATGGAATTTGTGGTGATGGTGATTCAGGAGTATTTTAATAAGGATCATGAAACAGCTACACGCATCATGTTGCAAGTACATTTAGTTGGCAAGGGTGTTTGCGGAGTATTTACCCGCGATGTTGCCGCTACGAAAGTGCATCAAGTTATCGAACTCTCCCGTGAAGCGGGTCACCCACTACAGTGCACTATGGAGGAAGCATGATTGCCCAAGAATTAGAAGTGAGTTTGCACATGGCGTTTGTTGACGCAAGGGCATCGCGACATGAGTTCATCACAGTCGAGCATTTGCTCGCGGCCTTGCTGGATAACGCTACTGCGGTCGAAGTCTTAAAGGCTTGCGCAGTCAATATCGCAGAACTACGCGCTCAACTCAAAAACTTTATTAATGACAACACACCTGTTGTGCCAGGCAATGATGAGGTTGATACGCAACCCACGCTGGGATTTCAGCGTGTGATTCAGCGCGCCATCATGCATGTGCAGTCAACATCAAATGGTAAGAAAGAAGTGACTGGCGCAAATGTGCTGGTTGCCATCTTCGGCGAAAAAGATTCGCATGCAGTTTATTTCTTGCAACAGCAGGGTGTGACACGCTTAGATGTCGTGAACTTCATCAGTCATGGTGTGCGTAAAGATCAGTCGGAGCATGTAAAGCCCGTTGAGCCTTCGCAGGAGACTGAAGAATCCGCCTCTTCTGGTAAAGAAAGCCCTCTTGAGCAATACACCCAGAACCTTAATGTGATGGCCCGTCAAGGCAAGATTGACCCATTAATTGGGCGCGAGAGCGAGGTAGAGCGCGTGATTCAAGTGCTCTGCCGTCGTCGCAAAAATAATCCGTTATTGGTGGGCGAGGCTGGCGTAGGTAAGACAGCAATTGCTGAGGGTTTGGCCTGGAGAATTGTGAAGGGCGATGTGCCGGATATTTTGGCTAATGCTACTGTTTACTCCTTAGACATGGGCGCTCTTTTAGCGGGCACTAAATACCGCGGTGATTTTGAGCAGCGCTTGAAGAGCGTACTCAAGTCACTCAAAGATCATACTCATGGTGTATTGTTTATTGATGAGATTCATACGCTGATTGGAGCTGGCGCAGCTTCTGGCGGTACATTAGATGCGAGTAATTTATTAAAGCCCGCTTTGTCAAATGGCCAGTTGAAATGCATTGGCGCAACCACCTTTACGGAATATCGTGGCATCTTTGAAAAGGATGCGGCTTTATCGCGTCGCTTCCAGAAGGTGGATGTCGTAGAGCCAACTGTAGATCAAACAGTGCAAATCTTGCGTGGCTTAAAGTCTCGCTTTGAGGAGCATCACAGCGTGAAGTATGCGGCTGGCGCTTTAGTCGCTGCCGCAGAACTTTCTGCGCGCTATATCAATGATCGTCATTTGCCAGATAAGGCGATTGACGTGATAGATGAGGCCGGTGCTGCTCAACGTATTTTGCCTAAGTCCAAGCAGAAGAAAACTATTGGTCGCCCAGAGATTGAAGAAATTGTGGCAAAGATTGCGCGCATACCGCCACAATCAGTCACAGTCGATGACCGCAGTAAGTTGCAAACTCTGGATCGTGACATTAAGAGTGTGGTCTTCGGTCAAGATCCTGCGATCGAGGCCTTGGCTAGTGCTATCAAAATGACTCGTGCTGGTCTAGGCAAGATCGATCGTCCAATTGGTTCATTCTTGTTCTCCGGACCAACTGGTGTTGGTAAGACTGAAGTTGCCAAACAGCTTGCCTATATTTTGGGTATTGAGTTGCTCCGTTTTGATATGTCCGAGTACATGGAGCGTCATGCAGTGAGTCGTTTGATTGGTGCGCCTCCAGGTTATGTAGGATTTGATCAGGGCGGCTTACTCACTGAGGCCGTAAATAAGAAACCGCATTGTGTGCTCTTGCTTGATGAAATTGAAAAAGCTCATCCAGATATTTTCAATATTCTCTTGCAGGTGATGGATCATGGCACTTTGACGGATAACAACGGTCGTAAGACTGATTTCCGTAACGTGATTATCATCATGACCACTAATGCCGGGGCTGAGGCAATGCAGAAATCAACCATTGGCTTTACGAATGCGCGTGAGTCTGGTGATGAGATGGCCGATATCAAGAAGTTCTTTACGCCAGAATTCCGCAATCGCTTGGATGCCATTGTTTCCTTTAAAGCTCTTGATGAGTCGATCATCATGCGCGTGGTTGATAAGTTCTTGATGCAGTTAGAGGAGCAACTCCATGAGAAGAAGGTAGATGCAACCTTTAGTCCTGCCTTGCGAGCTCATTTAGCCAAGCATGGCTTCGATCCTTTAATGGGCGCTCGCCCGATGCAACGCATCATTCAAGACACTGTGCGTAAAGCGCTTGCTGATGAGCTATTGTTTGGTAAGTTAGCTCAAGGCGGCCATGTGGATGTTGATATTGATGCTGATGGCAAAGTCCTATTGAACTTTGATGCTCCAGTGCTACCAGGAAAGCGTTCTAAAGCTGATGTAGCGCCTGCTGAAGAAATTTAATTCACTAATTTTTTAAATAAAAAACCCAAAAAAGGAAGATATGTCTCATCACGATAAATTATTAGAGGCTTTTGAAAACTACAAAGCTGAAAATGAAAAGTTTCAAGGCAAAGGTATTAAAGCTTCTGCAGCGCGCGCTCGTAAGGCTTTGCAGGAGATTGCTGGTTCTTGTAAGGAGCGCCGTAAAGAAATTACTGCTGAAAAAGAATCTCGTGAAGGCGCTGGTGCAGGCATGTCACAAGATGCGGCTCGTAAGGCCCATATTCGCAAGTAAGTAATTTGTAACCTAAGAAGAGCCACCTTCGGGTGGCTTTTTTATTGCTCGTTTGCAAGCAATGCGCTGAAGTTCGGCGCTCAGGTTATTTAAGAATAGAATCTTTCCTTTAGGCAATTTAAGCAATATTTTTATATATGAGCTCATCCGATGGTTTGGCAAAAAATTCACTAGGCGTATTTGAGTCAATCATTATGGGTATTGCGGGGACTGCACCCGCCTTTAGCGTTGCCGTAACTAGCGCCGCTATTGTTGCCTCGGTTGGTGTTTTATCTGTAGGAAGCATCTTGTATTGCGGTCTCATTATGTTTGGGATCACCTTAGCTTTCATTCATTTGAGCAAGATTCAGCCTAACGCTGGTGCTGCCTATGCTTGGGTGGGTCATGTTTTTGGACCTGCTTGGGGATTCTTTGCTGGCTGGGGTTTATTAATTGCCTCTATTTTTTTCATGGTTTCGGCAACCATTCCTGCGGCTAGCTCCACCTTGCTGCTTATCGCTCCTGATCAGGCTGAAAACACCCAACTCATTTCCGCAATAGCTGCCGTCTGGTTGACGGTGGTTTCATTAATTGTTGGGCGCGGTATAAAGCACTCGAGCTTTATGCAAATTACCCTCACCCTTTTTGAGTCAGTAATTTTATTCGTGCTGATTGCTGGTGGACTGATGAGTTACTGGTCAAGTCCAGCACACCCACCTTCCTTTGTATGGATTTCTCCACTCTCATTTTCTCCGCAGCTATTTGCTACGGGTGCGCTGACGGCCATCTTTTTCTTTTGGGGATGGGATGTCACCATGAATTTAAGTGAAGAGAGTAAGGGTGGTCAAAAAAACGCAGATGGGGCTGCAGGTAAGGGGGCATTTTGGTCAGTACTGAATATGATGCTTTTCTTTGTGCTGATGATGGTTGTGGTTTTAATGGTCTTAACCGATAGTGAAATTGCCGACTCTGGCACCAATGTCCTTTTTGCAATCGCCAATAAATTATTCCCGGCACCCTGGAGTTATCTGGCGGTCTTTTGCACCATATTTAGCACGGTTGGAACGATAGAAACTCAAATTTTGCAGTTCAGTCGCAGCATGTTTGCAATGGCGCGAGATGGTATGTTGCATCCAGTCTACGCAAAAGTGCATGGCCAATACAAGACGCCTTGGGTAGCTACTTTTGTTATTTGGTTTTTAGGAGTGGCATTACTTTTTTCCTCATCCTTTATGCCTTCAGTGAAAGCAATCTTGACCAGCTCCATTTTGGCAATTGGATTTCAGATTTGTTTTTATATGAGTTTGACTGGCTTTGCTTGTGCATGGCATTACAGGAAAAAACTCAATGCCGGCTTCGGATCAGCCATGGCATATGTCATATGGCCTGGGTTCTCAGGCGCATTCATGGTGTTCGTTGCTATTTACAGCATCCCCACTTTTGATGCATTTACCATCATGACGGGAGTTGGAGGTTTGCTTCTAGGTTTTCTGCCCTTAGCGTTTAGTCGCAAAAGAGTCTTGAATACCACCCGTTAGAATTTTTGACTAGGCGCGCCCTGTGCTACCAAAGCCGCCGGCGCCACGACTGCTCTCGGTGAACTCTTCAACTACCTTGAGCTCTACTTGTTGTACCGGCATGACAACCAACTGAGCCAAACGCTCCATCGGCTCGAGCTTGAATGTGGTGGAGCCGCGATTCCAGGTGCTCACCATGAGTTGACCTTGATAGTCAGAGTCAATTAAGCCAACTAGGTTACCGAGCACAATACCGTGCTTATGGCCTAAGCCAGAACGCGGCAGAATAAATGCGGCATAGCGCGGATCTTCAACATAGATTGCTAATCCAGTGGGCACAAGTACCGTTTGACCGGGGGTAATTTCGATCGCTTCGTCAATACAGGCACGCAGATCTAATCCAGCACTTCCAGGGGTGCCATAGTTTGGCAACTGGTCGCGCATACGTTCATCGAGAATTTTGACTTGAAGGGATTGCATATGATTTCCTAAAACGGGGAATTAAATTTTCTTGGCAACTAACTGAATCAGTTGACGTGCTAACTGTAGTTTTTCTGCCTTAGCAATTTTTTTGCTACCGCTGTCATCCATTACGAGTAATTGATTAAGGTCGCTGCCGAATGTATCGGGACCAATGTTGCCAACAATCATTGGGATAGCTTTGCGCTGGCGCTTCTCATCGGCATGCTTTTCTAGATCGGTTGACTCTGCTGCAAAGCCTACGCAATAGGGGTGCGGCTTACCACCTTTAGCTTTCACTGTCTTAGCAACATCAAGCAGAATGTCTGGGTTCGCTGAAAACTCTAGATGGGGTGCTTGGTTACCCTGGCGCTTGATCTTTTCTTTGGCAGGCTTAGCAATGCCCCAGTCAGCAACGGCGGCGACTGCAAAGAAAACGTCGCAGTCAGTTGCGCTCAGAGTGGCTGCATGCATTTCTTTGGCGCTAACCACGTTGGTACGGGTAATTTGTCCAGTAGCTTCAAGTGGGGTATTGAGATCACATGGTCCAGCAATCAAATGAACTTGGGCACCAGCTTCAACAGCAGCTCTTGCGATTGCAAAGCCCATCTTGCCCGAGCTGTGATTAGTAATGCCACGCACTGGATCAATTGCTTCAAATGTGGGGCCCGCAGTAATCAATACTTTTTTGCCAGCTAATGATTTTTTCTGAAAGAAGGCAATGACTTGCTCGGTAATTTCAGAGGGCTCGAGCATTCTGCCCATACCAACTTCGCCACAAGCTTGGAAGCCGCTGGCAGGACCAAGAAGGGTAACGCCATCGTCAACAAGTCGTTTCACGCTTCTTTGGGTGGCTGCATGCTCCCACATCTGCTTGTTCATGGCCGGCGTGAGTAATAGAGGGCAATCTCTTGCCAGGCAGAGAGTAGTCAATAGGTCATCGGCCAAACCCAGAGAAAGCTTGGCCATGAGATCAGCGCTTGCAGGGGCGATCAGAATGGCATCTGCAGAACGTGATAACTCAATGTGCGCCATATTATTTGGAATCGTGCTATCCCATTGACTTAAATAAACTGGGTTGCCGGTTAGGGCTTGCATGGTCACAGGCGTTACAAATTGCTGTGCAGCTTCGGTCATCACTACTTGCACGGATGCGCCTTCTTGCATGAGTTGACGCGCAAGCTCAGGGGCTTTGTAGGCTGCGATTCCGCCGGAGATTCCGAGAACGATCTTCTTATTAATCAGTGATTGCATGGCGCCAGCTTAATGGGATTGGGCGGATTTGCCAAATGACTTACGTAATTCACCCCAAATAATGAGGGCGGCACCAATACAGATAGCACTATCAGCGATATTAAAAGCGGGCCAATGCCAGTTGCCGTAATAGACATCAATAAAGTCGACTACAGCGCCATACATCACGCGATCTAAGACATTACCAAGTGCACCACCCAGAATGAAGCTCAAGGCTATGCAGAGTAGCTTATCGCTTTGGTTTTTATAGAGCATCCAAATAATGTAAACGGATGCTGCCAGCCCAAGAATGGTGAAAAACCAGCGCTGCCAACCAGAGCCTTGCGCCAGAAATGAAAATGCTGCGCCAGGATTAAAGAGAAGTAACCAGTTTAGAAAAGGAAGAACTGGTTCAGGGGTGCCCATTTGTAAATTACTGAGCGCCGACCACTTGCTAAGTTGATCAAGCAATAGCACGACGATTGTAATTGCAAGATAACGAGGTAGAGCAAGACTTTTCATATGGCCGCTACTCAGGCGAAGAGGCGGTGATCACCATCACCAAACAAGTTGCTAATGCAGCGACCACATAATTCTGGGTGATCGGCATTGCTTCCTACGTCTTTGGTGTGATGCCAGCAGCGTCCACATTTTTTATATTGGCTACCACGTACCAAAACTTCTAGCCCCTCATTACTGAGTTCAATATTGGCACTAGAGGTAATCGTTACAAAGCGTAAATTATCCTCCAATGAGTGCAGGATGGCGAAATCAACGTCACCTACTTTGATCGTGAGTTCAGCTTGCAATGATGAGCCTACATTACCTGCTTCGCGCTCCACCTCAATTGCCTTGGTAACTTCAGAACGAATTTCACGAATACGATTCCATTTAGCAAGCAATTCATCAGCATGATTAATATCAGAGAACTTGCCAAACTCTTCCATAAAGATCGATTCTGCAGGCTTGCTGCCCGAACCATGGGGGAAGTCTTTCCAAGCTTCCTCTGCGGTGAAGGAGAGGAATGGAGACAGCCACTTTAAGAGATTGCGAGTGATCTGGAATAGTGCATTTTGAGCAGCACGGCGGTCAGGAGAGTCCGGTGCGCTTGTATAGAGGCGATCCTTGAGAATATCTAAATAGAAGCCGCCCAAGTCCTCGGAGCAGAAAGACAGCATGCGAGCTACTGCTGGTTGGAATTCATATGCTTTGTAATGCGCTTCAGTATCACTCTGCAATTGATTAGCAAGAGCAACTGCGTAGCGATCAATCTCAAGCCACTGCTCAGCAGGCATTGTGTGCTTGCTAGGATCAAAATCAGATAGGTTGGCCAGCAAGAAGCGCAAGGTATTGCGAATGCGACGATAACTCTCGGTAACACGCTTGAGAATCTCGTCTGAGATCGTCATTTCGCCAGAGTAGTCTGTAGAGGCAACCCAGAGGCGAATAATCTCAGCGCCGAGCTTGTCTGCAACTTGTTGAGGTGCAATCACATTGCCCACGGATTTACTCATCTTGCGGCCTTGGCCGTCGACAGTAAAGCCATGCGTAAGGAGTGCCTTATATGGCGGCTTGCCATCGAGCATGGCGCCCGTTAGCAAGGAGGAGTGGAACCAGCCGCGATGTTGGTCTGAACCCTCGAGATATAAATCAGCCAAGCGACCGTTTGGTGTTTCTGCGTCAGCAGTGAGTAGTTCGTTACGGTGCGATCCACGAATGACGTGCCAGTGTGTTGTACCTGAGTCAAACCAAACATCTAAGGTGTCGCGGTTCTTTTCATATTGCGCGGCTTCTTCACCCAATAGTTCAGCAACTTCCAGTTTTTGCCAGGCTTCAATACCTTCTTTTTCTACGCGCAGAGCGATCTCTTCAAGCAATTCAACGGTGCGTGGATGTGGTTCGCCACTTTCTTTATGAACAAAGAACGCCATTGGGACGCCCCATTGGCGCTGACGTGACAGAGTCCAATCAGGGCGATTAGCAATCATGCTACTTAAGCGCTGTTTGCCCCATGCTGGGAAGAACTCAGTGCTATTAATCCCTGTCAATGCAGTTTCGCGCAAACTGGCTTGGCCATCAGATGGCTTCTTATCCATGCTTGCAAACCATTGTGAGGTAGCGCGATAAATAATCGGCGACTTGTGACGCCAGCAGTGCATGTATGAGTGAGTGTAAGTTTTATCACGTAACAAGCTGCCTGCTTCGCGCATAGCTTCAACAATCTTTGGGTTTGCTTTCCAGATGTATTCGTTGGCGAAGAGCGGTAACCATGATGCGTACACTCCATTACCCATCACGGGATTAAGAATGTCCTTATCAGCAAGCTTATTGGCTTTGCAGGATTTAAAGTCTTCCTCACCATAGGCAGGAGCAGAGTGAACAATACCGGTACCTGTATCGAGCGTGACGTACTCGGCAGGGTAAATGGGAGACAGGCGCTTATAGCCATCATGCAACTGCGCTAGCGGATGCCAGAAGGAAATGTTTGCCAATTGAGCACCTTGGCAAGTGGCAATCACTGCGCCTTCTAGACCATAGTCTTGCAAGCAAATCTCAACTCGGTCCTTTGCCAGAATTAATAACTTGTCGCCAACATCTACTAAAGCGTAAGTAAGTTCTGGGTGGACATTCATTGCTTGGTTAGCAGGAATGGTCCAGGGGGTTGTTGTCCAGATGACAATTTGACCTGGTTTATTTGGTAGCTCGGCAAGTCCAAACGCTTTTGCTAGCTGTGGACGCTGTGCATCATCAAAGGCAAAGCCAACATCCACCGTTGGGTCAGTTTTGTCTTGGTATTCCACTTCGGCTTCAGCAAGTGCAGAGCCACAATCAAAACACCAGTTCACCGGCTTTAATCCACGGAACACATATCCCTTTTCCCAGATCTTCCCAAGGGCGCGGATTTCATCAGCCTCGTTGCGAAAGTTCATAGTGAGGTAGGGGTTATTCCAATCACCTAATACACCCAAGCGTTCAAAATCTTTCTTCTGTTTTTCCACTTGAACATGGGCATAAGCACGCGCCTTTGACTGCACTTCGGCAGTTGGTAAGTTTTTGCCAAACTCTTTTTCAATTTGAATTTCAATCGGCATGCCATGGCAATCCCAGCCAGGCACATAAACAGAGTCAAAACCCATGAGCCAGCGTGACTTGACAATCATGTCTTTCAGAATCTTGTTAACTGCGTGTCCAATATGAATATCGCCGTTTGCATATGGAGGGCCATCATGCAGAATGAATTTTGGTTGATTGGCATGGGCTGCACGAATCTTTTCGTAGAGCTTATTTTTTTGCCAGCCTGCAACCCACTGTGGCTCGCGCTTAGCTAGATCTCCTCGCATTGGGAAAGAGGTATCTAGAAGATTGACGGGGTAAGAGTTTTCTTTTTCAGACATAAGCTTTTTTCTGGAAATAATTTCTGGCGTGCGTTGCATCAGATGCAATCGCTTGTGTAAGGGTTTCGAGGTCTGGATACTTTGCCTCGTCACGGATTTTTTCTAATAGTTCAACGGTAATAATTTTTCCGTAAAGATCCGCGTTGTAGTCAAAGATGTGGGTTTCTAGCAATACTCTGCCCGCATCTTCCACTGTCGGTCTTACGCCCAAGCTAGCCACAGCAGGCAGTGGCTTATCACTCAAGCCTAACACTTGTGCGGTGAAGATTCCAGTCGTTGCCGGTTTGCGATGGTGCAGATGATTGGCAACTGCTAAATTCAAAGTGGGGAACCCAAGTTGACGTCCTAGCTTCTGACCATGAAGCACGTGCCCAGATATTCCGTAAGGACGCCCTAATAATTTTTCAGCTAACTGCATGTCACCAGAGGCTAGCGCAGTACGAAGTGCAGAACTAGAAATGCGCTCACCATTTTCTTGAATGGTTTGGATGCTAGATACTTCAAAGCCATATTTTTCGCCAGCAGCTTTCAGGCTGGCAAAGTTACCTGCACGTTTTGCGCCATAGCAAAAGTCATCACCAATCAAAATCCATTTAGCGTTCAGTCGTTTAACAATAATTTCTGAAACAAATTCCTCGGGCGACAGTTTGGCAAAAGCAGAGTTGAAGTGTTCTACAACAACACGGTCTACTCCAAGTTCGGCAAGGGCAGCTAATTTGTCGCGTAAATTCAGAATGCGGGGCGGGGCTTGTTCTGATGAAAAGAATTCTTTTGGATGTGGCTCAAAGGTCATTACACAACTAACCAGACCTTGATCCTTGGCGCCATCAACCAACTCCTTGAGCAAGGCGCGATGACCCCTGTGCACGCCATCGAAATTGCCGATGGTTAGGGCACAAGCTGGTCCTGCAGAAAACTGGGTGGGGCCACGGAATACGTTCACAAAATCGCTTTCAGGGTAGCCATCAATTATATTGTGGGCATGCCTTCTATCGTCACCTTAATCTCCGGCCGCGGATCTAATTTCGAGGCCATCGTCAAAACAGCTCAAAAAGAGCAATGGCCAGTCACTTTTGCTGGGGTTATAGCGAATCATTCAGCGGCTAAGGGCCTTGATTTTGCTCGCTCGCAGGGCATTCCGGCCTTTACCATTGAGCATAAGGAGCACGCGACCCGAGAATCCTTTGATGCCGCCTTAATTGCACAGATTGATGCCTTAGGGGCTGATTTGGTGGTTCTTGCGGGCTTTATGAGAATTCTGACTCCGGGCTTTATTCGCCATTTTGAGGGTCGCTTGATCAATATCCATCCAGCCTTATTGCCTGCCTTCCCTGGTTTACATACCCACGAACGGGCTCTGGAGGCTGGTGTGAAGGAGCATGGCGCCACCGTGCACTTCGTGAATGAAGGTGTGGATGAGGGCCCCATTATTTGTCAGGCCTCAGTTCCAGTGCTGGAAAGTGATGAGGCGGACACCTTGGCTGCCCGTGTTTTGGCTGCCGAGCATCAAATTTATCCCCGGGCCGTAAAATGGTTCCTTGATGGACGATTGCGCATAGATGGTAATCAAGTGAAGTTACAACCCCCGGAGCCGCAATTTTTTAAATTATGAGTGCAGAACGTCCACCCCGTAGATCTGGTAGCAGACTAGCCCCCCACAAAAGTTACGCAACGAAATCGAAAGATCCGTTGCGTCGTCCCGAGCGTCGCAATGCTAGCGGGAATTTAATTGCACCAGAAGGTCAAAAGAATTTCTCAAATGCAAAAGCATTGCCACAGCATGCGATTCACCTTGAACGTTTGCTTCCCGAGTTGCTGAGTTTTGAACAGCCGGCTGACCGAGTAGTCAGTCGTTATTTCAGAGAAGAGAAACAACTTGGAAATCGCGATCGTGCTTTGATTGCCGAGAGTGCGTTCGCCATTTTGCGTCGTAAAAATGAGTTCTCTCAATTCGCTTCAAGTGGTGAAGGCTCTCAGGCTAGACGCTTGGCCCTATTGGGTTTGCTGTCTGCTCTGTCTGAAGGCGGGCTGGGTTCTGCTAATCGTGCAGAGAGCGCAATTGCTGATTTAGCGCACGTACTGAAGACGGGTGAATACGAGTGGCTACAGCGTTTTGCAACGGTTGATCCTGCAGCATTAAATCCTCTCGTGCGGAACAATTTGCCCGAGTGGTTGTGGGATGCGTTTGGAAAATATCCTGGCGAAGAAGCTCGCGAAGAGTTGGCTAAGTCATTAATGCATCCAGCGCTGTTAGATTTGCGTGCGAACACCATGAAAACCAATCGCGAAGAACTGCTCGTGCAGATGAATGCATTGGGCGGTCGCTATCAAGCAATTCCAACTCCTTACGCACCTGATGGGGTGCGCATCATGGGTAAACCTGCCCTGCAAAATACTGCAGGTTTTAAAGCGGGTATGTTTGAGGTGCAGGATGAGGGCAGTCAGCTTTTGGCTCACTTACTCGCGCCTAAACGTGGTGAGATGGTTGTCGACTTTTGCGCTGGAGCTGGCGGCAAGACCTTGGCCATTGGAGCGATCATGCGCTCTACAGGACGCTTGTACGCTTTAGATACGTCAGAGCGTCGTTTAGCGAATTTGAAGCCAAGGCAGGCCCGTAGCGGCCTTTCAAACGTCCATCCAGTGTGGATTGATAGTGAGAATGACACCAAGATCAAACGCTTGGCAGGCAAGATTGATCGTGTTCTAGTAGATGCCCCTTGTAGTGGTATGGGTACTTTACGTCGTAATCCAGACCTGAAGTGGCGCCAAACCCCTGAGGGAGTTTTAGAGCTCAACCAGAAGCAAATGAATATTTTGACTTCTGCCGCTCGTTTATTGAAGCCTGGAGGCCGGTTGGTATATGCCACTTGTAGCCTCCTACCCCAAGAAAATCAAGCCATTGCCGAGGATTTTCTGGCAAAACACCCACAATTTGAGGCTGTTCCCGCGGCAGAAGTGCTTAAGCCATTGTTTCCTAAGGATAAATTACCAATAGGTTGTAGTTCGGACAATCCTTGGTGGCAGTTATGGCCCCATATTCATGGAACAGACGGCTTCTTTGGGGCTGTATTCCAGAAGAAGGCTGCTGCCCCAGTCCCTGATTCAGAAAAAGACCCTCAAAAAGAGACTAAGGTCAAAAACAAGCTGGCCCCTAAAGAACTAAAATAGAGTTTTAGACCTCTTTAGGGATCCCCTTTTGAATACAGCTTCAGGTTTTGATTTGTTCCTCCATTGGCTTGCTAATGGATATTTGGATTGGTCATGGTGGAAGATAGTTGTTTTCGCTCTGGTGGTTACTCACATCACGATTGCTGCGGTGACAATTTTCTTGCACCGCTGCCAAGCACATCGTGCTTTGGACTTACATCCTATCGTTTCCCATTTCTTCCGCTTTTGGCTTTGGCTAACAACTGGCATGGTTACCAAAGAATGGGCTGCCATCCATCGCAAGCATCACGCTAAATGTGAAACTATTGATGATCCTCATAGCCCACAGGTTCTGGGCATCAATACAGTGCTCTCTCGTGGCGCTGAGCTTTATAAAAAAGAAGCAGCCAATCAAGAGACCTTGGATAAATTTGGTCACGGCACTCCAGATGACTGGATCGAGCACAACATCTACTCTAAGTTTTCTTGGCAGGGCGTTGCCATCATGCTCATCATTGATGTGTTTTTGTTTGGCGCGATTGGTCTAACAGTTTGGGCAGTGCAAATGCTCTGGATTCCGATTACGGCAGCCGGAATCATTAACGGTATCGGTCACTATTGGGGCTATCGTAATTTTGATTATGAAGATGCTTCCCGAAACATTCTGCCTTGGGGTATTTTGATTGGCGGTGAAGAGTTGCATAACAATCACCACACCTTTGCAACGAGTGCGAAGCTGTCAAACAAATGGTATGAGTTCGATATTGGTTGGATGTATATCCAGATCATGAGTGCGGCTGGCTTGGCGACTGTGAAGAAGACTCCACCTAAGCCAGTGCTGAGTGATTTGCGTCCTGCCGATCAAAATACTCTTGAGGCCATCATTGCAAACCGCTATGAAATCATGGCGCGCTACAGCAAGACATTGCGTAACTTCTTTAGTCATGAAGTGCAGCATATGCAGGTCTTAGCAACCCATTTAACGGATGCGCGTGCTTGGTTGGCCAAAGATGAATCTCGTTTGACTGAGCAAGAGAAAGCAAAGCTTGAGGAGCTAATGGCGAGCAATGCTCAACTACGAAAGATGATTGAAATGCGTCGTGATCTTCAAGCTATCTGGAGTCGCTCTAATGCGACCAAAGAGCAATTACTTACTCAGTTGCACGCTTGGTGTCAGCGCGCTGAAGAAAGTGGTTTAACAAGCCTGCGTGAGTTCTCGTTGAGATTGCGTCGTTACGCTTAAAAGAAAAATTTCAAACCAAGTGCTTGGATGAATTTCTAGACAATAAAAAACCCGCTGATGTAGCGGGTTTTTTATTTGCTGAAAGAAGGAATTACTTCAGCTTTGTTTCTTTGTAAGCAACGTGCTTGCGAATAGTTGGATCAAACTTCATGATCTCCATTTTCTCAGGCTTTGTACGCTTGTTTTTTGAAGTTGTGTAGAAGTGACCAGTACCTGCTGATGACTCTAACTTGATTTTTTCTCTGCCGCCTTTAGCCATTTCTGCGCTCCTTAAATTTCGCCACGTGCACGTAGATCAGACAACACAGCATCGATGCCGTTTTTGTCGATAACGCGCAAACCAGCATTGGTTAAGCGCAAGCTAATCCAACGGTTTTCAGATTCAACCCAGAATCGACGATTTTGCAAATTCGGCAAAAAGCGACGCTTCGTTTTATTGTTTGCATGGGATACATTGTTGCCAACCATCGGCTTCTTCCCAGTGACTTGGCAAACTTTTGCCATGACATAACTCCATTAATTGCGAAAAAAGGAGATTGTATCAGTCTCAGCCTATTTTCGGCTAGCACTAAATGGCTTTGTTTTTAGTGAATTGGGCATAAAAGGGCTGTCTAGGTAGAAAATTACCTATCAAGTTAGCATTTACTATCATTTAAATCCAATATCCATAAGCCCAGAGTCGGAAAATGAGAAAAAACCGCTACCACTCACAATACAGTGATCCAGGAGCTGAATATCTACCAGTTGCAAGGCATTTGCCAGCACCTTGGTGAGTTTTTGGTCTGCATCGCTAGGTAATGGATTGCCGCTGGGATGATTGTGGGCCACGATCAGGGCGCTAGCATTCTTGGCAAGTGCCTCTTTTAGGATTTCGCGGGGGTAGATGGCTGTTTGGGTAATGGAGCCTCTAAAAAGCTCATCACACTCAATCAGGTGAAGCCGGGAGTCTAAGTAGAGGCACAGAAAAACCTCATGAGGGAGGCGACCAATTTTGGCCTGCAAGAACTCTCTGACGTGGTTAGGAGATGAAAAGATGGGGTCATGGGTCAAACCATCCTCTAGGCTTCTCTTAACTAGCTCATATGCCGCCTGAATTTGAGACCACTTAGACAGCCCCATGCCATGGAGCCGCGTAAATTCTTCAGGGGTGCTGGCCAATAGTCGAGGGAGCCCCCCAAAGTGATGCAGTAGATCCTTGGCTAGGGCAACAGCACTTTTGCCCTTAACCCCAACTCGCAAAAAGATAGCCAGTAGTTCGGCATCAGAAAGTGCCGCTGCGCCATTTAAGCGAAGTTTTTCTCGAGGCTGCTCATTTTTTGGCCAGCTTGTAATGGGGGAGTGCACAGCCAGCGCAGGCCTAGATACAATCACCTTATGACTAAGCTTACTGTTTTGCCTAATTCCTATTTGACTCTCAACTATCGGCTTACTCTGCCCAGTGGGGAGGATTACATCAACACTTTTGTCGATCGTCCTGCGACGGTTTTGATGGGGTCTGGACAATTTGCTCCTTGCTTTGAAAAAGTCTTGCTAGGTTTAGGTGTTGGAGAGAAAAAAAGTGCACTGCTCGCGCCTGAGGAAAGTTTTGGTGAGCGCAAAGAAGATTTGGTCCAATGGGTATCTTTGAACGCGCTTAAAGAGGGTCGCGATGATGATGTGGAATTTAATCCTGGGGATGTGATTGAGTTCAATGCACCAGGTGGCGCTCAGTACGCAGGTGTACTGCAATCGATTAATGAAGAGGGAGCCTGGTTTGACTTTAACCATCCTCTGGCAGGCAGACCAGTGACTTTTGAGGCAGAGATTGTGGCGATTTTGTAAACCATGAGCGACTCTAATAACCCAGAAATTTTGATGGCTCAGCCGCGGGGTTTCTGCGCGGGCGTAGATCGTGCAATTAATATCGTCAATGAGGCACTCATTCGTTTTGGTGCGCCAATATATGTGCGCCATGAAATTGTGCACAACGCCTATGTAGTAAATGAGTTGCGCGACAAGGGTGCGGTATTTGTAGATGAATTGCATGAGGTTCCCAAAGGCGGCATTGTTGTATTTAGTGCCCATGGCGTTTCTCAGGAAGTTCGCAAGGATGCTGAGGTGCGAGGTTTGCAGGTGTATGACGCTACTTGCCCTCTGGTTACCAAAGTTCACCTTGAGGTTGTCAAGATGTGCAAAGACGGCTTCACGGTATTGATGATTGGTCATGCAGGGCACCCTGAGGTTGAGGGAACGATGGGACAGGTCAGGGAAGGTGTTTTCTTAATCGAGAAAGTTGGCGATGTGGGTTCGTTGCCTTTCCCAGCCGATGAGAAGATTGCATTTGTTACCCAGACAACACTCTCGGTAGACGAGACAAAAGAAATTGTCGATGCGCTAACGATTAAGTTTCCCAATATTGTTCAGCCCCGTAAGCAAGATATTTGTTATGCCACTCAGAATCGTCAAGATGCTGTGAAATTTATGGCACCTCAGGTTGAGGTGGTTATTGTGGTGGGAAGTGCGACAAGCTCGAACTCTAATCGCTTGCGTGAGCTTTCTGAAAAGCTCGGGGTTCCTTCTTACATGGTGGATTCACCAGATCAGTTGAAGTCAGAATGGTTCACTGGTAAAAAACGGGTTGGTTTAACTGCGGGCGCATCAGCGCCAGAGAGCTTGGCGCAATCGATTGTTAGTCGCATACAGGAGTTTGGACCAAGAAGTGTGCGTGCGCTCGATGGTGTAGTTGAGGACGTTACTTTTTCATTACCAAAAAATTTAGTTGATTGAAGTATCCATTCATAACAGAGGAGCTGTACATGATCACATCACACATCACCCTTACAAGAAGCGCCATTGTTTTGGCGGCCTCGACTTTATTACTGGCTGCATGCGGCAAAGGGGGCGATAAATCTGCTGTAGCTTCGGCTGATGGTGTTGAGGTAAAGATCGGTCACGTTGCTCCTCTCACTGGGCCTATTGCCCACTTAGGTAAAGATAATGAGAACGGCGCCCGTCTTGCGCTTGAAGAAATCAATAAAGCGGGCTTAATCATTGATGGAAAAAAAGTAGTTCTGACTTTGGTCCCCGAGGATGATGCGGAAGATCCAAAGACAGCCACACAAGTTGCGCAAAAATTAGTGGATGCCAAAGTAGTGGGGGTAGTAGGTCACCTCAACTCTGGAACAAGTATTCCGGCATCGCGTATCTATAGCGACGCAGGCATTACTCAAGTTTCTCCATCAGCAACGAATCCTGACTATACCAAGCAAGGCTTTAAGACGACTTATCGTTTGGTGGCTACTGATGCACAGCAAGGCCCAGCATTGGCTAATTACGTTGCCAATACTTTGAAGGCAAAGACTGTAGCGATTATTGATGACTCAACTCAGTACGGCAAAGGTTTGGCTGATGAATTTGAGAAAACAGTTAAAGCTGCTGGCATGAAAGTGGTCACTCGCGAAGCGAGCAATAACAAGGCAACCGATTTCAAAGCAATTCTGACTAAAATTAAAGGTAGCAAACCTGATGTCATCATGTATGGCGGCATGGATGCGACAGGCGGCCCTTTAACCAAGCAAGCAGCAGAACTTGGCATTAAAGCCAAGATAGTTGGTGGTGATGGTATGTGTACAGAAAAGCTTGCTGAGTTGGCTGGCGATGCCGTAGTGAATGTGACCTGTTCTGAGGCTGGTATGGCGTTATCGAAGATGGCGCAAGGCGCGGACTTCCAGAGGCGATATAAAGAGCGCTTTAATTCCGAGGTACAAATCTACGCACCTTTCACTTATGACGCAGTCTATGTTTTAGTGGATTCAATGAAGCGCTCAAACTCAACCGACCCCGCAAAGATTTTAGCTGCCATGCCAGATACCAAGATGCAGGGCCTAGTAGGCAATATTGCCTTCGATAGCAAGGGTGATATGAAAGAAGGCGTAATCACTTTGTATGACTTCAAAGACAAAAAGAAAACTGTTCTTGACGTCATTAAGATGTAAAGACACTTCAATAAAAAATGGCGCCGCTCATGCGGTGCTATTTTTTTATCTAGACCCAATTTATTCCCAACCCTAATGGATATCCTTCTTCAACAGATTATTAATGGCTTAGTGCTAGGCAGCATCTATGCCTTGATTGCGTTGGGGTACACGATGGTCTATGGTGTTCTGGGGATTATTAATTTTGCACATGGCGAGGTCTTAATGATTGGCGCCATGGTTTCGCTGTCGTTATTGCGCCTGATTCTCAATTTAACGAGTGACTTGCCGGGTTGGCTTACGCTCTTGATCGTGCTACCAGTAACGATGGCAGTCTGCGCAGGATTAAGTTATTGGATTGAGAGGATTGCTTATCGCCCTTTGCGTAATGCTCCACGCTTGGCGCCGCTGATATCGGCTATTGGCATGTCTATTTTGTTGCAAACGATTGCAATGATGATTTGGTCGCGCAATCCTATGACTTATCCACAATTATTGCCTTCAACTCCAATTGATTTGTGGGGGAGTGGCGCTACGATTACTGGCAAAGAAATTGTGATCATCGTGGTGGCCTTGGCAGTAATGTCAGGCTTATTGTTCCTGGTAGAAAAAACAAAGCTTGGCAGAGCAATGCGGGCTACGGCAGAACAAGCTCAAATTGCTGCGCTGATGGGCGTTAATCCAAATCGCGTGATCTCCATTACTTTTATGTTGGGTGGTGCACTAGCGGGTTTAGCGGGCGTCATGATTGCGAGCAACTATGGAAATGTCCACTTTTACATGGGCTTCATTCCAGGCCTTAAGGCATTTACTGCTGCCGTCCTGGGTGGTATCGGAAATTTGCAGGGCGCGATGTTAGGTGGCCTGCTCTTAGGGTTAATTGAATCTTTGGGTGCAGGATATATCGGCGAGCTTACCGGTGGAGTCTTTGGCTCTAACTACCAGGATATCTTTGCATTTCTAGTGTTGATCTTGGTTTTGGTTTTGCGACCTACAGGTTTGTTGGGTGAGAAGGTTTCAGATCGTGCTTAAAAGTCTTTTCGCCAATCGCTTCATTCGCCTTAATCGCTCCACCTATCTTTGGCTGGGTGTTATCGCTTTAGTGCTTTTACCTTGGGTTGTAGGTGCTGGTGGCGGCAGCTACTGGGTGCGAGTACTCGACTTTGCCTTGCTTTACATCGTGCTGGCCCTGGGCTTGAACGTCGTAGTGGGTTTTGCGGGCCTTTTAGATTTGGGCTACATAGCCTTTTATGCTTTAGGCGCCTATAGCTTTGCCCTGTTGGCTTCTCCACATTTGCCAACTCAGTTTGAAACTATTGCGGCTGCTTTTCCAGAGGGCATGCATTTTTCACCCTGGATGGTTGCCGTCTTCTCGATTATTCTGGCCGCTTTATTTGGGCTGATTTTAGGTTTGCCGACGCTGCAGTTGCGCGGTGATTATTTGGCAATCGTTACCCTAGGCTTCGGTGAAATTATTCGTATCTTTATGAATAACCTTGACCGCCCTCTAAATCTCACTAATGGCCCTAAGGGAATTTCGGGGATTGATCCGATTCAATTGTTTGGCATCTCGTTTACTAAACCTTTGAATTTAGGTTTTGTGCAAATTCCGGGTTTATATCTGGTGTTTTATTTATTCCTTGTGTTGGCAATTGCGGTAGCTATTGTTTGCTTACATTTGCAGGACTCGCGTATTGGGCGCGCTTGGATTGCCATTCGCGAGGATGAGATTGCAGCCAAGGCGATGGGTATTAATACGCGCAATATGAAATTACTCGCCTTTGCAATCGGCGCTTCATTTGCGGGTGTGGCGGGCGTATTGTTTTCTGCTTTTCAGGGCTTCGTCTCTCCAGAATCATTTACGCTCTGGGAGTCTATCGTAGTCCTGGCTATGGTCGTTCTTGGCGGTATTGGGCATATTCCAGGAGTGATTTTGGGTGCGGTGCTATTGGCGGTGTTTCCGGAGGTATTGCGCGGTATTGCGCAGCCATTGCAGCAGTTCTTGTTTGGCCATGTCGTTATCGATGTTGAGGTAATCCGTCAATTAATTTATGGCCTAGCTTTGATTCTGATCATGCTCTATCGCCCAGGTGGTATTTGGCAAAAGCGTAGAGGTGGCAAATGACAACTGCTTTACTGTTGGATGTCGCTGATGTATCCAAGCGCTTTGGTGGCGTGCAGGCGCTAGACTCCGTTGGTTTACAAGTACCCCATGGTGCAATTGTTGGCTTGATTGGCCCCAATGGTGCCGGTAAGACAACTTTCTTTAATGTGATTACTGGTTTATATCCTGCGGACTCTGGAATCTTTTTGTTTGATGGCAAATCGTATTTTCCAGAGTCGGTATCTGAAGTTACTAAAGCTGGTTTAGCTAGAACATTCCAAAATATTCGTCTCTTCGGCGAAATGACTGTCCTCGAGAATGTCATGGTGGGCTGTCATTGCCGGACTAAAGCTGGGCTATTAGGCGCAATTTTCCGCTTTCCATCAACTAAGCGTGAAGAGCGCGCAATACGAGAAAAAGCGCATAAGCTATTGGCTTATGTCGGTCTAAGTGAGTTTGCCCAGATGGAAGCGTGTAACCTCTCTTACGGTCATCAGCGTCGTCTTGAGATAGCGAGGGCATTAGCCACTGAGCCTAAACTCTTGGCTCTAGATGAGCCAGCTGCTGGTATGAATGCTACTGAGAAATTAGAGCTTCGAGAATTGTTATTGCGCATCCGTGCTGATGGCAAAACCATCTTGTTGATTGAGCACGATGTGAGTTTGGTTATGGGGATTTGCGACAGCTTGACGGTACTGGATTACGGCAAGGTAATTGCTACTGGAAAGCCTGCGGATGTGCGCGTCCACCCAGAAGTGATAAGAGCCTATCTTGGGCAAGGGGTTGCGTAATGGCTTCTTTGCTTAAGGTAAAGGAACTCAAGGTTTCTTATGGCGGAATTAATGCCGTTAAGGGAATTGACTTACATGTAGACCATGGTGAGCTTGTTGCCTTGATCGGTGCAAATGGCGCAGGTAAGAGCTCTAGCCTGAAGGCCATCGCAGGTTTGCTCACTCCATCTGCTGGAGAGATTCATTTTGCAAACCAGGAAACCAAGAAGTTGCCCGCATATGAATTAGTGCGCCTGGGATTAGGCATGGTACCCGAGGGCCGCGGCGTCTTTAAACGCATGACGATTTTAGAAAACCTACAAATGGGTGCTTACTTAAAGTCTGATGCCAAGGAAATTGAGCGCAAGCTTGAACAGGTGTATTCGTATTTCCCGAGATTGAAAGAGCGTCTTTCACAGTTGGCGGGGACGTTATCCGGTGGTGAGCAGCAAATGGTTGCCATGGGCAGGGCAATGATGGCTCAGCCCAAGTTACTACTGTTAGATGAGCCTTCAATGGGGCTATCCCCCATCATGGTAGAAACCATATTTGATGTGATTCGCAGTTTGTCCACCAGCGGGATGACTATTTTCCTGGTGGAGCAAAACGCACGCTTAGCCCTGCAGATGGCAGATCGCGCCTACGTCATGGAGAATGGCTTAATCACTCTGAGCGGATCTGGAAAAGAATTGCTAGAGGATCCTAGGGTTAGAACTGCCTACCTAGGTGAGTAGGTGGGCAAGGCTTATTAAGCTGCTTCCTTGAGTAACTCGCGCAGCATATTGCACATCTGACGAATTTCATCGTCAGACACATTTAAAGCTGGCATAAAGCGCAATAGGTTTGGCCTAGGTGAGTTAATCAGCAACCCTTCAGGGCTGCGATCTCGCGCCAGATCAACTAGTTTTGGGCCAATATCTTTTCCAAGCATCAGCGCACGTAGCAATCCTTCGCCACGCTCACCTTCAAGATTAAATTCTGCACAAAGCTTAAGTAATTCAGACTTTAGCAATGCACCTTTCGCTTTGACGCTATCCAAAAATCCGGGAGCCAACAGTTGTTCAATGACGCTAATACCAACAGCAGTCATGAGGGGGTTACCGTTATAAGTCCCACCTTGATCGCCAGGCACAAAGCAAGCTACTGCATCTGTTGCCAGTAGGGCTGCCAATGGAACGCCTCCACCAATACCTTTGCCCAAAGTCATGATATCTGGCTCAATGCCGTAGTTTTGATAGGCAAAGAGCGTACCGGTGCGACCACAGCCAGCCTGCACTTCATCGGCAATCAACAGAATATTGTTTTCTTTGGTGAACTTACGTAGCTCACGCATAAATTCTTGGGTTGCTGGAATCACACCACCTTCACCTTGAACGGGTTCAAGCATGACCGCAACGGTTTTGTCAGTCACTAGTTTTTTGACGGACTCTAAATCATTTAAATCCGCTTTAGGAAAGCCCGCTACTTGTGGAGCAAACATCGTATCCCAGTTTGGTTTTCCAGAAGCGCTCATCGTTGCTAGTGTGCGGCCATGAAAACTGTGATCGAAAGTAATAATTTCAAACGCACCAGATTTATTTAGCTGACCCCATTTGCGTGCCAACTTAATTGCACCTTCATTGGCCTCCGCGCCACTATTTGCAAAGAAGACTTTATTGAAGCAACTGTTTGCAGTCAGTAGATTGGATAGGTCAATCATCGGTTCGTTGTAGAACGCAGGACTTGGGTTAATTAACTTCCTTGCTTGCACGTTGAGCGCTTCAATCATCCCTGGGTTGCCATGGCCTAAGCAGTTCACAGCCCAGCCTTGCAAGAAATCTAAATAGCGTTTGCCATTGTTATCCGTTAACCATGAGCCCTTGCCCTCCATCATCACGACCTCAGGGCGCGGTGTAATAAACATGACTGAGTGGGTATCAATAGTCTGGATTGGCTTATTCATGCTGATTTAGGAAGAAAGAGTGACAGGGTGAAATGAAGTTTCTATTATCTAACCGAATGGGTTTTGTGGGGCAAGACTTATGCGTTAGCTAAATCAGCCGCGCTAGTGAATGAGTCGGCAAAGAACTCTTCCTCTGGCAAGAGGCATTTGGCTGAGAAGTCATTTCTGGCGGCATTGACCATGACTGGGGCACCACAGGCATAGACCTGCAAACCCTTCATATCAGGATGGTCAGCCATCACAGCTTGATGCACAAAGCCGGTGCGACCTTGCCAACCATCCTCCGCCAAGGCGTCCGAAATCACGGGGATGTATTTAAAGTCGGCAATTTCTTTTTCCCAGACTTTGCACAAATCACCCAAATACAAATCACTGGGGCGACGTCCACCCCAGTAAAGGTAGATTGGCCTCTCCATCTTCTTTGCTTGCATTTGCTCGATGATCGATTTGATCGGGGCAAAGCCTGTGCCTGCTGCAACAAAAATAATCGGTTTTTTAGAATCTTCTCTTAAGAAGAAGCTTCCTAGGGGACCCTCAAAGCGAAGAATATCTTTTTCTTTTAATGCGGGCGTGACGGCACCAAACACAAAGTCGGTAAAGAGGCCGCCTGGCAAATGACGAATATGCAACTCCAGAGGACCCTCTTGCTCGGGCGCATTGGCGATTGAGTAAGCACGGCGTTGACCATCTTTGAGGAGAAACTCCAAATACTGACCAGCCAAGAATTGAAAGCGTTCTGCAGCAGGTAATTGGAGCTTGAGAATGGCGACATCATCACTGGGTCTGGTAATCACGTTGACGCGGCAAGGCACTTTGCGAATCGCAATATCGCCCGCCCCTTGGACTTCACGAGCTTCAATTAGCAGGTCTGATTGGGGGTGGGAGCAACAAACCAGAATGCCGCCTGCAGTCTCATCAGTCTTACTCAGGGCGCTTTCACTATGCTGACCATGAGTCACTTGACCTTCTAAAACTTTACCTTTGCAGGAGCCGCAAGCGCCATTTTTGCAGCCATAGGGCAGGTTGATGCCTTGACGAAGAGCGGCCTCCAGGAGATTCTCATCTGGATTAACGGTAAATTGTTTGCCGCTCGTTTTGAGCGTGACCTGATAAGACACTCTCATTCCTTTCAATAAATCGTTACGATGTAGCTTATGCAACCTTTTGGTAAACCTTCAATCCTGATTATTGGCTGCGGAGACATTGGTCTTCGGGTCGCTAAGCAACTATCGCGAAGTCATCGTGTTTTTGCGCTGACTTCACAGCAAAGTCGTTTTCAGGAGTTGAGGGAGGTTAGCGCGATTCCTATTTTGGGTAATCTGGATCATCCAGAGTCTTTATGGCGCCTTAGCGGTTTAGCTCAAACCGTCATTCATCTGGCGCCACCTCAAAATGGTGGAAATCGTGATTGCCGAACCCGCAACCTACTCCGAATTTTAGCCCAAGGCTCCAATGCCGTCAGGCGCCTGATCTATATCAGCACCACCGGTGTCTATGGTGATCACCGGGGCGGTAAAGTGAGCGAGATAACTCCAGCAAACCCTCAAAGTGAGCGCGCCCAAAGAAGAGTGGATGCTGAGCGGGCTCTTCGATTATGGGCGCCAGCACACGGCGTTGCCTTAACGATTTTGCGTGTTCCAGGGATTTATGCGGCTGATCGTCTGCCGATTGAGAGGCTTCGGGCGCAAACACCAGCACTACTGCCTGAGGAAGATGCTTACTCCAATCATATTCATAGCGATGATTTGGCGAGGCTAGCCTGTGCAGCCGTCTACCATGGCAAGCCTCAGCGCATCATTAATACCTGTGATGGCGGCGAGACCAAAATGGGGGATTACTTTGATGAAGTGGCCGATGCCTTTGGGCTGGAAAGACCGCTCCGATTACCTGGCAGTGAGTTGCAAAAAATTGTTAGCCCAATGCTTTGGTCTTTTATGCGTGAGTCACGCAGAGTGACTAATCAGCGCTTGCCAGAATTAAAAACGCCACTACGCTATCCCAGCGTAGGACATTTTCTAAAAACTATTTCCAAGAATCCTTAAGTCCAACTGTGCGGTTGAACACGGGCTTGCCAGGCTTGGAATCATACTTGTCGGCAACAAAGTAGCCGTGACGTTCAAACTGAAAACGATCCTCCGCTGTGGCATCTTTCATGCAGGGCTCTAAGTAAGCAGTAATAGTTTGCTTAGATTGGGGATTGATTGCTTCTAAGAAATTCTTATCGCCACTATCTGGATGCGGGTCGCTAAAGAGGTGATCATATAGACGAACTTCTGCAGGAATCGCCTCAGCCGCGCTGATCCAGTGAATATTGCCTTTGACCTTGTAGTTATTGGAGCCAGCAGTACCGCTCTTGCTATCGGGGAAGTGTGTCACGTTGACTTGCGTGACATTCCCTTGTGCGTCGGTTTCAAAACCAGTGCATTGCACAACAAATCCATGGCGTAAGCGAACGCGGCTACCGGGCTGATCTCCAATCGGTGGATATAGCCTGAAGAAGCCCTTAATGGGTTCCTTCATAAAGTCATCTGCTTCAATCCACAGTTCGCGCGTGAAATGAAATTCACGATTGCCCCACTCGGGGTGATTCGGATGACGTGGGGCAGAGCATGCTTCTTTTGCTGAGACATCAAAGTTTTCCACTACGAGCTTGAGTGGTTTGAGTACCGCAGTAGCGCGTGGAGCTCTTGCTTCTAGATCGTCGCGCACCGCTTGATCAAGTGTACTCATATCAATCCAGCTATCGGCTTTAGATACGCCAATGCGCTCGCAGAACAGACGAATACTTTCTGGGGTGTAGCCACGACGACGGATTCCTACAATGGTTGGCATCCGTGGATCATCCCAACCCTCAACATGCTTTTCTTCTACCAGCTGCAGTAACTTACGCTTACTGGTAATGGTGTATGTCAGGTTCAGTCGTGCGAACTCATATTGATGGGGCACCGGGTCTTTAAAGACGCCCAATTCTTTTAATGAATTCACAATCCAGTCGTACAAGGGGCGGTTGTTTTCAAACTCTAGTGTACAGATGGAGTGAGAGACATTCTCCAATGCGTCAGAGATGCAATGTGTGAAGTCATATAGGGGATAAATGCACCATTTACTGCCCGTGCGGTGGTGATCGGTATGGCGGATACGGTAAACAACGGGATCACGCATCACAATATTGGGATGCGCCATGTCAATTTTCAGGCGCAATACATGCTCGCCGTCCTTGAACTTCCCATCACGCATTTCGCGGAATAAGGAGAGATTTTCTTCTGGACTACGATCGCGGTAAGGGCTATTTTTTCCAGCTTGGCCAAAGTTACCTCGATTGGTATGAATATCATCAGCGCTTTGACTGTCAACATAAGCCTTACCGCTCTGAATCAAGATTTCAGCAAACTCATAGAGACGATCAAAATAATCGCTCGCATGATAAAGATGGGTTCCCCAATCAAAACCAAGCCACTTCACTGCATCCAAAATACTGTCAGCGTATTCCACATCCTCTTTAACTGGATTGGTGTCGTCTAGACGCATATTGCAGCGCGCACCACCAGCTTGATTGTTGTAGTCAGCAGCTAAACCAAAATTGAGGCAAATACTTTTAGCGTGACCAATATGTAAATAACCATTTGGCTCAGGTGGAAAACGGGTAATGATGGACGGAATCGCTTTACCAGCCAAATTGGTACGCTGTGAAAAAGCCCCGCTTGCTAAATCATGGTCAATGATCTGGCGTAAGAAATTAGACGGTTCGGCTACAGCGCCGGCATTTGCTTTGGAGGGTTTGCTATCTTGGGACATAGCCACATTGTAGAGAAAACCCCCAGCCCATAAAGAAAAAGCCCGCAAACAGCTGCGGGCTTGTTTCTGTGAGGCGTAAAACTATCAGTCTTCGACGAATGCCTCTTCGCGAGTCTTCTTGACTGCTGGCAGGGCCACGATCACTACCAAGAGGGCTGATGCAATCAGCAATCCCAAGGAGAGTGGACGAGTCAGGAAGGTGGTGAAATCGCCACGGGACAACAATAACGCGCGGCGGAAGTTCTCTTCCATCATTGGTCCAAGCACAAAGCCCAAAAGCAATGGAGGCGGTTCGCAACCCAGTTTGAAGAAGAGGTAGCCAATAATGCCAAAAGCAGCAGTCACATATACGTCAAAGACAGTGTTGTTGACGGTATAGACGCCGATACAGCAGAAAACCAAAATGGCTGGATACATGAAGCGATAAGGAATCTTCAGTAGCTTGACCCAGATACCAATCAGGGGCAAGTTCAAGAGAATCAACATCACGTTACCAATCCACATGGAAGCGATCAGACCCCAGAACAAAGCAGGGTTGCTGGTCATTACCTGAGGACCTGGTTGAATGTTGTGAATAGTCATCGCGCCAACCATCAAGGCCATCACTGCATTTGGTGGAATACCCAAAGTCAACAATGGAATAAATGAGGTTTGAGCGGCGGCATTGTTAGCTGATTCAGGGCCAGCAACACCTTCAATGGCGCCTTTACCAAACTCATGGCTGTACTTAGAGGATTTTTTCTCAACCGAGTAGGCGCCAAAAGCAGCAAGTGCTGCGCCACCACCAGGGAGGATTCCGAGAATCGAACCAATTGTTGTGCCGCGCAAGATGGAGGGAATCATGCGCTTGACGTCTTCCTTGGTAGGAATCATCGTGGTCATCTTGTTTAAGAAGCCTTCGTCCTCATCGGTTTTCTCAAGGTTGCCCATGATCTCTGCGAAACCAAAGACACCCATGGCAACTGCAACAAAGCCAATGCCATCACTCAACTCAGGAATATCAAACGCATAACGCGAAACACCAGAGTTAACGTCAGTACCGATCAAGCCCATTAGAAGGCCCAAGACGATCATGCCAATCGCTTTGATCAAAGAGCCGGACGCCAACACAACTGCGCCGATCAAGCCCAAGATCATCAAAGAGAAGTACTCAGCTGGACCAAACTTAAATGCCAGTTGTGAGAGTGGCGCAGCAAAAGCGGCCAATACTAAAGTTGCTACGCAGCCCGCAAAGAATGAGCCCATGCCGGCGGTGAACAATGCAACACCAGCTCGACCATTTCTGGCCATTTGATATCCATCGATCGCCGTGACCACCGAGGACGTCTCTCCTGGGATGTTCAACAGAATTGCTGTTGTAGAGCCGCCGTACTGTGAGCCGTAGTAAATACCAGCCAACATAATCAATGCAGCGATTGGAGGCAGGGCATAAGTAGCTGGCAACAACATTGCAATCGTAGCGATTGGACCCAAACCTGGCAATACACCAATTAGGGTTCCCAAGACGCAGCCGATCAGGCAGTACAAGAGATTTTGTAAGGTAAATGCGGTATCGAAACCGAGAGCTAAATTAGCAAATAAGTCCATTTTCAGTATCCCGGTACGTTATTGAAGAAAGAAAGGCAGTAATGGGAACTGTAATTTCAGACCCAGAACAAATACCGAATAAGTGAAAACAATCAGAAATGTGGCATTGATTAAAGTGCCTTTCCAATGAAATTCATGACTTGCACTGGCTGACATAAATACCAAAACGAACACGGCTACGATAAAGCCCATCGTTGGCAAGAGGATGCCATATGCAATGACGGATCCAGTAATGAGGCCAATGACCTTCCAGTTGAAAGGAGGGATTTTTTCAATCGCTGCTTTAGCGCTGAGTGACTTCACTAGGATTATTAAACCTAGGGCTGTCATTACTAGGCCAAGCCAGAAGGGGAAGTATCCAGGCCCCATTTTGGCGGCTGTCCCCATTGGGTACTGGGTAGCCATGAAGGTAAAAAAGAGACCAATGACCATATACATTAGGCCGGCCCCAAAATCTTTTTGATTACGGATTTCCAAGTTGCGCTCCTTAATTACCGACTTATTTGTCGATTTATTGATGTTGTGCGATTGTAAGGCAGGATATGGGGATCTTGTCTAGGGTTTGCCCTAGACAGGTGCCAATGCGATAATTATTGCTATGAAAGTCTCCCAAATTCGCCAGGCCTATCTGGACTTCTTTGCCCAAAAAGGCCACCAAATCGTCCCTTCCAGCCCAGTGGTGCCGGGGGATGATCCAACCCTGCTATTTACTAATGCAGGCATGAATCAGTTTAAAGATGTGTTTTTGGGCTTCGATAAGCGCCCCTATAACCGTGCGACGACTGCCCAAAAGTGCATCCGCGCTGGCGGAAAACATAATGATTTGGATAACGTCGGATACACCGCACGTCACCATACCTTTTTTGAAATGCTGGGGAATTTCTCTTTTGGAGACTATTTCAAGAGGGACGCCATTCAATTTGCCTGGGATTTATTGACCCAAGTCTTAAAGTTACCCAAAGAAAAACTTCTGGTCACTGTCTATGCTGAAGATGACGAAGCTTATGAAATTTGGAATAAACAAATTGGTGTCCCGGCCGATCGCATTATTCGAATTGGAGACAACAAAGGGGCGCGTTACGCCTCGGATAATTTTTGGATGATGGGTGATACAGGCCCTTGCGGACCTTGCACTGAAATTTTTTACGATCACGGCGAACATATTCCTGGTGGTCCTCCTGGAAGTCCTGATGAAGATGGTGATCGCTTCATTGAAATTTGGAATAACGTTTTCATGCAGTACAACCGTGACGAGGCCGGTGTAATGCATCCGCTACCTAAGCCTAGCGTTGATACAGGCATGGGACTCGAGCGTATTGCTGCAGTCTTGCAGCATGTTCACTCTAATTATGAAATCGACCTCTTCGTCAATCTTCTTAAGGCTTCTAAGGATGCGGTTGATGCGGCGGGTGGCGAAAACTGTGATGCACAAAGTCCTTCATTAAAGGTGATTGCTGACCACATCCGTGCATGTAGCTTCATTGTGGTCGATGGTGTCATTCCAGGTAATGCTGGTCGTGGTTATGTATTACGTCGCATTGCGCGGCGTGCGATTCGTCACGGTTACAAGTTGGGCGCACGCAAACCATTCTTTTATCAGTTGGTGCCTGCGCTTGTTAAAGAGATGGGGGAAGCCTATCCAGAGTTACGCGCCGCACAACACAAAGTCAGTGAAGTCATTAAGCAAGAAGAAGAGCGCTTCTTCCAAACGATTGCCAATGGCATGGAAATTTTGGATGGTGCTTTAGCTGGCGGCGCAAAAGTAGTTGACGGAGACACTGCTTTCCGCTTGCATGACACTTTTGGTTTCCCATTGGATTTAACGGCTGACGTTTGTCGTGAACGTGGCGTTACTGTCGATGCAGATGGCTTTGAAGTAGCGATGCAGAAGCAACGCGATCAAGCGAGAGCCGCAGGCAAATTCAAGGTAGCTCAGGGTCTGGACTACAAAGGCAAACCTACGCAGTTTCATGGGTATGACACCTTAAAGCATGAGGGCGCCAAAGTAACCGCCCTCTATGTAGATGGTGCTGCCGTGCCGTCAGTGAAGGCGGGCGATGCTGCCGTGATTGTTTTGGATAACACCCCTTTCTACGCTGAATCTGGTGGTCAGGTTGGCGATAAAGGCGAACTGCGCAACGACAGTATTCGTTTTGCAGTGGAGGATACCTTCAAGATTCAGGCTGACGTATTTGGCCATCAGGGTGAAGTGCTTGAGGGTGAGCTCAAAGTAGGTGATGCGATCAATGCACTGGTAGATACCCAGCAAAGAACCGATACGATGCGTAACCACAGCGCTACTCATATCTTGCACAAAGCCTTACGTGAAGTGTTGGGCGATCATGTGCAACAAAAGGGTTCATTGGTAGATGCTACTAAGACCCGCTTTGACTTTACGCACAACGCACCGATTACCGCTGAGCAAATTCGTCGTATCGAAGATCTCGTAAATCAAGAGATTCTGGAAAACACAGCCACTTCAGGCAAAGTTATGTCTTTGGATGATGCGCAAAAGACGGGTGCCATGATGTTGTTTGGCGAGAAGTACGGTGATGAGGTGCGAGTGCTGGAGATTGGCTCCTCTAAAGAGCTCTGTGGGGGCACTCATGTGGGACGCACTGGCGATATCGGTAGCTTGAAGATTGTTTCGGAGGGCGGTGTTGCTGCTGGTATCCGTCGTGTTGAGGCTGTGACAGGTAATAACGCGCTACATTTTTTGCAAGGCCTAGAAGACAAGATCAATGAAGCTGCGGCGATTCTTAAAACCCACCCTGGTGATTTGGTTAATCGCGTTGCGCAACTTCAAGAAAGCCTGCGTCAAGCGGAGCGCGATTTAGAAAAAGTGAACTCTAAGTTGGCTGCCAGCCAGGGTGATGAGTTGGCGGGTCAAGCCATTGATGTGAATGGCATTAAAGTCCTTGCTGCTAGACTTGACGGCGCCGATGCTGGCGTACTTCGTGAAACGATGGATGCTCTCAAGGCAAAGCTGAAAACCGCTGCCATCGTGTTGGCCTCAGTGCAGGGCGATAAGGTGAGTTTAATTGCGGGCGTTACCGCCGATTCGATTGGCAAAGTAAAGGCGGGTGACCTCGTGAACTTTGTTGCTCAACAAGTAGGCGGTAAAGGTGGCGGTAAGCCAGAGATGGCGATGGCTGGTGGAACCGATCCTAGTAAGTTGGGCGCGGCTTTAGCTGGCGTTAAAGACTGGATAGCAAGCAAATGAGTGAATCAGTGAATATTGCCTTTAATGCAGAAGTAGATGCGATTGGCATGAACTGCCCATTGCCTATCTTGCGTACTAAAAAAGCATTAGCAACAATGCAGTCAGGCGAAGTCCTAAAGATTAAGGCAACTGATGCGGGGGCCGCCCATGACTTCCCTGCGTTTGCTAAGCAAACTGGTAATGAGTTGCTTGCAAGCACCAGTGAAGGTGATGTACTGGTTTTCTTTATGAAGCGAAGATAAGAAATAGTCTGGCGTTCATATTTCTTGGTAAGGGATCAAACAAAAAGGCAGAGATTCTCTGCCTTTTGCGTATCTAACCCCGGAGGGCTACTTTAAAGACCAGCCTCTTAAATATTCAGCGAATTCTTCGCCAACTTCTTTGTGTCGTAGGGCAAAATCTACAGAAGCCTTGAGGTAGCCCAACTTACTACCGCAATCATAGCGAACGCCATCATATTCGTAGGCGAATACAGGCTCTTCTTTTAGTAATGCAGCAATTGCATCGGTGAGTTGAATTTCTCCGCCGGCGCCAGGCTTCACATTACGAATGTGATCAAAAATCTTTGCTGAGAGCACATAGCGCCCAACTACCGCGAGGTCAGAAGGCGCATCTATTGGCTTCGGTTTCTCGACAATGCCATTGAGTCGATAAATACCTCTGCTCACTTCATCCCCCGAGACAATTCCATATGAGCTACTTTTGGCGGGGTCGATTTTTTCTACTGCCAATACCGATCCTGCTTGCTCTTCATATACTTTGAGCATTTGTGAGAGTACTGGCGGCTGACCATCCAAAAGGTCATCAGCTAAGATCACTGCAAACGGCTCGTCACCCACTACCCGTGCGGCGCAGAGAACTGCATGACCTAAGCCTAATGGTTCGGCTTGCCTAATGTAGATGCAGTCCACATTGTCGGGTTTAACACTGCGAACAAGTTGGAGGAGGTCCTGTTTGTTCTTCGCTTCAAGAGCTGCCTCTAGCTCGTAGGCTTTATCAAAGTGATCTTCAATCGCGCGTTTGCTGCGGCCCGTAACGAAAATGAGCTCTGTAATGCCGGCCGCAACTGCCTCATCTACTGCGTACTGAATCAGCGGCTTGTCCACCACATTGAGCATTTCTTTTGGGCTGGCTTTAGTAGCAGGCAAAAAGCGCGTACCAAATCCGGCAACGGGAAATACAGCCTTAGTTACTTTTTTAGAGCCGAAATGGATTGACATGGGTGGTCCGTTCTTACCGTTTTTATTTAAGACGCTCTAATTGTGCAACAAGCTTCTCATGATTTTGCTCAAAGCCAGCAAGGCGTTGTTTCTCTTGGGCAACAACCTCAGCTGGCGCGCGAGCCACGAAGCTTTCATTGGTCAATTTGCCCTTGGCTTTATTGATTTCATTGGCTAAGCGCTCAATTTCCTTCCCTAGACGGATTCGTTCGGCGCCAACATCCACCTCAATCTTAAGTAAGAGCTTGATATCGCCCACCAAAGCAATCGGCGCGCCTGGAGCATCTTTTTCTAAAGAAGATTCATCGCTATAGATTTTGACCTCGGCTAATTTAGCAAGCGCCATGAGATAGGGGGTGGCTTTTTCCAGGAACCCTTTTGGACCGCAGATCCAGAGTGGCACTTTTTGACCGGGAGGAACTTGCATCTCGCCGCGAAGATTTCTGCAGGCATCCACAATCGCTTTGATCTGCGCAACCCAGGCTTCACTCTTCTCATCAATCTTTTCAGGCTGAGCAATGGGGTAAGGCTGAAGAGCAATAGTTTGTTTTTCTTGCTGGGCTAAAACTTTTCCAGATTTAGGGCCAACAGTCTGCCAAAGCGTTTCGGTAATAAATGGAATTAAAGGATGCGCCATGCGCAGAATGGTTTCCAAAACACGCAATAGGGTGCGGCGGGTTGCACGTTGTTGCGCTGGTGTACCAGTCTGCAACTGCACTTTAGCAAGCTCTAGATACCAATCGCAATACTCATCCCAAACAAATTGGTAAATGCTGCTGGCAATATTGTCAAAGCGATAAGCCTCAAAGCCTTTAGCTACCTCGGCTTCAGTCCTTTGTAGTTGAGAAACGATCCAACGATCGGCTGGGGAAAAATCCAAATAGCCATCAGGGCCGCACTGGTTGTCACAAGGGGCGAAGCCATTGTCTTCATCGCCACCAGGGCAGTTCATGAGTACAAAGCGAGTGGCGTTCCAGAGTTTGTTGCAGAAATTGCGATAGCCTTCGCAGCGCTTCTGATCAAAGTTAATATTGCGACCCAGCGAAGCCAGGGAGGCAAAAGTAAAACGTAGGGCATCAGTGCCGAACGCAGGAATGCCATCCGGAAACTCTTTCTTCGTTTTCTTGCTAATGCTCTCAGCCTGTTTTGGATTCATGAGGCCAGTAGTTCGCTTGCCTACTAGCTCTTCAATTTTGATACCGTCAATCAAATCAATTGGGTCCAAAGTGTTACCTTTGGACTTGCTCATCTTCTGACCTTCCGCATCACGCACTAGACCGTGAACATAGACGGTGTGGAACGGTACTTTTCCAGTGAAGTGGCAGGTCATCATGACCATGCGCGCCACCCAGAAGAAGATGATGTCAAAACCGGTCACCAAAACGGATGAAGGTAAGAAGTGATTTAATGCAGGCGTTTCTTCGGGCCAGCCTAAAGAGCTGAATGGTACGAGGGCAGAGCTGAACCAGGTATCCAGAACGTCAGGGTCACGGTTGAGTTTGCCGCTGTAACCAGCCGCAGCAGCTTTCGCTTTAGCTTCTTCTTCAGAGCGCCCGACAAAAATTTGCTCATCATCGCCATACCAAGCGGGGATTTGATGGCCCCACCAGAGTTGACGGGAGATACACCAGTCTTGAATGTTTTCTAACCACTGGGTATAGGTGTTAATCCAGTTTTCTGGAACGAGCTTGATATCACCCTTAGTTACCGCATCTAAGGCAGCACCAGCAATCGATGAGCCGGGTTGGTACTTGTTATCGGGACTGGGTTTGGACATCGCCACAAACCATTGGTCAGTGAGCATGGGTTCAATGATGGTTTGGGTGCGATCACCGCGTGGCACCATTAATTTATGTGGCTGAACTTTATCCAATAAACCAGCAGCCTCTAAATCAGAAACTACTTGCTTACGTGCTGCGAATCTTTCCATGCCTTGATAGGCGGCTGGAGCATTCTCATTAATCTTGGCATCCAAAGTGAGGATGTTGATCATGGCTAGTTGATGGCGTTGACCTACTGCATAGTCATTAAAGTCATGCGCGGGGGTTACCTTCACAACACCGGTGCCAAAGTTCAAATCAACATAGTCATCAGCAATGATGGGGATCTGACGATCACATAAAGGTAAGTTCACTGACTTACCGATAAGGTGTTTATAGCGCTCGTCTTCTGGGTTCACCATGACGGCAACGTCACCCAATAAGGTTTCTGGACGGGTAGTTGCAACGGTGAGGTGGCCAGAGCCATCGGTCAATGGATAGCGGATGTGCCACATTGATCCATCTTCTTCTTCGCTCACTACCTCTAAATCAGAAACTGCTGTACCCAAAACAGGGTCCCAGTTCACCAAGCGCTTACCGCGGTAAATCAAACCTTGTTCATGTAGGCGGACAAAGACTTCGACAACTGCCTTGGACATCTTGCTGTCCATTGTGAAATATTCTTTGCCCCAATCAATCGATGCGCCAAGGCGACGAATTTGACGAGTAATCGTGTTGCCGGAAGTTTCTTTCCACTCCCATACTTTTTCTAAAAACTTCTCACGACCCAAATCATGGCGAGAAACTTTTTGAGCATCGAGTTGGCGCTCCACAACAATTTGAGTCGCAATGCCGGCATGATCTGTGCCCGGTACCCATAAAGTATTTTTGCCCGTCATGCGAGCGTGACGTACCAAGCCATCCATGATGGTTTGGTTGAAAGCGTGCCCCATATGTAGGGTGCCGGTTACGTTGGGTGGGGGAAGCTGAATAGAAAAATTACCTTTGCCCTCATCCATGGTGGAGTCCGCGATACCCCGTCGTTCCCACTCTGGACCCCAGTAGGCCTCTATCGGGGCGGGTTCGTAGGATTTGGCGAGCTCGTCCGCTGAGCTGGCCGCTGGTGAATTAGGGGTATTTGAGGCATTTGGCATAAGAGGCAAATTATAATTGGGCTGATGTACTCAGACTTGCTCGCGAACCTCAATCCAGAACAGCGCGAGGCAGTGACCCTCCCGCCCGTCCACGAAAATGGCCAAGCCCAATCAGCCTTGATTTTGGCTGGGGCAGGGAGCGGTAAGACCCGCGTCCTCACCACCCGTATAGCCTGGTTGATTCAGACCGGCCAGGTATCCCCTATTGGCGTCCTAGCGGTGACCTTCACTAATAAGGCCGCCAAAGAGATGATGCTTCGTCTTAGTGCCATGCTGCCGATTAATACGCGTGGGATGTGGATTGGCACCTTCCATGGCCTTTGTAACCGTTTATTGCGTGCTCACCACAAAGAGGCGGGTTTACCGTCGACCTTCCAAATCTTGGATACCCAAGATCAACTATCGGCAATTAAGCGCCTGTTGAAGGGTTTAAAGGTTGACGATGAAAAATATCCCGCAAAGCAATTGCAATACTTTATTGCCCACGCCAAGGAGCGCGGTCAACGAGCAAAAGATTTAGCGCTTGGTGATGATTTCCAAGCCAAGATGGCGCAACTGTATGCGGCTTACGATGAGCAATGTCAACGCGAAGGCGTGGTGGATTTTGCTGAACTCTTATTGCGCAGCTATGAATTACTCAAACATAGCGAAGCGATTAGGACCCACTATCAAGAGCGCTTCCGTCATATTTTGATTGACGAGTTTCAGGATACCAATGCTTTGCAATATGCATGGCTTAAATTGTTATCAGGTCATGACGCAAGTCGCATCAATGTCAGTGGCATGGGTAGTAGTTCCGTTTTTGCGGTAGGCGATGATGATCAAAGTATTTATGCATTCCGTGGCGCCGATGTTGAAAACATGCGTCTTTATGAAAAGCAATACCACCCATTGATGGTGAAGTTGGAGCAGAACTATCGCTCACACGGCCATATTCTGGATACGGCAAATCACCTCATTGCGAATAACTCTGAGCGCCTTGGTAAAAACCTGCGAACCGATGCTGGTCATGGCGAGCCAGTCCGCATTTATGAGGCGCCTAGCGATCATGCTGAAGCTGCCTGGCTGGTGGACGAGATCAAGGCGTTAGTCAATAGCGGTATCAAGCGCACCGAAGTAGCTTTACTCTATCGTAGCAACGCACAGTCACGCATTATTGAGCACGCATTATTTTCTGCGGGTATTCCGTATCGTGTATATGGCGGTTTGCGCTTCTTTGAGCGCGCTGAAATTAAACATGCGCTCGCTTACTTGCGCTTGCTCGAGAATCCAAATGATGACACTTCATTCTCTCGAGTGGTAAATTTTCCAACCCGTGGAATTGGAGCGAGATCGATTGAGGCCTTGCAAGATGCTGCCAGAGCACAGCAATGTTCTTTATATCTAGCCGCCTCTACTTTGGAGGGCAAAGCCGGCGCCGCACTTAGTGGATTTGTGCGTTTAGTAGATCACATGCGTGAAGCTACGCGTCACAATACCTTGCCAGAAACAGTCGAATTCGTAATTCAGCATAGCGGCTTGATTCAGCACTACCTCTCTGAGCGTGAAGGACAGGATCGTGTTGAGAACTTACAGGAATTGATTAACGCAGCCACTGCATTTATTGCTGAAGAGGGTTATGGCCAAGATGCAGCCGCCGCAATGTTGCCGGGTGAGAATGCTCCTGGCGTTGTCGAAGTTTCCCCTTTGGCGGCCTTTTTATCCCATGCTTCATTAGAGGCAGGCGATAACCAAGCTCAAGCCGGTCAAGATGCTGTTCAGTTAATGACAGTCCACTCAGCCAAAGGCTTAGAGTTCACCTCAGTATTCATCACCGGTCTTGAAGAGGGTTTATTCCCGCATGAGAACAGTGTGAATGAGCAAAACGGCTTAGAGGAGGAGCGCCGCTTGATGTATGTGGCGATTACACGTGCCAAGGAGCGCCTGTATCTCTCACACACTCAATCGCGGATGTTGCATGGCCAACTGCGCTACAACATGCCTTCCCGCTTCTTAGAAGAGCTCCCATCCGATTCATTGAAATGGCTCACCCCTAAATCAAGAGATGCACGCTGGGGTGGCGGTGGCTCAAGATCTGGCTCTACATGGCAAGATGGTTATACCCGTCAACGCGAATATGAGTCGAATGATTTTTTTGATTCGGGCTCCGAACGTCAAAGACCGGCGAAGCGAGTTGGTTCAGCTTCTATGGAAGTGAAAAGGCTAGCCTCCCCACCTCGCGGAAATTACCCATTCACCATCGGGCAGAATGTCTTTCATACGAAGTTCGGTGAGGGACGCGTGACTGGATTGGAGGGTGTAGATGCTGATGCAAGGGCGCAGGTTAATTTCAAGCGTCATGGCATCAAGTGGCTACAGTTGAGTATTGCGAAGCTTGCTGCGATTGACTGATAAATCAATTAAACAGGTAACACCACTTCATCTTCTGTAAAGCAAGCTTTCCAAGTTGCATAAAAAGAGCAGTGCATGATCGTCAAACCCGCCATGGAAATAGGGGCGATGATGAACGAGGCTGCTTGCCCCAGATCAAGCGCATCAAAAATCATTCCTACTGTCAGTGGAATGGCAATCAGAATTGCACTCCAAATAGCTAGATACAAAAAGAATGCCGCTTTATTAGCCCAGCATGCCAAGCAGCTTGAGAAGAGGGCCTGAGGGACGGGCATATCTGCCCAAGCAACCAGTACCGGAGAGAACCACATCAACATGGCTACTGGTATGTACAGGATGGCGCCAAAGAAAAGCACTAAGTAAATCTGACGCAGCGCCTCGGGTGTGATGGACTTATCGCTGGTCATTAATGGCAGGAGTAATTCAAAGTCAACCAAGAGACTCAAGATAAAACTGAGCAACAAAATCATGCTGGCATACACCAAGCCTAATTGCAGAATTCTCTTTCGCACAATAGGGCTAGACCGCAGGGCTATCAAATAGACCATCGGCCTAATACGCTCTTTTTGAATGCCTTGGCGGCAAGCGGTCATGAATCCAACGGAAAGAGTGGGTGTGAGCAGCAGAACTGCAAAGACGCCGATCACTGGAACGATTACCGCTAGCTGCGCCGCAAAGACATACATGAAGACCAGCATTAAGAAACCCAAGGGATTTTGTTTGAAGAGCCAAATGCCCTGTCTAATCCAGGTGTAGCCTTCTTTGGGTGCTACCGAATTCAGTTTCATAGTGAGCGATGACTTAAAAGGATGCGTTCAAAGTGCGTAGGGTCGTGGGGGGTTAGCATCTGCGCATCACGCGGCAAATAGAAGTCCCAGAGCCTTGAAACCCAGAAGCGTAAGGCTGCTGCACGCAACATGAGTGGCCAGCTAGCTTGTTCTTCTTTGGTAAGGGGGCGAACGGACTGATAGGCTTTCATGAACGCGTCTAAGCGAGCGGGATCTAAATCTTGCTTGTTATCTGCAAGACACCAGTCATTGGCGGTGACGGCAATATCAAATAGCCATTTATCAGTGCCAGCAAAGTAAAAGTCAAAGAAGCCACCCAATTGATCTTGGGATGCATCAGATCCTTTGGGATCAAATAAGACATTGTCGCGGAATAAATCGCAATGACTTGCCCCTTGTGGCAATCCATCGTATGTTCCCGAAGCAAAAAATTCCTCCTGAGTTTTTAACTCATGGGTAATGAGCTCTTTCTGGGGTGTACTTAAGTGTGGCAATACCAAAGGTATTGTTTTCTGCCACCAAGCAAGACTTCGAAGATTCTCTTGTGATTTTGGAAAATCTTTCCCGGCCAAATGCAATTTCGCCAGCATCTCGCCGACAAGGGCGCAATGATTGGCTTCGGGCTGGAGCCTAGAGAGACCTGGAAGCTTGGTAACGATGGCTGCTGGCTTGCCTTTTAGGGTAAAGAGAATCTCACCCTGTTTGTTATCAATTGGCTTGGGAACGGGCACACCTTTGTTTGCTAGGTGGCGCATTAACTCTAAGTAAAAAGGCAGTTGTTGCGCAGACAATCTTTCAAAGATTGTTAAAACATATTCCTGCTTCTGATCATTCTTGATGGTATCTAAGAAAAAGTTAGAGTTTTCAATACCACCATGAATGCCACGTATGTCACTGGCTTGGCCGATATCAAAGTCCTGAGAAATCCATTGAGAAATATCTTCAAGCTCGATCGGAGTAAACACAGCCATAAATCAGTAAATACTTTTTTAAATTAAAAGGGAATGCTGACGCTAGGAACGCTAATCAGATCGGTATCTTTTGGAGGTCCTGGCATTACGGATGTGGGCGGTGCCATTTCATAACTGGTGTATGGCGTTTTTACATCTACCTGCGTTGGAGAATTAACATCCTTATATTCAGTAACGGTAGTGCCATTTTTGTCTTTGTACTGATAGTTTGGTTTGCGTTGTTCAGGGGCATTCATCACACCGCTTGCGCTCACTGCAGGTGCGAGTGGCTGATTATTGATACGGTTCAATTCCGATGGACTCAGTGCCTGGCTGTTATTCTGAGCTTGGGCTGAAGTGGCGCCAAAAAGTCCAAAAACCACCAAAAAACTCATTAGGGTTAGGCTTTGACTCATTGAGTGGCTAATTAAGTTCGTTAAGTAATGCATTTTTTCACCTTTTTAAGCCTACTCTCGGTCGGTTCCCTAACCAGACCTGTAGGCAATTCACAACTAGATTGTACGATTGCGGTATGACTAAACATAGACTCTTGTTGGTAGACGGTTCTAGCTACCTCTATCGCGCCTTCCACGCCATGCCAGACCTCAGAAATGGGGCGGGAGAGCCCACTGGGGCTATTTATGGCATGGTCAATATGATGCGCCGGGCCCGATCTGAGCTCAAGGCCGACCATATTGCCTGTGTTTTTGATGCCAAAGGCAAGACCTTCCGCGACGAAATGTACTCAGAATACAAGGCGCATCGCTCCCCCATGCCTGAGGATTTGGTTAAACAGATTGAGCCGATCCATGCCATGGTGAAAGCTTTGGGTTGGCCGGTATTGATGGTCTCTGGTGTTGAGGCGGACGATGTGATTGGAACTTTGGCTTGTCAAGCTACGCAAGCGGGTTGGGAAACTATCATTTCGACTGGTGATAAAGATTTAGCGCAATTGGTAAATCCTGCGGTCACTCTCATCAACACGATGACAAATGAAAAGCTCGACATCGAAGGTGTCAAAGAAAAGTTTGGCGTACCACCGGAATTGATTGTGGATTATTTATCGATCATCGGCGATACCGTTGATAACGTGCCAGGTGTTCCAAAGGCAGGACCAAAGACGGCAAATAAATGGTTAGCAGAATTTGGCACTCTCGATAACTTGATGGCAAATGCCGATCAAGTTAAAGGTGTAGTTGGTGAAAACTTGCGCGCTACGCTTCCTTGGTTGCCACAAGCTCGTCAACTCATTACGGTAAAAACCGATTGTGATTTATCGCCCCATTTACCAAGTCTAGATGACTTGCATGCCAAGTCTGAAGACGCGCCTTTATTGCGTGAATTATTTGAGCGCTATGCATTTAAGACTTGGTTGCGTGACGTAGAAAAGCAGCTCACAAGCCCGGATAGTAAGGCTGAGGCAGCAAGCTTTGATTTGGCAGGTAGCCCAATTTCTTCCTCTGAGGGCGTGGCAGACAAAGAAAAAAAGACGCGCGTGATTGCTAGCTCGCCGACCAAAGATTTGTCACAAGAAACTCGCGATTCACAAGATGCGGTCGAGCGTCACTACGAATGCGTGGTGGACGAAGCGAGTTTGGAGAAGTGGCTAAAGAAGATTGAGTCATCCTCGCTAACCGCAGTTGACACCGAAACCACCAGTCTTGATGCGCTTGCGGCAGAACTTGTTGGAATTTCTTTATCAGTAAAGCCGGGTGAAGCTTGTTACATCCCGGTTGCTCACCGCAACGGTGAGGTACAGCTTGATCGTGCCCTAGTACTCGCGCGCATGAAGCCCTGGTTGGAAAGCGCAACGCATTTAAAAGTAGGTCAAAACTTAAAGTACGACGCCCATATCTTTGCAAACTATGGCATTACCTTAAAGGGCATTGCATTTGACACCTTACTAGAGTCTTATGTGCTTGAGTCACACATGCCTCACAATATGGACAGCTTGGCTGAGCGTCATTTAGGCATGAAAACCATTCGCTATGAAGAGGTCTGCGGCAAAGGTGTCCACCAGATTGGCTTTGATCAAGTCGATCTCCAAATTGCGACAGACTATGCGGCAGAGGATGCTGACATTACTTTGCGTCTACATTTAGAGTTATGGCCGCAGATTCAGGAAAACTCAGGCCTGCTCTATATCTATGAAAAGGTAGAGATGCCCGCTATGCGTGTGCTCGGCATCATGGAGCGTAATGGCATTCGGATTGATTCAGCATTGTTGGCCAAACAAGGCCAGCAGGTGGGCAAACGTTTGCTTGAGTTAGAAGGCGAAATTCACAAGCTAGCAGGTCAGCCTTTTAATATTCAGTCACCTAAGCAGATCGCAGAAATTTTATTTGGACAACTTGAGCTTCCGGTAATTAAAAAGACGCCTTCAGGCGCACCCTCTACCGACGAGGAAGTGTTGCAGAAGTTAGCGGAAGACTATCCCTTGCCTGCGCGCATTTTGGATTACCGCAGCTTAGCAAAGCTAATGTCCACTTATATTGAGAAGCTTCCTCGCATGGCTGATCCCAAGACGGGGCGCGTGCATACGAACTTCTCGCAAGCTACTGCAGTCACAGGTCGCCTAGCATCAAGCGATCCAAACTTGCAAAACATTCCGGTGCGCACAGAAGAGGGTCGTCGTATTCGTGAGGCCTTTATTCCAGCAGACGGATGCAAATTATTGTCGGCGGATTACTCCCAAATTGAGTTGCGCATCATGGCGCACATTGCCGAAGATGAAAATCTCTTAACGGCATTTAAAGAGGGTAAAGACGTTCACCAGGCTACTGCAGCAGAGATTTTTGGTGTCCCATTGGATGATGTGAATTCTGAGCAACGTCGATACGCTAAGGTAATTAACTTTGGCCTGATTTACGGCATGAGTGCTTTTGGTTTGGCCGGTAATCTGGGTATTGAGCGTTCTGCTGCGCAAAACTACATCGCTAAATACTTCGATCGTTATCCCGGGGTGGCTCAGTATATGGAGCGTACCCGTCTCGAAGCAAGAGAGAATGGCTATGTAGAAACAGTTTTTGGGCGACGTCTATGGTTGCCGGAGATCAAGGGTTCCAATGGTCCGCGACGGCAGGGGGCTGAGCGTGCAGCGATTAATGCCCCAATGCAAGGTACTGCAGCTGACTTGATCAAGTTAGCCATGATCGCGGTTGAGGGCTGGCTTGAAAAAGAGCAGCTCAAGACCAAGCTTCTATTGCAGGTTCATGATGAGTTGGTCCTAGATGTGCCTTTTGATGAGCTTGAGGTAGTACAAGCAAAATTACCCGGTTTGATGTGCAATGTTGCCCAGTTAAAGGTGCCTTTGGTGGTTAGTATTGGGATTGGCGATAATTGGGAAGAGGCGCACTGAGTATTTAATGGGAAATGCAAGCCAGGAGACAGGGTAATGAGTAAAGACATTCAAAATAGTCGACGCAATTTTATAAAAACATCCGCAATAAGTGCGACCGCTATTGGGGTTGGATTTGTGGGAGCCTCTGAGCCTGTGATGGCTGCGGCTATTGAAACCGATTTCAAAGGCATCAAAGCTGGTGAGCAGATGATCCCCGTTGGTAGCTTTCAGTTGCCAGCGTATGTCTCTCGACCTGAAAAAGCGAAAGGCTCTTTACCCATCATTATTGTGGCGAGCGAGATTTTTGGTGTGCACGAATACATTGCTGATGTCACCAGACGTTTTGCGAAGTTGGGGTATCTTGCCATTGCCCCGGAATTTTTTACCCGCGCAGGTGACCCCAATGCTTACGGCACGATTGCCGAAATCCAATCCAATATTGTGGCTAAGACTCCTGATGTTCAGGTCTTAAACGATCTACAAGCTGCTTTGGTGTGGGCCGGCAAAAATGGCGGTGACTTAAAACGCGTCGGCGTTACTGGCTTCTGTTGGGGTGGGCGTATTACTTGGTTGTCCGCAACCTTGCCGCAGGTCCGTGCTGGTGTAGCTTGGTACGGTCGTCTCATTGGCGAGAAGACCGAGGGTAACCCCAAACATCCTGTAGATATTGCCGCTGATTTAAAAGCGCCAGTGCTCGGCTTGTATGGCGCGGCTGATACCGGTATTTCTCTAGAGAGTATTGATCAAATGCGCGCCGCTTTAGCGCAAGCCGCTCCTAAGAATCCTGTTGCCAAGGCTTGTGAATTTGTAGTTTATCCAGATACCCCCCATGCATTCCATGCCGATTACCGCGCTAGCTATCGCGAAGGTCCTGCGAAAGATGGTTGGGAAAAATGTATTGCTTGGTTTAAGAAAAACGGAGTGGCATAAGCGCGATGACTGTTTTACAAAGCATCCTCTTAGTCACTGCGTTAGCGGGTACTGCCAGCGTCTTGGTGGCTGCAAGTTGTTCTTTGGCTATGCTATCCAAGATGGTCAACAATATGGTGAGCCTATCGGTTGGTATTTTGCTAGCAACAGCTTTGCTCCACTCCTTGCCTGAGGCATTTAGCATGGAAGGTGCAAATCCCCAGTTTTTATTTGCTACTTTGCTTGCTGGGCTATTAGGATTTTTCTTGCTTGAGAAGATTGCTTTATTGCGACACGATCATCATCATGAGGGTGATGGTCACCACCACCACCATGGGCATGATGCAGAAAATGCTGGGCGTAGTGGCTGGATGATTTTGGTTGGGGATGGCATTCATAACTTCGTAGATGGCATCCTGATTGCTGCAGCCTTTATGGCCGACTTTCAAGTAGGCATTTTTACAGCCATTGCGATCATTGCCCATGAGATTCCACAAGAGATCGGCGATTTCATTGTCTTGTTAAATGCTGGGTTCTCGCGCGCGCGCGCCTTGTTGTACAACTTTATTTGCGGCTTGTCGGCGGTAGTGGGTGGCGTATTGGCTTATTTCTTCTTGGAAAAAGCGCATGCAGCGATGCCATATTTATTGGTGGTCGCTTCTAGTAGTTTTATTTATATTGCGGTGAGTGATCTCATCCCGCAGATGCACCGTCGCCCACACTGGGTCGAGTCTTTACGTCAGACGATCTTGATTGCTTGTGGCGTAGGGTTTGTGATCCTACTGTCCCTATTGCACTAACAAGCTTTAAAGCTCAACAGGCCTTTTGGGGTCTGCGCACCATTCGCTCCAGCTACCTGCATACAGGCGTGAGCCTTTAAAGCCAGCAAGCTCCATCGCTAGAAGATTGTGGCAGGCAGTGACGCCAGATCCACATTGGTGAATCACTTCAGAAGCTTTAGTAGTCCCGAGGAATTCTGAAAATTCTTTGAATAACTGCTCAGGAGTTTTGAATGCAGTCGCATTAAGATTATTTTTAAAGAAGCGATTCATCGCCCCCGGAATATGCCCGCCAACTGGATCCAACGTTTCATTTTGACCATGAAAGCGATCTTCAGTGCGCGCATCGATGATTTTGTTTTTCTTTGTCTCTAGATTAGCCACCACTTCATCAACTAGAACCAGCCCCGCATAAGGCATCACTCCAATGGCTTCGGCGCAAGGGGTAGGCGCTCTTGGAATAGAACCCATGGGGCCATTCCAAGAATCTAAGCCGCCATCTAGTACTCGAACATTTGCATGCCCTGTTGCCTTGAGCATCCACCACAAACGGCTGGCATACACAGAGCCTTGTTTGTCATAGGCAACTACTAAGGTATTGGGGTTGATGCCTAAGCGCGTTTTAGTTTGAGCCCAGACTTCTGGATTGGGCAGGGGATGTCTGCCGTTCATCCCAGTTTTACTCCCTGAGAGATCTTTATCGAGGTCTACATAAATGGCACCAGGAATATGGCTTTCTTCGTAGGATTTTTTGCCGATTAGTGGGTCGGCTAAATCAAAGCGGCAATCACAGAGCAATACATTTTCACCACTATTAATGATTTCTTCTAACTGGTTAGCTGAGATCAGAGGAGTCATGATGCTTCCTATTTTTAGTGATGAGGGTTATTCATAAAGGGTATTAATGAAACCGTGAAGCCTGTTTGGATTATGCGCCTTCGAAGTTCATGACGCGGCGATACCACTCATGAAAATGTTGCATGCCATCTTCCATTGGGCTTTGATAGGGACCTACTTCATTAATGCCACGGGCAAGTAGGGCTGCTCGGCCCTGATCCATGCGCTCAGCAATTTCATCATCTTCGATGCAGGTTTCCATATAAGCAGCACGTTCTGCTTCCACAAATTCGCGCTCAAACAAAGCGATTTCTTCTGGGTAATAGAACTCGACGATATTTCGTGTTTTACCGGGCCCCATTGGGTGCAGCGTTGATACGCACAAAACGCCTGGGTACCACTCCACCATGACATTGGGGTAATAGGTTAGCCAGATAGCCCCATGGCGTGGGGCTTTACCGTCAAATTGGCGAAGCACTGCTTCGTGCCAGTTACGATAGGTTGATGAGCCTGGAGTTTGTAAATCTTTGTGAATGCCAACGGTTTGAACGCTATGCCAATCACCGAACTCCCAGTGTAGATCCTCGCAAGAAACAAATTTTCCAAGACCCGGATGAAATGGCACAACGTGATAGTCCTCGAGATAGACCTCGATGAATGTTTTCCAGTTGTAGTTGCATTCATGCACTTCAACATGGTCTAGAACGTATCCTTCAAACTGAAGATCGTCGGCAACACCCAGCTTAGCAAGATCAGAGCGCACATCGCGAGGACCTTCAAATAACAAGCCTTGCCAATTTTGTAGCGGGGACTTGCCAAGATTTAAACAAGGCTTATCTTCAAAGTGAGGTGCGCCTAATAAATTGCCTCCTAAGTCATAGGTCCAGCGATGTAATGGGCAAACAATATTGTCTGCTTTACCGCGACCATTGAGCATCAATGCTTGACGATGGCGACAAACATTAGAAAGAAGTTCTACGCCAGACTCATTGCGAACAAGGATGCGACCTTCGTTTTCTGCGCTTAAAGTCTGATAGGAGCCCATTTCAGGCACCATCAATTCGTGACCAACATAGCCAGGGCCCTGCTTAAAAAGCAGTTCAATTTCCCGCTGATACAGGTCAGCGTCAAAATATGCCGAAACCGGCAATTGCAGATTGGACGGCGCAAGCTTCTGCGCGGTAGCCAGATTAGTCATTCTCCCCACCCCCGAAAACGTCAGCCGAAGCTAAGCGGAATAACCAATCCAACCATCGACGGATCGATATTGGAAAGGAAGGGGTGAATTATACCCATCCAAGGGGCTTCTCGCTTTAATATGTAGGGCCATCTGCACAAGAAATATCAAGGAAATCGCTTATGCCAGCCAAGAAGTCAGAGAGTCAAAAACCAGGCCTTGAGGTCCAAATCGACCCAGATCTTCGCTATGAGCAAGCGGTAAAAGAGCTTGAAAAGCTTATTTCCGATATGGAGTCTGGCAAATTTTCCCTAGAAGAAACCTTATTAGCCTATCAACGTGGCGCAGCCTTGCTAAAACATTGTCAGGGGATGCTGGCCCAGGTTGAGCAACAAGTTCGAGTGTTCGAGGCTTAATTGGGCGCTGCTTTTCAATTTCAGGAGTGGATTACTTCTCACTCCGAGCGAACTGAGTTGGCTTTAGATCGCTTGCTCGATTCCGCCCAAACTACGCCGCATCGTTTACATGATGCTATGCGTTACGCAGCGCAAGGTGGCGGCAAGCGTATTCGCCCCTTATTGGTTTATGCCGCAGGTCAACTTGGCGAAAACACAGAAAGTAGCGAAGCATTAGATGCTGCGGCCGTAGCAATTGAATGTATTCATGCTTATTCATTGGTACACGATGATTTGCCATGCATGGATGATGATGACTTGCGTCGTGGTCGTCCGACAGTGCACAAAGCTTTTGATGAAGCAACAGCATTGCTGGTTGGCGATGCATTACAAACGCGCGCTTTTGAAATTTTGGCCAATGCAAATGGCGATGCGCAAGTTCGCCTCAACATGATTTCTGCATTAGCGGCTGCCTCTGGCTCACGCGGCATGGCGGGTGGTCAGGCAATTGATTTAGAAAGTGTTGGCAAGAAATTAGATCTGAATGGGCTAAAGCAAATGCATGCTATGAAGACAGGTGCCCTGTTGTCATGCGCCGTGGAATTAGGCGGTATTGCTGCCCACCTAAATCCAACGCAAATGGCGCACCTGGCAAATTACTCAAAGTCCCTTGGATTGGCGTTCCAGATTGTGGATGATGTGCTGGATGCCACTGCGGATAGTCAAACCTTGGGGAAGACGGCCGGCAAGGATGCCGCTGCCAATAAGCCGACCTATGTGACCTTGATGGGTTTAGACTATGCACAGAAGCAGGCTAAGGGGTTGCAAGAAGCAGCAATTACTAGCTTAGATAGTTTCGGCGCATCTGGACAAGCATTAAAAGATTTGGCTCTCTTGGTTGTCAATCGCGGCAAGTAAGAAAGATGCAAGTTAAATACAAGAGAAATTCATCGGTACAGATAATTTAGATTCAATGACTTTACATTCCATTAATTCCCCCGATGATCTCAAAAAACTCTCCCGCGAAGAGCTACCGGTTTTAGCGGATGAGTTGCGCGAGTTTGTTTTGGATTCCGTATCTAAGACGGGCGGACATCTGTCGTCCAACTTGGGAACAGTGGAGCTATCTATTGCTTTGCACTACGTATTTGATACCCCAGACGATCGCATCGTTTGGGATGTTGGGCATCAAAGTTACCCACATAAGATTCTGACTGGTCGTCGTGAACGTATGGGAAGCTTGCGTCAGTACAAAGGCCTATCAGGTTTTCCGCATCGCTCTGAAAGTGAGTTTGATGCTTTTGGTACCGGTCATTCATCCACTAGTATTTCTGCAGCAATGGGTATGGCGCGTGCGTTTCAAACTAAAGGCGAACGACATGTAGCTGTAGCAGTGATTGGCGATAGTGCGATGACCGGTGGTATGGCTTTCGAAGCCATGAACAATGCTGGCGTGTATGACGACTTACCGCTCGTAGTGATTCTGAACGACAACGACATGTCGATCTCGCCTGCCGTGGGTGCGCTTAATCGCCACCTGGCTAGATTACTCAGCGGCAATATATATTCGGCAACTAAAAAAGGTATTGATAGTGTTTTATCAATTGCGCCCCCTTTACGTGAATTTGCAAAACGCCTTGAGGATCATGCTAAAGGGATGGTTTCTCCATCAACGATCTTCCAAGAGTTTGGCTTTAATTATTTCGGCCCGATTGATGGTCATGACTTAGACGCCTTGATTCCGATGCTGCAGAACGTGCGTCGCTTAGCTTTAGAAGGCCGTGGTCCGCAGTTCTTGCATGTAGTGACTAAAAAAGGTCAGGGTTATGAGTTGGCTGAAGCAGATCCTGTGCTGTATCACGGTCCCAGTAAATTTAACCCTGAAGAGGGTGTCAAAAAAACAGCTGCTAGCAAAAAAACTTTCACTCAAGTATTTGGTGAGTGGTTGTGCGACATGGCGCACGCAGATCCTTTATTGGTTGGCATTACTCCAGCAATGCGAGAAGGTTCCGGCTTAGTAGAGTTTGAGAAGAGTTTCCCTAAGCGTTACTACGACGTAGGTATTGCTGAGCAGCACGCGGTCACTTTTGCAGCCGGTATGGCATGTGAAGGAATGAAGCCAGTGGTAGCGATTTACTCTACCTTCTTGCAGCGCGCGTATGACCAACTGATTCATGATGTGGCGATACAAGACTTACCAGTATTGTTTGCATTAGATCGTGCTGGTCTCGTTGGTGCTGATGGCGCCACCCATGCTGGCGCTTATGACATTCCATTCTTGCGTTGTATTCCGAACATGCTGGTAATGACACCGGCTGATGAATCTGAATGCCGCGACTTATTAACTACAGCTTTTCATCAGCCGCATCCAAGCGCAGTTCGCTACCCGCGTGGCGCAGGTGTTGGCGCTATTCCGTCTAAAGAATTGCGTACTTTGCCATTCGGTAAGGGTGAGATTCGTCGCAAATCCACTGCACCTGCTGGTCAGCGCGTGGCGATATTAGCGTTTGGCACTTTGCTCTACCCGGCGCTCGAAGTGGCCGAAGGGATTAATGCAACGGTGGCCAATATGCGCTTTGTGAAGCCGCTCGATGTGGACCTCATCCAATCGTTAGCAGCCGATCATGATTATTTTGTGACGATTGAGGATGGGGCTATTGCCGGCGGTGCAGGCAGCGCTTGTTTAGAGGCACTCTCGAATCTCGGTATTCATAAACCCCTCCTGCAATTAGGTCTTCCTGATCAATTTATCGAGCATGGTGACTACAGCCTGCTGATGACCAAGTGCGGCTTGGACGTTGAGGGTGTTGCCAATTCCATCAAACAGCGTTTTCCAGCAATTTTGACTGTAAATTCAGCGCTTGTAGGCAAATAAGCCCGTTTTGCCTGAAAATAGAGCCATGAATGACTTGAATCCCGCGTTTCTGAAAGCCAGCGCAATGCCTGACGTGCAATCCACTTTGGATGAGCGCGCACTGCCTATTGAGCAAGTTGGTATTCGTGGCGTACGTCATCCACTGACCATTCGTAGCAAGACAGGTAACTTTCCATCGGTTGGAACTTTTGAGATGGATGTGGCATTGCCCGCCCATATAAAGGGTACGCACATGTCTCGATTCATGGCGCTTCTCCAAAAACAAGATGCGGCTGTGGATAGTGCGACCATTGTTGCCTTAGTACGCGATATGTTGCCTTTGCTCGATGCTAAAGAAGGCCACGTGCAATTTACTTATACGCACTTCGTTAAAAAAGCGGCACCGGTTTCTGGTGTAGAAAGCTTGATGGATTACGAAGTCACGTGGATGGCAACAGGGAAGCAAAATTCAACGAGCGCTGCTGACGTTGAATTGGGTTTGCGTGCACAAGTTCCAGTAATGAGTTTGTGCCCTTGCTCAAAAGAGATTTCTGAGTTCGGTGCGCATAATCAACGTTCACACGTCACTATGACGGTGGTATTGGATTCCGAGACGCAGATGACGGTGGAAGATTTAGTTGCCGCTGCTGAAAGTGAAGCTTCTAGTGAGTTATGGGGATTGCTGAAACGTCCTGATGAGAAGTGGGTTACCGAACATTCTTATAGCAACCCAAAGTTCGTCGAAGACTTAGTGCGTGATGTGGCCGGCAATCTCAAGGCAGATCAGCGTATTCGCTCTTTTGTGGTGGAGGCTGAGAACTTTGAATCTATCCACAACCACAGCGCATTCGCCAGAATCAGTCATCAGAAATAACAAGCAATCAGTCTATTTCAGATTATTGCTTTGCAAATCCCAGCGGGGTTTGATATCAAAGGCTCCAGATGTTGTGGAGCCATTATTTTTTTCGATCATGCGTAGCGCTCCAGCAAAAGCAATCATCACGCCGTTATCGGTGCAGAGTTCAAGCGGTGGGTAATGTACTTCAAAGCCATTGCGTTTTGCTTTGTCATTGAGCGCAGCACGTAGTTGCAAATTGGCACCAACGCCACCTGCGAGCACTAAATGTTTACAACCCGTTTGCTTGAGCGCTTTTTCTGACTTACTGACAAGAACCGCTACGATCGAGTCAACAAAGCTTCTGGCAAGATCCGCATGAAATTGTGCGACCTCCGAAGGATTCGCAATATTTTTTTCTGCAAACTTTTTCACTTGATTGAGGACGGCCGTCTTTAATCCCGAGAAAGAAAAATCTAAATCGCCAGAGTGCAGCATGGGTTTTGGTAAATCAAAAATGCCTGGGCGACCTTGCTCTGCCAATTTAGAAATAGCTGCGCCACCGGGGTAATCCAAGCCGAGTAATTTAGCCGTCTTATCAAATGCCTCTCCTGCCGCGTCATCCAAGGTTTCGCCAAGCAGTTCGTATTGACCAATCCCAGAGACCTTCATGAGTTGCGTGTGGCCACCAGATACCAGTAGGGCAATAAAGGGAAATTGAGGTGCTGTTTGACCCAAAAGCGGGGAAAGAAGGTGTCCTTCGAGGTGATGTACCCCTATAGACGGTAAATTAAGGCCTTGGGCTAGGGATTTAGCAAAAGCGCTTCCAACTAGGAGGGCGCCAGCCAATCCGGGCCCCTGAGTAAATGCCACGGCATCAATATCGGCCAATTTGAGGCCAGATTGGGCTAAGGACTGGTCTAAGAGCGGTAAAACACGACGAATGTGGTCGCGGGAGGCTAATTCGGGGACAACGCCCCCATAGTCCCGGTGCATGGCGATCTGGGAGTGCAAGCCCTGGCCCAATATGCCCTGGAAGGCCGGTTTACCGTCTTCCCAAGGCGTGGTGTTGTATAAAGCCACCCCGGTCTCGTCACAAGAAGTTTCTATTCCTAAAACAATCATTTTTTTACTTAGCCGTGCTAGAATCGCAATTCAGTTAATTTTTCGATATCTATCGAGCATATACGAGTTAAATAAGTATGACTACAGTCCGCCTCCGCGAAAACGAACCATTTGAAGTGGCATTGCGCCGTTTTAAGCGCACCATTGAAAAGAATGGCCTTTTGACAGACTTGCGAGCACGCGAGTTCTACGAGAAGCCAACGGCTGAACGTAAGCGTAAGAAGGCCGCAGCTGCTAAGCGCCATTACAAGCGTATTCGCAGCCAAATGTTGCCTAAGAAGCTTTACTAATAGAATTTAAAAGCTCTCCTCACCGAGAGGCTTTGAAACCCGCTGACGGTGAAACGCAGCGGGTTTTTGCTTTTTAATCACCATTATTAAATGTTCGACGTTTTATATTCAACATCAGGAATAAAGCCATGAGTCTAAAAGATCAAATCACCGAAGATATGAAAAACGCTATGCGCGCTAAAGAAGTTGAGCGCCTTGGAGCGATTCGTCTTTTGTTGGCGGCGATTAAGCAACGCGAAGTTGATGAGCGTATTGTGGTTGACGATGCTGGCGTAATTGCGACTGTTGAAAAAATGATTAAGCAACGTAAAGATTCGATCTCTCAGTTTGAAAAAGCTAATCGCGCCGATTTAGTGGCGATTGAAGCTGCTGAGATGGTGATTTTGCAAACCTACTTGCCTGCGCAGTTATCCGATGCTGAAGTAGAGGCTGCAGTAGCTGCTGCCGTTGCTTCGACTGGCGCTGCAGGCCCACAGGATATGGGTAAGGTCATTGGTGTACTTAAGGGTCAATTGGCTGGCAAGGCAGATATGGGTAAAGTATCTGGCTTGGTAAAAGCCGCATTGGCGAAGTAAGTAATTTCAGTGGCTAGCTAAGAAAGCAAAATCCTTTCATACTGGCTACATGGCGCTCATCCCACAATCCTTCATTGCCGATCTTTTAAATCGGGTTGATATCGTTGATGTGGTTGGGCAGCACGTTAAGTTAAAAAAAGCGGGTGCGAACTTTCAGGGTTTGTGCCCGTTTCATTCAGAGAAGTCTCCCTCATTTTCGGTATCGCCTACTAAACAGTTTTATCACTGCTTTGGTTGCGGCGCCCATGGCTCTGCCATTAGTTTCTTAATGGAGTATTCCGGACTTGGATATGTGGATGCTATTGAAGATCTTGCGCGTTCCGCAGGCTTGGATGTGCCTCGTGAAGAGCGCACTGCAAATGATGTAGCGAGACAGCAGCAAGCAATGGCATTGAGTGAGGTGATGAGCACTGCTGCAGATTGGTATCGCCAACAACTCAAAGGCAATACCAGGGCGGTCGAGTATTTAAAGGGCCGCGGACTTACCGGTGAGATTGCTAAGCGTTATGCCTTAGGTTATGCGCCTGACGGCTGGCAAGGTCTTGAAGCAGTATTTGGCACCTACTCTAATGATGAAGTTGCCAAGACCTTGCTCGAGGGCGGCTTACTGATTCAGGGTGAGCAGTCTGAAGGTGCAAATGTAAAGCGCTACGACCGTTTCCGTGACCGTATTATGTTTCCTATTCGCAATCCCAAAGGTCAAACCATTGGTTTTGGTGGACGGATTTTGGATCAAGGTGAACCTAAGTATTTAAATTCTCCTGAGACTCCATTGTTCTCAAAAGGTAATACGCTCTACGGTTTGTTTGAGGCAAGACAAGCGATTCGTGCCCAGGAATATGTTTTGGTGTGCGAAGGTTATATGGATGTTGTTGCCTTAGCGCAATTGGGATTCCCTAATGCGGTTGCTACTCTAGGCACGGCTTGTACTGCAAACCATGTGCGCATGCTGCTTAGACAAACCGATAAAGTAGTTTTCTCATTTGACGGTGACTCCGCTGGTCAACGTGCTGCACAGCGTGCACTTGAAGCATGTTTGCCACTCATGTCAGACGATAAAGAAATTCGTTTCTTATTCTTACCGACAGAGCATGACCCTGATAGCTATGTTCGTGCTTATGGTGCACCCGCTTTTGAGAAGGTGATTAAAGAGGCGATGTCTATCTCTAGCTTCTTCTTTAAGGTTGTTAGTGAGGGTCACGAGCAAACTACCCCAGAAGGTCGAGCCTATACCCATCATGCCGCTAAGCCGCTTTTACTGTCGATGCCTCCCATTGCTTTGCGTACGCAAATTTTGCGTGAGCTCGCGATTCGTACCAATACCACCCCTGCGGAACTAGAAGCATTTTGTGGTTTAACAGTAGCGCCTGCACCGGTTCGTCAAACTACGTATCAACCAATGCAAGCAAGAACGCAAGGCGGCCAAGGTAATCAAAATAATTCAAATACCTACGCAAGTAATGGCAATCGTCAAGGTGCGCCTTGGCAAGCATCCAAAGGTTCCGCAAAACGGGTTGCCACTCAAAATATCGAGCCACCCAAAGCGCCAACGGATTTAGCGGAGCAAATGCTGCGAGTGATTATTCAGTTTCCGCATTTAGGTAAAGCTTTGGATTCGAACAAGCGCGCGCTTGCATTGAAGGCGGCAGAGCAAAGATCTGTAAAGGCCCATGCTTTGATGCAAGATCTATTGTCACAGTGTGACTTGGTTGAGCTGATTCCGGGCGAAGGTAATAAACCAGCGATCGCTGGTGCCGGCGCATTTGCCATGTTCCAAGATCAACTCTCTCATAGTGAGTTGGCTCCTCTGTATGAGGTCCTGAGAAATCGGGTAATGGGTTCTGATTTGGAGTTAGAGGGTGCAGCCGCCGATCTTGAGGGGGCATTCAAAAAGCTGGAATTAACCCATCTCAAGCAAGAAATGACTGAAATCGCCCAAAAGATCTCTGGAAGCACCGCTTCCGAGCAAGACAAGGCCCGTTATCGGGAATTGGGCGAAAAGCTGAAATTCTCCTAAGAATTTACTGAAACACCCCTAGAAAACTCTCAAAATTACCCCATATTTTTAGGTGATGCGGGGGTAAAAAAGTCGCAATCGACTATAATCCTCTGTTCCCAAGAAAAAACCGATTTAATTCAGCCACTTGCGCTTTATTTTGATGAAATTTGGGGTAAGTGGGTAAGTGAATTACTACGGGGCTGTGTTTCATCAGTCGATATCAATAACAGTAATGTGAGTAAGTGCTAATAAATGCCGAATACCAAGACCAAAAAACCAGCTCCAAAAGCGAAAGCTCCAGCTAAACCAGTAAAAGCTGCTGCAAAACCAGCGGCTAAAGCAAAAGCTCCAGCTAAGCCAGTAAAGGCTGCAGCCAAACCAGTTTCTAAAGCAAAGGCACCAGCTAAGCCGGCCCCAAAAGCGAAAGCTCCTGCTAAGCCAGTAAAAGTTGCTGCTAAACCAGCGCCGAAAGCGAAAGCTCCAGCTAAGCCAGCCCCAAAAGCTAAAGCACCAGTTAAGCCAGTGAAGGCTGTCTCAAAGCCAGCACCTAAGGTTGCGGCTAAAGCACCAGCAAAACCAACAAAAGCAGTTGCAAAGCCAGCGGCAAAAGTACCTGCTAAGCCAGTTGCCAAAGCCCCTGTAAAAGCAGCAAAAGCAGAAGTCAAAGTTGAGCCGCTAAAAAAAGGTAAAGCTGCACCTGCACCTAAGGCTGAACCAATTAAAGAAGTAAAAGAAACCAAAGATAAAAAAGCCAAGGTTGCTGAAGTTGAGGCGCCAGTAGCTGAAGATGAAAAGAAGCGTGGCCGTAAAGCAAAGGCGGATGCCCCTGCGGAAAATGCAGAGCCAGTATTAACGGATCGTCAAAAAGCGCGTGAGCGTAAGGCTAAAGAGAAGGCGCTTTTAAAAGAATTCGCAGCACAGCAGTTGGGTACTGAAGAGCAGCAAGAATTACGTCGTGCACGCTTGAAGACCTTGATCAAGATGGGTATGTCCAAGGGCTATTTAACCCATGGTGAGATGAATGACGTGATGTCTGACGAGTTGTCTGATGCGGACGCATTAGAAACCTTGATTAGCTTGCTCAACGACATCGGCATTACTGTTTACGAACAAGCACCTGATGCTGAAACCTTAATTCTGTCTGACAACACAGAAGCTGCAGCTTCCGAAGAAGAGGCTGAAGAAAAGGCTGAAGCTGCTTTATCTACAGTAGATTCAGAATTTGGACGCACTACCGATCCAGTACGTATGTACATGCGTGAGATGGGTACAGTTGATTTGCTGACTCGCGAAGGCGAGATCGTCATTGCGAAGAAGATTGAGGCCGGCCTCAAAGATATGGTGATGGCTTTGGCTGCTTGCCCAGTAACGATTGCTGAGATTATGAGCAACGTTGACAAGATCGCTAGTGGCGAGATGGAGATTGACCAGTTTGTTGATGGTCTAGTTGATCCTAACGCAGAAGATATTAAGCTTGGACCTGAAGAGCCAGAAGTTGATCCGGATGCCGAAGAGGGTGAAGACGACGGTGGTGAAGATGAAGGCGGCGGTGGCGGTGGTGGCGCTGCAACGGCTAACGCTAAGCAATTAGAAGAGTTGAAGCAGATTTCTTTAGAGAAGTTTGCAATCGTACGCACACAAGCCGACAAGATGCGCCGTGCGTTTGATAAGGATGGTTATAACTGCCCTGCGTATCTGAAGGCACAAGAAGCAATTCGCGCTGAGTTACTTGGTTTCCGTTTGACAGCGAAGAGCGTCGAGAAGTTATGCGACACCATGCGCTCACAAGTAGACCAAGTATGGAAACTTGAGCGTGGCATCGTTAGCTTGTTGGTAGACAAAGTCGGCGTCAATCGTAGTGAAGTATTAAAAGACTTCCCTAAGATGTCTATGAATTTGACTTGGACTGAGAAGTTGCTCAAAGAGAACAAGCCTTACAGCGCGCTCTTGGAGCGTAACGTTCCGGCCATCCAAGAACTTCAGCAAAAGTTGATTGATATTCAGAAGAATGTTGTTATTCCACTTCCAGAATTAAAAGAAGTAAACAAGCAGATGATCGCTGGCGAGAAGCGTGCCCGTGAAGCGAAACGTGAGATGACAGTAGCCAACTTACGTTTGGTAATCTCCATCGCTAAGAAATACACCAACCGTGGCCTGCAGTTCTTGGACTTGATTCAAGAAGGCAACATTGGCTTGATGAAGGCGGTAGATAAGTTTGAATACCGTCGTGGTTATAAGTTCTCTACCTATGCAACATGGTGGATTCGTCAGGCGATTACTCGCTCTATCGCTGACCAGGCCCGTACAATTCGTATCCCTGTTCACATGATCGAGACGATCAACAAGATGAACCGTATCAGCCGTCAGATCTTGCAAGAAACTGGTCATGAGCCAGATGCAGCAACTTTGGCACTGAAGATGGAGATTCCTGAAGACAAGATTCGTAAGATCATGAAGATTGCTAAAGAGCCTATCTCCATGGAGACACCAATTGGTGACGATGAAGATTCTCATTTAGGTGATTTCATTGAAGACGGCAACACATTGGCTCCAGCTGAAGCGGCATTACATGACTCTATGCGCGATGTGGTGAAAGACGTTCTGGATTCATTGACACCACGTGAAGCAAAAGTATTGCGTATGCGCTTTGGTGTTGAGATGAGCACTGATCACACCCTCGAAGAAGTCGGCAAACAGTTTGACGTGACTCGTGAGCGTATCCGTCAGATTGAAGCTAAGGCCCTGAGAAAAATGCGTCACCCAAGCCGTAGCGACAAACTCAAGACCTTCCTCGAAGAAGATTGATCCAAGACTAACGGGCCCATAGCTCAGTTGGTTAGAGCAGAGGACTCATAAGAAAGAAGCCCAAGGGGTCTTGTAACAAAGACCTCAATAGATTCAAGAGGTTAGTGGTGAATTAGGTAGTCAAAATTGCTTACACACCGCTTACACACCAAGGTAAAAACCGAGGTGTGTAGTAAATGCGGTTTTAGTGTGGTTTTAAGAAGTAAAGCACCCCTCAAAAGGTGTGTAGTAAATGAAAGTTTTAGGGCCCATAGCTCAGTTGGTTAGAGCAGAGGACTCATAGCGAAAGTTGTGCCTTATGCGTGGAAACTGCATAAGGGATGGTGTCAAATTCGGAGAAAGCTAAATTCAGCCAAAAGCTGCACAAGCTAACGCCGAGCCAAGCTTCAGTATGAAAGTGCTGTTGAAGGTGTAGAGACTAGACGGCACCCACCTAAGTGCGCAAGCATATGGTGAAGGCATAGTCCAGGGAGTTAGGAAACTAACACAAACCGGAATCCTTTGGTCCCAGGTTCAAGTCCTGGTGGGCCCACCAGAAATGAAAATACCAACCTTCGGGTTGGTATTTTTTATTTGGCCATCGCTTTTTATTCCCCAAACTTAATTCATTTGGTGTAAATTTATTGTGTGCCTGCCTCATTTATTTTGTTAAATACTGAATCATCAGTTTAAAAAGGTGCCAACGTTGAATATTGATGTCAATCAAGTACTACTGAGAGAGCGGTACCCTGCGGGAAAATTTAGAGATGGTAAAGAGTATCCTGCAATTGATGAATTAAAACCATTGAGCTTATTAAATGCCAGCATTCCAAAGCTCTTTCAGTACACTGGCAAAGATGAATTATTACCACCACCTGAAAGATCTCGCCCCAGAAAAGAAGTGCTGGCCGCCACTTTAATAAAGGCTATTCAAGCTAAAAGTTATTGGGAAGAGGAGTGGATTAGTTTCTGGAGGGATCATTTCTCCGTCTATGGATATGAGCAGAATGTCGGTGCATTTCTTCCGCATTGGGAGAATGAAGTCATTCGGAAGAATGCTTTTAGCAACTTTCGAAAATTTCTAGAAGCTACCGCAACCCATCCCTGTATGCTGTATTACTTAAATAATAAAAGTTCTCGCGCGGGAAGTGCGAATGAGAATTACGCAAGAGAATTGTTTGAATTACACACTTTAGGACGTCATTCTTATTTAAATAATTTGTATGCTCAGTGGCGAGAAGTGCCCGGGGCGTTACAGGGTAAGCCAAAGGGCTATATAGATCAAGACGTATATGAAGCTGCTCGGGCATTTACTGGCTGGACGGTAGAGGATGGCACTGGTATTGGCGGCGGACAAAGTCTTCCAAAGACGGGCCAATTTATTTACCTAGAGTCGTGGCATGATAACTACCAGAAAAGAATTCTGGCAAATGAATTTGATCCCTATAGTGGCCCGATGAAAGATGGTAAAAAAGTATTAGACTTATGTGCATTTCATTCCGCTACCGCGCAGCATTTAATGCGAAAATTAATCAAGCGTATGATTAGCGATGAGCCGTCAGAAAAGATGATTCAAAGTGCGCATGCGGTATTTGTCGAGCATCGAAACGCGCCAAATCAATTAAGCCTTCTTTCTAGGCACATTGCAAAGCTAGCTTCATCGATACCCAAAGAAGGTCGTCAAAAAGTAAGAAAGCCAATGCGACTTGTTGCCGCTTTCGTAAATGCAGTAAACCTGCCATTTGATCTTTCTGAAGGAAAAATCATGCCTCAAGTCGAGTCCGCAGGGCCTGCTCTATATGGCTGGATTTCACCTGACGGTCCGCCAGATGGTTTGCAATGGAATCTATCTGCCGCATACCTCAAACAGAGGATCACCCTGATTCAGGGAGTTGCTGAAAATTGGTGGGGTACTGGCGAATGGAATCCTTTTGCTAATCTTCCTTCTAGCCCTACTTACACTCAACTTTTATCGCGTTGGGAAACCCCATTGTTTGGTCAATCAAGACCTGAGTTATCGCAAGCACTTATACGTTCACAGGGATTAACTGGAATTGAGCGGGTCAGTGATCCAAAAGTGGCAAGAAAAATGGTTGGCTATCTTGCTTGTTCACCGTCATTTCAGACCGAGGCAATTGAACCTGATTTTTACGCTGGGGAGAATATATGAATGTGAAATATATTGATCGCCGCACATTCCTAAAAATTGGTTTAGCCACCCCTCTATTTGGTATTAGTGACATTGCTTTTTCGCTTGATCAAAAAAAGTCTGCTGGTATATTGGTGCCCCCGCAGATGTTGCATCCCTTTATAGTCGTATTTTTGCGAGGCGGTGCTGATGGACTCTCTATTTTGTCGCCGCTCGAAGATGAAAATTTCTTGGCAGCAAGGCCACCAGAGATGCGTTTTTCTTTAGAAGTAAGCGGCGGTAGGGTCGAAGCAGGAGGTGCTAATTTATTTTGGCATCCGGAGGCGGCGCCTCTAGCCAATTTATTTGCCCAGAGAAAATTGATTGCATGGCCAGCATTAGGCATTATGGATGAGACTCGATCGCACTTTGAGGCTCAAGAAATTATGGAGCGCGGTATAAATTCCCTAAATACATTACCTGATGATTTGGGGTGGATGGCAAGGCAAATTATTGCGAAAGATCGATTTCAAAAGAACGCAATTCCGTTATTTGCTGGAAACAATAACTCTCCAAGGTCGATGCAGGGTGCCCATAGAGCGATTGCAGTTCGAGATATTCAAAATGGGATTGCATTGCCAAATAGCGTAGGAGGATTTAATGCTGTCAGTGCATTATGTAATGCGGACTCCAACACAGTATCTACGCCTTGGATGAAAGATCATCTGAGTAATTTAGATTTCATTAATCAAACCCTCACCAAAGGATCTAATAAACCGATCCCATATGAAAGCGCTGGGAAAACTGCTTATCCGAATGCTGATCCAGGCGTTGGGCTTCGATCTGTTGCTAGATTAATAGATGCGAACGTAGGTCTTCAGTATGCTTGGGTAGATCAGTCAGGGTGGGATACGCATGAAAATCAGCCCAGTAGGCTCAATGGACAGATTAAAAATCTGAGTACAAGTCTTGCGGCATTTTCTGAGGATATGGAAGCTAAAAAACAACCCTATACATTGGTGGTAATGACTGAGTTTGGAAGACGGTTGCGCAGTAATCGAAGTAACGGAACTGATCATGGCCATGGATCTCTTGGACTCATTATGGGAAGTAATGTTCCCGGCGGTAGGGTAATGGGGCAGTGGCCTGGGCTGAGTACCGAACGACTGGATCGAGGTGTTGACCTAGCTGTTACTACAGATTATCAAAAGTTTTTAAATCAAGCCTTCAGTTATCAAAAAGCGTAATCATGAAAATCAATAGATTTAAGGTTGCTACTTTTTTCTTTTTTCAAGTCATACGGGCTGCGTCAGCAAATGATGAAATCGGGGATGTGGATAAAGCAAGGGTATTTCCTGTTCAAAAAAATAACACCGTGATTCATAGTACCTCCAAGAATGAAGGGGATGCCAATGAAAGCCAGGCTTTGTCTTCCTCAACTCCAGCCAGTAAAGTACAAACCAAAGACACTAGTTTGATAATTAATGGCAATGGTGGCTCGACCAATCGCGCGGCTGGTGGTAATGCAACCCTACGAAAGCGTTTTAAATTTGATTAATTGGGAGATGTGTTTTTTATCGCACAAGTGCTTACACGCCGACGCTGACCACCCTCATACCCACTGTTTATATGGCTCTATCATGGGTCTCTGCTCTCATAATCCTTTGGTCCCAGGTTCAAGTCCTGGTGGGCCCACCAGCAATATCGACGACTTAGGGAGAAATTCCTAAGTCGTTTTTCTTTCTGTGACACAAAGCGTGTAAGCAACCTCAGCAGCAGTTCCTCGTCCAGCAGTCACAATATAACCCAGAGAAATCAGTAAATATAAATCTTATCAAGGGCATCTATAGTGAGACTATTGACTCGGTCACTGGGTTTAAAACCATCATTGATACCCGAGACTCTCATGGCCATATTGCCGGAGCTCGGTAATAATTGCTAATGCTGGTATGAGATTTAATTTAGTCTCTTTTGGGCTGTTACCAGTCGGCTGCCATAATCCTTGCTTAGAGTAAGGATGGGGTAATTGCCTTAAGGAACGGCGGCTAATACCTATTTAACTAAGTTTGGCCCAATCAAAATAGTAGGGATTGGTCTTTTAGGTCTTTTGAATTAACTGCTCAAATGCATTGATAAATGACTCGGGAGGCTGAGCACCCTGTAAAAGATATTGATCGTTAAGAATGATAGAGGGTACAGAGCTGATGCCTGCATTTGTATAAGTAGCTTCTTCATCCCGAACTTCCTGAGAAAATTCTTTACCCTGGAGTATCCCTTTGGCCCTTTCCTTATTTAGGCCAGAACGAGTTACTGCATCTATTAGATTTTTCTGATCATCTAAATTAACTGCCAGGCAAAAGTAAGTATTGAGCAATTCCTTTTTGAGGACTGCTTGCTTCTCTAGTCCAAACTCCTCTCCCGCCCAATATAAAAGACGGTGAGCATCAAATGTGTTGTACACCCTTTTACGACCTTCTGGATGAAATTCAAATCCTGCTTCCAACGCTTTAGCCCTAATATTGGCTTGATTAGATTTAACCTGATCGACTGTTAAGCCATATTTTTCTGTGAGATGCTCGATGGCATCTTGACCACCCAAAGGCATATTGGGATTGAGCTCAAAAGGATGAAAGTGCACCTCAAAATTAGCCCGATCACTTAACTGGGAAATTGCCTGATTGAGATTGCCTAGCCCGACAGCACACCAAGGGCAGGCTACATCAGATACATAGTCTATTTTGATCGTTGGTTTCATGAGCTTTATTCTACAGAAGCATATTGCTGAAGTATTTAGGAGTAACTAGACGCTAGGATTAGTGCTCCCAAGCATTTTGACTTTCAAAACTAAAGAGTAAGAAAGTGGTTTTCTTCGGATATCTACTCATACAGCTCTTTGGTTTTACCAAGGTAATTTTTCACCTGAGTAAGTCAGAAAGCTGCCTGAATCTTCTTTCTTCACATTTGCAAGGACATTAAACATGTCACTTACCGCCTCTAGGGGATCCCTGCCGATTTGCTGGCCGCGAAAAGGTTGTGACAATCCAGAGTTCACGGTGCCGGGGTGAAGGGCAATCAAAGCAATATTGGGCTTCGTTCTTGCAAATTCGATAGAGGCTGTTTTGATGATCATATTCAGCGCGGCTTTTGAAGCTCTATAGCTATACCAACCACCCAGTCGATTATCTTCAATGCTGCCCACCTTAGCAGAGAGGGTTGCCATAACTCCATGCTTTGGGTCCAAGAGTTTTGAGAAATGCTTGATTGTTAGGGCTGGACCAATAGTGTTTGTATTGAACATCTCAGCCAATTGAGTTGCATTTAAATCATCCAATTTCTTTTCAGGCATCCATTCTTCTGAATGTAATACACCAATAGTGTTGATGATCAATTGAAATGGCCCTAACTTAGCCAGACTTCTTGCAGAAGTTTCAATAGTCTGTGGATGATGGTAATCAATTGCATGAGCGGAGTTACGATGTATGCCAATTACCCTGGAGCAAGATGGATGATTCTGCAGTAGTTTTACAAAATGGGAGCCAATAGTCCCCGATGCTCCAATGACAAGTGCGCTAAATGGTTTTGGAAGTAAGCTCATCGCTAAGTATTAATTATTTTTCTGAATGTTAGGTTAATGCGGGGTTCAGCTATTGTTTTCGTTTTCAATAAGGCATGATGCCAAAATTCTTGAGTGGGTGCATGCATCATTAATGCGCTACCATTTTCTAGGAAAACTGAGATAGTTGTTTTATCCAGCTTGTGTCTAAAGGCGAACTTGCGCTTGGCACCAAGGCTCAGTGATGCAATAGGGGACGATGCATCAAGCTCTTTCTCATTATCGCTATGCCATCCCATACCGTCATCACCATCATGGTAAAAATTGAGTAGGCAAGAGTTAAATTCAGATTGAGATATTTCTTCTAGCCTAGCTTTTATCATTAATAGTTCGGGCGTCCATGCTTGAGGACTCTTTGTTATCCCAGAGTAGGTGTAGGAGCAAGAGGGCTCTCCCACCCAAGAAACTTGCCGGCGAGTAGTGATCGTTTTGCCAAACATCACCAGTCGATCAGATTCCCAAGCAAGAGACTCTTTCAGCTGATTCATTAATTGCGTGGTCTTCTGCTCAGAAAAGATGCCGGAATAGTAATGAGCACATCCATCCTTTGGTAGCAGGTTTAGGGTGCAATCGGCGGGGTTAGTTTCAAATAACGAACTTTGCATCATTGCTGGCGAGTGGTAAGCACTAATTCTCTAAAAACCCTAGAATAGTCTTAATTTCAATTTCTAGAGAAGGCATACCCATGAAAGCCCCAGATAAGCGATGCTGCGGCTCCGGTGTTTGCATCATTAATGATGTTGGCGAGTGCTGGTGTGGACAAGTTTGGGATGGGGAAAAAATGGCTGCCCCAAGCCTTACCTTGAACAAGTCAAAAGATCTGGCGCCTGACATCGGCAGGCAAGTAGATCAGAGTAATTCCGAGTCAAAATAAAGCAACGCCACTAGGAGGCATCCATGTTACAAAAACTTCGCATCAAACTCGCTCGTTGGATTCTGGGTAAGCATTGCCCTTGTTATCAAATGGGTTATCACACCATGGTTGATTTTCAGCAAAGAAGCGCTGATCAGCTAGCCAAAGAGCAAGAGCGTAAAAAAATTCATTAACCCTTTTTAGCTAATCATCTAATAGGTATATTGAGAATGAAGCGTTGGCAAATGCGAAGAAATTGTGCGCTGACGCCAAAGCAGCTACTACAGTTTTATATTGTTTTGGTCTGTCTTTCGCTGATCGTTGCAGCAGGCTTCTTTTTGGCAGGGGTATGGGTTATACCCATTTTTACCGCCCTAGAGTTAAGTGCGGTAACACTTGGATTTTTAATCTATTGCCGGCATGCCCTCGATTCTGAAACCATTGAAATTGAAGGCAAGCGCTTAATAGTCAAAAAATTTATCGGCTACAAGGAAACTGTTCATGAATTTAATACTCAGTGGGCAAAAATAGACTTGCCAACCGAGGAGTCAAAGGTATTCCACATCAGCCAATCTCATTTACGAGTCGAGTTAGGACAGTTTTTAAGGCGGGAGCAACAGTTGCCTTTGATTGCTGCCGTTAGAGCCCATCTAGGGTGATCAAAGTAACGAGAAAAATGCTGTATTGCTATGTACGACACTGTACCCATCCCTTGAGAAGAATTCTTAAGACCGATAACTTCAACCATAAATGAAATAGGGTTAATGAATGTGCTGCAGCACAAGTTTGGAATCAGTTTCATACTAGCCTTAATAACATTTTTATATCCAAAAAACCATGGAAGTCACAAAAGCAGTTAAGTCAGCACTCAACACTTTGGTTGATATTGCAAGTCATTCTGTCAATGGACAACTTGTAACTGTCCCAGAGATTTCAAAAAGGCAGCATATATCGATTAGTCGTCTTGAGTTGTTGCTACGCCCACTTAGGGAGTCAGGACTTGTGATTGGCATCAAAGGCCGATCTGGTGGATATCAGCTTTCAAAGGATCCTCGAATTATCACCATTAAAGATATTGTTTTGGCGATGAATCAGATTAAGAAGAAAAAAGTTGAAGTAGCGGATATTGCTAAAGAGCTTTATCAATCACTTGAGACTTACATGATGAGTTGTATTTCAAATGTTACTTTGGCTACTGCAATCAAAGATTACATTCCACGGTTTAGTGAAGTTCAAGCGGCCCCTGAGCGAAAGCCTTATTTGCCGGTTGACCCTTTAATGAATGCTGGGCGAGAAAAGAAGCAAAAGAGGGAAGTTCAGAGGGCAGTTAAAACTCCCTTTAAACAAGTGGAGAATATCCCTCGCGGTCCTAACTCAATCTTTAGCTTTGCTGAATATTTGAATAGAGATACCTCTACAAACTAAATAAATCCAAGACCTCTAGCGTGGACGTTAAGCCGCACTCATACCCTGATTTAGCATTTGTTGATATTGAAACCACGGGGTCGAATTTTGAGCGTGATCGAATTACAGAGATAGGGATTAAAACCCTGGCAAGTCATGAGATTCATGTATGGGAAAGGTTAATTAACCCCCAGGTCTTTATTCCACAAAACATTCAAAAACTGACGGGCATAGTCCCATCCATGGTCGAGTCTCAACCATGTTTTTCTGAGATCGCTAAGGAGTTGGCAAAAGAGCTTCAGGGAAAAATATTTGTTGCTCACAATGCTAGATTTGATTATGGGTTTATCAAAGCCTCCTTTAAAAGAATCGGAATTGACTTTAAGCCAAAAGTTTTATGTACAGTAAAACTCTCCAGATTGTTGTTTCCAGAGCAGCCTCGCCATAATCTCGATACTCTTATTAGTGCCCACGGCCTGAAAGTGGGTGCTAGGCACCGTGCACTTGGCGATGCAGATCTACTGCTTCAGTTTTGGCGAGTGTGCGAATCCCAATTTGGGTTTGATAAATTAAATCAGGCAATTAACCAGCTGATTGGCAACCCTAGTCTTCCTCCAAACATTGATCAGCATGCAGTAGATTTAATTCCGGATGGCCCAGGTTGTTATATCTTTTATGGGGATAACAAGATCCCACTCTATATTGGTAAAAGTATCTCGTTACGCAGTAGGGTGATGGGACATTTTCAGGGGGCATTAACACAGCGTAAGGAAATGAAGCTTTCGTTGCAAGTTCGCGACATTGATTGGATTGAGACTAGTGGTGAGTTGGGCGCCTTAATTCTTGAATCCAAATTAATCAAAGAGCGCATGCCTGTAATGAATATCAAGCTTCGTAAATCTAAGGATTTATGCGCATGGCGTTTGGAGGAAGATGCATCTGGAGTCCTTGTTCCCCAGCTGGTTACACACCATCATCTTGCCCCCGGCTTGCAAGAGAACTTATACGGTTTGTTTTATAGCAAGCGAGAGGCGCACTCTTACTTAAAAGCGATTGCAAAAAAACATCACTTATGTGAAGCGCTATTAGGGCTTGAAAAAAGATTGGACGGCAAATCTTGTTTTGGGTATCAGGTGAAGCAATGTGAGGGAGCTTGTCTCAATCTCAAACCGGTTGCCATGCACAATCTGCAATTGAGGACGGTAATGGACTTATTCAAGGTGCAGGTATGGCCTTATTCCGGAGCTATTGCCATTAAAGAGGGTGATGAGATGATCGTGGTAGATAGGTGGTGTTACCTGGGTACCGCTATCAATCACGATGAACTTCATGAATTGGCTGAGTTTGGAGAAGGTGATTTTGATCTCGATATCTATAAGATATTGAAAAAAGCCCTGGCTGGAGCTTATAAAAATAAAGTGATAGAGCTCTGATTTGAGGGCCTATTCAGCATCAACTCTATTTGCTTGCTATGCTTAGCTATGTTTGTATATATGAAATGTCCTAAGTGAATATTAATTCTGATTACAGCAAGAAAGTTGTTGTAAACCACCATGACTTACCATGGGTTCCTAGTCCCGAGCCTGGGGTTGAGCGTCGCATGCTCGATCGTATCGGTGATGAAGTAGCAAAGGCAACCTCTATCGTGCGCTATCAACCAGGAGCCCAATTTAACACTCACGCCCATGAATTTGGTGAGGAGATTTTGGTTTTAGATGGTGTCTTTAGTGATGAGACAGGAGACTACCCTGCCGGCACCTATCTCATGAATCCCCCCGGATCCTCTCATGCGCCATTTAGTCAAACTGGCTGCACTCTGTTTGTGAAGCTACGACATCTGGGTCCAGATCAAGTGGAGCGAGAGGTCATTAATACCAAAACTGCTCCTTGGTACCAGGGTATGGTTCCAGGTCTTAATGTAATGCCACTAATGCAACAAGGCAGCGGATCTACTTTAGTTCGGTGGGCTCCTCAGACCTATTTCAATCCCCATAAACATTACGGCGGTGAGGAAATCTTTGTGGTTGAAGGCGTATTTGAGGATGAGCATGGGCGCTATCCTGCTGGTTCCTGGATCAGAAGCCCTCATATGAGTCTTCATCAGCCTTTTAGCAAAGAAGGCTGCACTATCTTTGTAAAGACTGGTCATCTACTCGACTGATGCGGTGACGGTAATGGTGTTGCGGGAGATAATAGCGCTCATGTCATCTTTCGCACTATTTTGGAATCATCCCCATGGAAATTAAAGTCAATTTTCTCGATAAGCTTCGTCTAGAGGCAAAGTTTGATGACTTTACGGTCATTGCTGACCAGCCAATTCGATATAAGGGCGATGGTTCTGCCCCAGGGCCGTTTGATTACTTCTTAGCCTCATCTGCTTTATGCGCAGCTTACTTTGTAAAGCTGTATTGCGAAACTCGGAATATTTCTACCGAGAATATTCGGCTCTCACAAAACAATATTGTCGACCCAGAAAACCGCTACAAACAAATCTTTAAAATTCAAGTTGAGTTGCCGACCGATATTTCAGCAACTGATCGACAAGGTATTCTGCGCTCAATTGAGCGTTGTACGGTTAAGAAGGTGGTGCAGGAAGGCCTCGATTTTGTTATTGAGCAGGTTGCTAATCTTGATGCTGATGCGCAGAGTCTATTGACCTTAAAGCCTGACGTTAGTGCTAGCACCCATATTCTGGGTAAAGATCTGCCCCTGGAGGAAACGATTGCCAATATGTCGGGTCTTTTGGCTAATCTTGGTATTAAGATCGAAATCGCTTCGTGGCGCAATCTGATTCCCAATGTATGGTCATTACATATACGTGATGCGCATTCCCCGATGTGCTTTACCAATGGTAAAGGCGCAACCAAAGAAAGCGCTTTAGCTTCTGCTCTGGGCGAATATATCGAGCGCTTGAGCAATAACCATTTTTATGCAGGTGCATATTGGGGCGAGGATATTGCTAATGCAGAGTTTGTGCATTACCCCAATGAGCGTTGGTTCAAGCCTGGCAAAAAAGATGCATTGCCCACTGAAATTCTAGATGAATACTGTCAAAACATTTATAACCCAGATGGAGAGCTAAAAGCTTCACATCTAGTGGACACCAATTCCGGTAATGTAGAGCGCGGCATCTGTTCATTGCCGTACGTGCGGCAATCCGACGGCGAGACTGTATATTTTCCATCCAACCTGATTGAAAATTTATTCGTCAGTAATGGTATGAGTGCTGGTAATACCTTAGCCGAAGCCCAGGTACAGTGCTTGTCAGAGATTTTTGAGCGAGCAGTAAAGCGTGAAATTCTGGAAGGCGAAATTGCATTACCGGATGTACCGCAGGAAGTGCTCGCGAAGTATCCCGGCATTCTGGCTGGTATTCAGAGTCTAGAGGAGCAGGGTTTCCCGGTATTGGTTAAAGATGCATCACTCGGCGGCATCTATCCAGTCATGTGCGTCACCTTAATGAACCCAAGAACAGGTGGTGTCTTTGCCTCATTTGGCGCACATCCAAGTCTTGAAGTTGCCTTAGAGAGAAGTTTGACTGAGTTATTGCAGGGCCGTAGCTTAGAAGGCCTGAATGATTTGCCCCCACCTACCTTTGCCAGCGAGGCTGTGACTGAGCCCAACAACTTTGTGGAGCACTTCATTGATTCCAGTGGCATTGTGTCTTGGCGCTTCTTCAGCGCCAAATCAGATTATGAATTTGTAGAGTGGGACTTCTCTAGCAGGGGTGAGGATTCGAATGCTAAAGAGGCACAAACTCTGTTCGGTATTCTGAAAGAGATTGGCAAAGAGGCTTATGTAGCTGTCTATGATCAACTGGGCGCAACAGCTTGTCGAATCTTAGTGCCTGGCTACTCTGAGATCTACCCAATTGAAGATTTGATTTGGGACAACACTAATAAGTCTTTGCTGTTCCGCAAGGATGTTCTCAATTTATCCCAACTAGACGATGCTAGTTTATCTGCACTTCTGGATCGTTTGGAAAATAACGAGCTAGATGAGTATGGCGATATCGCCACATTAATTGGCATTGAGTTTGATGAGAATACCGTTTGGGGTCAACTTACTGTTCTCGAGCTAAAGCTGTTGATTCATCTTGTTTTAAAGCAATTTGAGGAAGCACATGAGCTAGTGGGTGCCTTTCTTCAGTTCAACGACAATACAGTAGAGCGTAAATTGTTTTACCAAGCCCTAGATGCTGCCCTTGAAGTTCACCTAGATGATGAATTAGAGATGTCAGACTATGAATCGAACTTCCGCCGTATGTATGGTGATGCTAGGATGGATGCCGTTTTGGGTTCAATCGATGGCAGCGTTCGTTTCTGCGGTTTAACGCCAACGAGTATGAAGTTAGAGGGGCTAGATAGGCACCATCGTTTGATCGATAGCTATCGTAAGCTACATAAGGCAAGAGCTAGTAGCGCTAAAGCTAAATAAAGTTAAGGAATCTTGATGAAGACATTAACTGCTGCCGAGGCAATTACCTCACGTATGTCGGTAAGAGCTTTTACAAAAGAAGCCGTCTCAAAAGAGATCATCCTCAAGCTGCTCGATATCTCTGCGCGAGCACCCTCAGGTACCAATACACAACCTTGGAAGGCCTATGTTGTAGAGGGTGAGGCACTTGATAATTTATGCAAAAAGGTATGCGCTGCTTATGATGACATTGCACTTAATCCCGAGTTGGCGAAAGAATATCAATCTGCATACGACTATTACCCCACCAAATGGTTTAGCCCTTACATAGATAGACGTCGTGAAAACGGTTGGGGCTTGTATGGTTTATTAGGGATTACTAAAGGCGATAAAGACAAGATGCATGCTCAGCATCGAAAAAACTTTGAGGCATTTGGTGCGCCAGTTTGCATCTTCTTCACTATCGATAAGGAGCTTGGTAGAGGCTCGATGCTTGACTATGGAATGTTCTTGCAAAATATGATGGTTGCTGCCAGAGGTGAGGGTTTGGATACCTGCCCACAAGCCGCTTGGAATGATTACGCAAAGATCATCCTGCCTTGTGTTGGTGCGAAAGAGAATGAGATGCTTGTGTGCGGTATGGCACTAGGATATGCCGACAAAAACGCCTTAGTGAACAGTTTTCACACTCCCAGAGTCAGTGCAGAGGAATTTACTACCTGGGTAAAGTAGGGGCGCCTAACCCTTTATTGCTAATGATTTTTGGAAGTTTCTAGTTAATTCCCCTAAAAACTATATGGGAAAATTAGAATTTAATTGCCCAATAAACCTCATTTAAAGGCTTGAAATGGGGTTTTAGAAAATATATGTTGCTTTGCAACAAAAATATCTTGCTTTTGGAAAATGGCGATCTTAAAATGGTGCATCGCAATAAAAAACCCTCATTTACTTTAAGTTAGGATAAATCATGTTTCAAACTCAATTAAACGACCAACTCGCTTCTGCACAAGCTAAAGCAATCGAAACTGCTAAACATTTGGCACAAGTTGCTGTTGAAAGCGCTCAAGAATTAGCTGAAATCAACCAAGCAGCTGCTAAAGATGCTTTAGTTGCCGCTCAAGATACAAGCTCACAATTGTTGGCAATCAAGGATCCACAGCAATTAGCTAAATTAGCTCAGCCAGAAGCTGCTCAAGAAGCCGCTAAATATGCTGCTGCTTACCAAGCTAAAGTAAACCAAGTAGTTCGTAACGGTAACAAAGAAGTTGCTCAAGTAGTTGATGCTTCTATTGATGACGCACGTGCTGATTTGGTTAAGTTTGTTAAAGAAGCTACTAAGACAGCTCCTGCTGGTTCTGAAGCTTTTGTTTCTGCATTCAAAACTGCATTTGATTCTTCACTCCAACAGTTTGACCAAGTTCGCGCATCTGCAACGGACGCATTTGCTAACTTTGAGAAGAGTGTTGATGCTGCTTTGGCAAACATTCAAGGTCAATACGCTGTTGCTAAGCCAGCTGCTAAAAGCCGCAAAGCTGCTTAATTAACTGAATAGTTAATTTTGCTGTTAAAAAAGCCACCCTTGGGTGGCTTTTACTTTTTCTATACTTCTATTTATTACTCAATCCAAGTAACAAAGTCTTCCTTAGGCTTTCTGACTTTTTTCAAGTTAAGCAACCAGTCTTCGTCTGCTTTTCTGTATCCTAGCGGCAGCATGACCACGCTGCGCAAACCTTTTTCTTTGAGGTTGAGGATTTCATCGAGAGCTGCAGCATCAAAGCCTTCCATTGGCGTGGAATCTACCTGCTCGTAGGCTGCCGCAATGAGGGCAGTACCAAGTCCAATATATGCTTGCTTTGCAGCATGGGTGTAATTGGTTTCAGCATCTCTTGCGGTGTAACCACTTAATAGCTTTTGGCGATAGACGTCACCAGCTTCGCTTTTGAAGTTACGCAGCTTCTCAGTCATATCAAATGATTGATTGATTCGGTCTGCCGTGTAGGTATCCCAGGCGGCAAAAACGAGCAAGTGAGAAGAATCTACTACCTGGGTTTGGTCCCATGAAATAGCTTTAATCTTCTCGCGAATAGCTTTATTAGTAATCACAAGCACTTCATACGGCTGTAATCCACTAGAGCTGGCAGTCAAACGAATGGCCTCCAGTATTAGCTCTACCTTTTCCTGCGGTACGGACTTTGAGGGGTCCATTTTCTTGGTGGCATAGCGCCACTGTAATTTGTCTATCAAGCTCATTCTGATTTCCTTGGATTTAATATAGCAATAGTGAGACAGTGTAATTTATAACGAGTGCTAGTGCTAAACAAGCTAATATGTAGGCATTCAATCTCAAAAGACCGAAATATGAATCAAATTGAAATTATTAGAGATGTCAGCGATGTGATGGATGCTCTTGGAGTCGCCGTGGTGTCCATCGGTGTTTTATGGGGCCTCTTCTGTTTTGCAAAAGGCTTGATTACGCAGACGGCCGATATTGCTTATAAAACCTTTCGCATACAAATCGTGCGCTCGCTTATTCTGGGGCTCGAAGTCCTGGTTGCGGGTGATGTGATTAGGACGGTAGCCATAAGTCCAACATTGACCAGTGTGGCGGTACTGGGCGCCATTGTATTAATTCGTTGTTTCTTGAGTTGGTCTTTGACATTGGAGATTGATGGCCGCTGGCCATGGCAAGCACCTAGATCAGGTCAATCAGAATAAGTCATATTGGGCTTTAAACGAGAAAGGGAGTCGAAAGACTCCCTTTTTTTGCTGCAGATTAATTGTTGCTTACGCAGCAACCGCGTCTTCTGGCTCAGTAACCGATGAGCGAATGAGGTAATCAAATGCTCCTAGCGAGGCTTTAGCACCTTCACCCATCGCAATAATGATTTGCTTGTATGGAACGGTGGTGCAGTCTCCCGCTGCAAATACTCCCGGCAAAGAGGTTTCACCTTTTGCATCGACGATGACTTCGCCGTGCTTGGATAAATCAATGCTGCCTTTAAGCCAATCAGTATTTGGTAACAAGCCGATTTGGACAAAGATGCCTTCCAATTCAATATTGTGCTCAGTGTTGTTGGTACGGTCTTGGTAGCGCAAGCCATTGACTTTGCCATTGGCACCCAATACTTCTTTGGTGAGGGCGCTCATGATGACGGTTACGTTTGGCATGCTAGCCATCTTCTTTTGCAACACCGCATCAGCACGCAATTTGCTATCAAACTCAATTAAGGTAACGTGACTAACGATCCCCGCTAAATCAATTGCAGCCTCAACACCGGAATTACCGCCGCCAATCACTGCAACACGCTTGCCTTTAAATAAAGGGCCATCACAATGAGGGCAGTAAGCAACCCCTTTACCGCGGTATTCTTGTTCGCCAGGAACATTCATTTCTCTCCAGCGAGCGCCGGTGCTGATGATTACAGACTTGCTAGTGAGGACTGCGCCATTAGCCAATTCCACTTCAAGACCATGATTCGTTTTGCGCAAAGCATTGGCGCGCTGTAAGTTCATGATGTCGACTTCATAGCTCTTCACATGTTGCTCAAGTGCTTGCACTAATTTAGGCCCTTCAGTTTCTTTTACAGAAATGAAGTTTTCAATACCCATGGTGTCCATGACTTGCCCGCCAAAACGTTCAGCCACAATACCAGTGCGAATACCTTTACGTGCCGCGTAGATTGCAGCAGCAGCACCAGCAGGCCCGCCGCCAATAACTAAAACGTCAAAGGGCTCTTTAGCAGAAAGCTTCGCAGCCTCTTCTTTCGGTGTGGAGGTATCTAATTTGGCAACAATCTCTTCAACGCTCATGCGTCCTTGACCAAATACTTCACCATTGAGAATCACGGTTGGAACAGCCATGATTTGGTATTGATCTACCAAGCCTTGATAGAGGGCGCCATCAACCATTTCATGGGTAACGTTTGGATTGAGGGCTGCCATTAAGTTCAGCGCCTGTACAACGTCAGGACAGTTGTGGCATGACAAAGAGATGAAGGTCTGAAAGCTAAGCTTGCCATCCAATCTAGTAATGCGATCAATCACTTCTTGCTCAACTTTGGCTGGGTAGCCACTGGCCTGCAAAATAGCCAAAATGAAAGAGGTCATTTCGTGACCCATTGGTAGGCCGGCAAAGGTAATGCGTGCCTCTTGATCAGTCTTGCTAACGGTAAAGCTAGGAATATGCTCACTCTTGCCGTCAGTTTTTAAGCTGATCTTGTCAGACTGCTCAGCCACTTCATTTAAGAGCTCCAGCATCTGCTTAGAGCTGTCGCTGTCATCGAGGCTAGCCACGAGAACGATCGGGCTAACGATCTTTTCAAAATATACCTTTAACTGGGATTTGATATTGGTATCGAGCATGATGATTTCCTTAGGAATTTTTTAGGTGAGTCTATTGGGCAGGATCTGGTCCTCTCCAATAGACTCTCTTAAAGAGAGTCTATTGATTACTGATTTAACTTAGATCTTGCCTACGAGATCCAAAGATGGAGTCAATGTTGCTGCGCCTTCTTTCCATTTGGCTGGGCATACTTCGCCTGGGTGCGCTGCTGTGTACTGAGCGGCCTTCAACTTACGCAATGTTTCAGAAACATCGCGAGCGATTTCATTTGAATGAATCTCCGCTGTCTTGATGATGCCTTCTGGGTTGATGATGAATGTGCCACGCAATGCCAAACCAGCTTCAGGAATATGAACACCGAAAGCGTTTGTCAATGTGTGTGTTGGATCGCCAACGAGTGGGAACTTTGCTTTTCCAACAGCAGGAGAGGTCTCGTGCCAAACTTTGTGTGAGAAATGAGTGTCGGTTGTTACGATATAAACCTCAGCACCCATTTTTTGAAATTCAGCATAGTTCTCGGCTGCATCTTCAATTTCTGTTGGGCAGTTAAAAGTAAATGCTGCTGGCATGAAAATCAGAACTGACCAATGGCCCTTGAGGGATTCGTCAGTAACAGTTACAAACTTACCATTGTGGAAAGCTTCGGTTTTGAAGGGTTGAACTGCGGTATTAATAATGGACATACTGTGCTCCTAGTGTTGGTTAATCAATTTCTTTAGTAACTACTGCAACTGGATGAATTTTGAACCTCAGTTGTTTATTTGTCTAATGAATAAATTTGATATTTATGATCGATTTTTTAGATAATTGATTTCAGAGCCTACAGCGTGCTTAAAACGGGTTATTTCTGGATTCTTTAGGAAAACTACTATTTTTTTATGGGTATTTGAAGGGTTCGGGTAAGCCTTTGGGCTATAGTGGTCTTAATGCCTACAAGGCTAATTTTTTACTGAATCTGGAGAAATGACATGAGTTTCATGAAACAAGGATTAATTGCCATATCTATTGCAGCACTTGCACTCTTAACTGCTTGCGTTACTGATGGCAAATACAACCAATTGGACCAGGCCTATAGCCAGCTTCAACAGGCCTACCAAGGCGACGAAGTGGAAATTCGTCAATTACAGGGTGAATTGCGCATTACGATTCGCGACAAAATTTTGTTCCCAGAGGGTGGCTATCGTTTAAATGCTAAGGCCGAACAGGTATTGGCAAAGATGGCCCCAACATTATCTGGCTTCAAAAATACTAAGGTAGTGGTTCGTGGTTATACAGATAACGTTGCTATTGGTGCTGATCTTCGTAAGCAAGGAATTGCAACCAATCTTGATCTGTCTTCAAAGCGGGCAGATAACGTAGTCGACTACCTCATTCGCAAGGGCGTAAGTCAGGGACTTATTTCTGCGCAAGGCATGGGTGAATCTAATCCGATTGCCTCTAATGCAACTCCAGAAGGTCGTGCACAGAATCGTCGTATTGAAGTTACCTTGGTCGGCCCAGGCAATTAATTCGTAGCTTATCTAAAAGGATCAACAATGAAATATTTATTAAGACTTTGCGCAGTAGTAATGGTTGCATTGGGATTAGCTGCTTGCTCAAGCGCGCCCGATGTCAAAACATCCTCAGCAGATTTTATTAAAGTAACAAATGGCATTTTGACCAGCAGTTATGGCAAGACCATTTATACCTTTGATAAGGATCAGGCTGGCTCAGGCAAATCTGAGTGCGTAGCAACTTGCGCTACAAACTGGCCTCCAGTCTACGTAGAGCCTGGTATTAAGCTCTCCGGTGACTTTTCCTACATTAGTCGTAACGATGGTCAGAAGCAATTGACATACAAAGGCAAGCCGCTGTACTTTTTCGTTAAGGATAAAAATCCTGGTGACAAGACAGGTGATAACGTCAACAATGTTTGGCATGTTGTAACGCCGTAAGCTGAAAAATATTTAATGAGTTAAATGTAATAAATGCCACCTTAGGGTGGCATCGCCTTTTTATGAAATTATTTTTATTACTCATCATGAGTCTTTTTGCCTTAGCAAGTAATGCTGAGGACTTGTTAGTTCCCCTCTCAAAATTTGATAATGATTCTCAGCAATTAACAAACAGTAAGGTGCTGGAGTTTTGGGGTTATCACAATTACGACGGTAACGATAACTATCAAAATATTTTGAAGTTGCGTTACTACAATCCCTTGGCGGCAGGTGACTGGCGTGGACGTATACGTCTCGATAGTTCTTATGCATCCAATTACAACTCTATTTCATCGGCTAATAATTCAGGGCAGTACAGCGCAGGAAACACCATGGTCACGATCTGGGGGCAGGACCGAACTTTTCTAAAGCCATTGGGCGCTTTGGTTGGTGGCCGCCTTGTATTTCCATTTGGCAATAATGGGCAGTGGGCGGTTGGACCCCAATTAGGCTGGTCATTCATTCCTGAGGTCGATAGCTTGTTGGGCGTGACTGATTTCTCGCCCTTATTGCGCTACATGTACGGTTTTGATACTAAAAATAATAGCCAAACCATTAACCCCAATCAGCCTGCATTGGTCAGAAACCTGCAAATATTCCCAACCATTGGCTTTCAGCTATCTCCAAACACAATGCTGCGTTTTTGGGATGAAAACGGGGCGGTTTACAACTCTGCTGGTGGAGGGTGGTTTGTGCCAATTGATGCCATGGTGACCCATCGCTTCGCAAGGCAATGGGTATTTGCAGTGGGCGCCAGCAAACAAGTGGTTCAAAGTTATCACCAGTACGACTGGTCTACCTACGCGAAGATCTCCTATAACTTCTAGAGCGTAAGCCTTTAACGGTAAAGCCTACAGACTATAATTATTTCCAAAATTAGTATAAATATTCCCTAGCTAACCTTATATCAAACCGATCCTTTTATGAATAAGAAAATTTTTACATCTCTAATGGCTATATCTTCAATCTTCATGTCTGTAGGTGTTGCTCATGCAGATGAGGCGCTCACTCCGATTCCCAAGATCTCCAATCAGTGGACTGTTGATGTAACGCCGTATGTTTGGCTTCCTAATGTTAGTTCTACACTCAATTACAAAGGTCAATACCTGAATACTGCTGATGTGAATATGAATAACATTATTAGTAATCTGAAGTCTGGGGGAATGATTTCTGGGGAGGCTCATTATGGTAGCTGGGGAATTATGGCTGATCTAGTTAGCGCTACATTGCAAAAGAGTGGTACTACCTCGGTCACTCCAGCGCCGGGTTACAACTTTAAGCTAGCGATGAAGCCTACCCTTCAACAAACCATGTTGACTGGCGCAGCTACATATAACCTTGTAAACAATAAGGACGCTACTGTGGATGGTTTATTGGGGGTGCGTTGGATTAGCATGACCGCCACACTGAATCTTGCGCTTGACGGAACAAATTATTCATTAAGCGACTCTAAGACTGTCAGTACTGTTGATCCGATTGTTGGCTTTAAAGGACGCTATCGCATCGCAGATTCCACTTGGTATATCCCTTTCTACGCTGATATTGGTAGTGGTGGTGGAACAACTAATGTGACTTGGCAGGCAATGGCTGGTGTTGGCAAGACTATTGAAAAGTGGGTTGATGTCTCCTTGGTTTATCGCGGTCTTTACTATGACATGAGTAGCTCGAAGACTAACGGTGCGGGCCTTCTTCAGAAGACAACCTTTCAAGGCCCACAATTATCAGCAACATTCCACTTTTAAATCTCTTTTAAATATTTTATGAAACCTACTTTAAAAATAGCGGCTACATTATTGGCGCTTGGAGTTATATTCACCTCAGTTTTTGCTCAAGAAATTCCTGCACGTGCAGGCACAATTGCTGCTGAGAAATCAGGCGCCGTAACTGTTTCTGCTAAACCGGCTGTAGATAGCGTTGAAATTGCTAAGAAGCTGGCAAATCCAATTGCTAATATGATTTCTGTACCGCTGCAATATCAGTTTAGCCGCGGTGTAGGCCTAAATCAGGGCGGCTCTGAGCAGACTCTTTTATTTCAGCCAGTCATGCCATTCAACCTAGGTGGCGGCGATGTTTTCATTGTTCGTCCTATTGTTGCGGGTGCTAGAGAAACTAGTGTTCAAACTGCGCCTGGCCAATCATTTTCTGGATACGGCATTGCTAGCGTAACTCTCGAGTCTTTTTATGCGCCCAATACCAACTCTTCTTGGATTTGGGGTATTGGCCCCTATGCACAATCACCATCCGGTAATAGCGGTAAGTTTGGTTCGCAACAAACGGGTGCCGGCGTGACTGCTGTTGTTTTGAATCGTGAAGGTCCATGGACTTATGGCTTGCTTGGCTATCAATCATGGAACGTGGGCGGCAACCCAACTTTTGGTACGCAAAATAATCTGTACGGACAACCTTTTGTTGCTTACACCGATAAACAGGCTTGGACATATACAGCCAATATGGAAGCGCAATATAACTACGATACGCATCGCACATCTAACCCTCTATATGTAGGCGTTTCCAAATTAGTAGTGATTGATGGTGTGCCTTTCTCCTTTGGTGCTGGTCCTATGTATTACGTCAGCAATACACCCGGTGGGCCATCTGGTTGGGGTGCGCGTGCTACGGCCACACTAGTTGTTCTTAAGTAATTTGCTGCAGAGTTTCCCACTTATAAAAGATAGGAAGTTAATTATGAAAAAACGGATGTTTAATAAATTACTAGCCGCTTCGGTTTCGGCGACCTTGGCATTCGCACCATTGATGAGTGATGCTTGTACTAGCTTCTTACTCAAAGGGAGCGATGGCGGCTATGTTTATGGCCGCACAATGGAATTTGGTTTGCCCTTGAATTCGCAATTGACGACTATTCCAAGAGCTTATGCTCATAAGGGCATTGGTGTTGATGGTAAATATGGTTCTGGTCTGAATTGGAATTCTAAATATGCAGTAGCTGGCATGAATGCGCTTGGCTTGCCTGAGTTGGTAGATGGTATGAATGAAAAAGGCCTGATTGGAGGCGTATTAAATTTTCCAAATAGTGCTGCTTACCAGGCGGTTACTCAAGCTGAGTCATCCAATAGCATTAATTCAGTTCAGGTGCTCACTTATGTGCTGACAAATTTTGCTACCGTTGATGAAGTAAAGGCTGGCCTACCAAAGATTAAAGTGAATGGCGCAAAGTTGGCTGTTTATGGGAATCAAACTCCACCGGTGCACTACACATTCCATGACAGCAATGGCAAAAGTATTGTGGTCGAGTATTCCAAAAATGGATTATCTATCATGGACAATCCAACGACTGTATTGACAAATGATCCCCCATTTCAGGATCACCTTAACAGCATTGGAAATTATGCCAATCTCTCTAAGGTAGAGAAGCCACCACTAGTCATTAATGGAGCAACTTACGCAGCACCGAGTTCTGGTAATGGATTGCATGGTCTTCCTGGCGATTTCCTGAGCCCAAGCCGCTTCATTCGCGCACTATTTTTATCTAACTCAGTGCCAACAAACTTTACCAACGCCCAAATGGACGGTGCTGCTTGGCACATTCTAGGAAGCTTTGATATTCCCCCTGGATCAGTGACCTTGCCAGCTAGCAATCCCTATGGTGGTGGCACAGGCGGCTATGAGGTAACTGAATGGAGCATTGTGGCGAACAATAAAACTATGATTTACAACGTCAAGATGTTTGAAAACAATAATACGTATGCATTTGATCTGAAAAAAATGGATGTGAATGCTAAAGAAATGAAGTATGTCAAATTAGCTCAGCCCAAGATTTTGGTCCCAGTGAATTGATGGATTTAAGCTAAGACATCTGATATCAAAAAGAGGCTCGCTTGTCGAGCTTCTTTTTTTAATAGATTGATGATTGCAATTAACGCATGGTTAGTATTTTATAAATGAAGGTTTGATAGAGGCTCCCAGTGAATCTAAAGTCTAAAATTATTTATGCCGGTGTACTAGGCCTTTTCTCTAGCCTAGCTTCAGCGGTTCAATTGCTTGATCCACCATCAACACCTAAGGTCACCAATATCACTGTGTTCGTGGCTAAAAAAATTGTCACGATGGATCCGGCGATTCCAAATGCAACTGCTGTTGCTGTTGCCGACGGACGTATTTTGTCCGTAGGTTCTTTGGAGGATATGAAGCCTTGGACAAGTAAGTACCCTACGCAAATTAATCGGGATTTTGCTAATAAAGTCATGTACCCGGGATTCATTGAACCACATGCACACCCTTTGTTGGGCGGTATTTTGTTCAACAAACCATTGCTGACACCATCGCCCATGCCTAATCCGTGGGGGCCGGCGTTCCCTGGGGTTGCCAATTTACAGTCAGCAATGACGCAGCTCAAAAAATACTCTGATGACATCAAGGATCCGAGCAAGACTCTGTTGGCATGGGGCTTTGATGTAGTAGCTATGGGGAAGATGCCTGATCGTCAACTCTTAGATCAAGCTTCGAGCACGAGACCAATTGTTGTATGGGATGCTTCGGGCCACGATATGTACGTCAATAGTGCTTTTATCAAGTTCTATGGCATCACGCCTGAGAAGGTAAAGAATGTGAAAGGCGTTGGTATTGATAAGGATGGTCAATTAAATGGCCAGTTCTTAGAAATCCCTGCAGTAACTTATATTTTGGGCGTTGCAGGAAAAGATGTTCTCAATCCAAGTGAAATTCCGACTGACTATTTGTATATGAGCGATCTCATGCAGCAGGGCGGAATCACCACCTCTGGTGATTTAGCATTTGGAACCTTGAACATCGAGATGGAGCTCAAGATTGCCAAGGCTTTTAGTCAATCTTCAGCAGGCGCTTTACGGATTGTGCCTGTCGTTTACTCAGAGCCCTTTATTCAGAAGTATGGTGACAAGGCGATTGCAGAAGCACAGGCTCTACAACAGCAAGACAACGACCGTTTGATATTTCAGGGCGTAAAGTTCTATAGTGATGGCGGTTACTTACCAGAAACCATGCGTATGGAGCACCCGGGTTATACCGATGGTAGCCTGGGATCATCAAACTACAAGTCAGCCCAAGACTTTGCTGCTGCCATGAAGCCATGGTGGGATGCTGGCTATCACATTCATATTCATAGTAATGGCGATATTGGCAATCAAAATTCTATTAATGCTTTGCAGTTAATGATCGATGCCAAGCCACGCTTTGATCATCGTTACACGATTAACCATTTCGGCATTCCATCGACTGCAATGGTGATGAAGATTAAGGCTCTTGGTGCAGTAGTCAGTGCCAATATTTCTTATATTTCCGAGCGCGCTAAATTGGAGTATCCAGCTTTAGGTATGGATCGTGTGTCTTATGCGACTCGACTAGGCACCCTGGTTCGTAATGGCATTGTTACCTCCATTCATTCGGACGCGCCTGTATCTGCACCTGTGCCATTAAAAGAGGCATGGACTGCAGTGACCCGTAAGGATGTATATAACGATGGCAAAGTATGGGCTCCAGCGGAGGCGGTAACTGCCTCTGATGCGATGAAAATGATCACCATTAATGCTGCTTACACATTAGGGGTGGAGGATAAGGTGGGAAGTATTGAAGCCGGCAAGTTCGCAGACTTTGCGGTCTTAGATGCGGACCCACAAACTGTTCCCGCAATCAAAATTAAAGATGTTGGGGTCTATGCGACAGTTTTGGGTGGAAAAGTCATTCCGGTATCGGAAACCAAGAAGCCTAGACCTTTGGAGTAGCGCTTCCAGATAAAGTATAGGGAGATCTGAAAATGCCAACCATAGGGTTGGCATTTTCTTTTGAGGTTGCTTCCAGTAATCAATGGTTACTCAGGAAAGTGCAACTACTCCTGAAATCAAGTTGATAGCCAATGCAAGTAAAGAGGCATTAAAAACAAAGGCAGTCATTCCTTGAAGCATAACCACGAACCGGATTCTGGAGCTAGCAATATTGACGTCAGCGGTTTGGCAAGTCATACCAATTACCATGGAGAAATAGAGAAAGTCCACATAGGTCGGCCTTAACTTGGAGGCAAATAGCAAAGGCGCTTCTTTAGTTTTTTCAAGTTCTTGGTAGTAAATATGTGCATAGTGCAGGGCAAATGCTGTGTGTACATATAGCCAAGAAATGATGTAGGTTGCTAAAACCAGCCCCACATGACGAATGGCAAGATTGGTTGGAAGCGCCTTGATGCCTGAAAGAATGATCACGATCGTCACTAAACTGGCTACGGCTGCAAGTACGATGATCAATAGAATCATCGCTGCACCATCATCCTCTCTCTTCGAGAGGTCAAGAATGTTTTCTTGGGTGGAGAAATACATCATGACGTAGGTCAGCATCAAGTAGAACCCTCCTGCAGCCAACCAGGAAAGGGCTAAGCGGACAATTGGGCTCTGATCAGCTGGAATGACAAAATAAGATCCAAGTCCAGTGAGCGCAACAATGATGAGTCGGTGAGTGGCGCCTATTTGATGCCAGTATTGTGTCCAACGGGATACTTTCATAGTGGCTCTAGTATGCCTTTAAAATGGAATGCATTACCCGGGCAATAAAAATCCACCTGAAATGGAATCTGGGAGTGAATGCAGATGGTAAACATAAAGAGGGGAATGTTAGATTGAAGTCGAATATCAGAACTTGGAGCTTAGTGGCGGGCGCACTCATTATTTTGGCAGCCTGTGTTTTCTCCTATATATTGACTAAGCCTGCAGAGGCTGACGTGTCTATCCTACGTCTCCCTGCCGCCATTCAAACTGTATAAATAAATTTTCCTATGACTATTACATTTAAATATTTTTCAAAATACGTTGCTCTAACTTTGCTAGCAGCAGCCTTTCTGGCTGGTTGCCAATCTACTGGACAGGATGGTAAGCCACTCACTACTGCAGAGATTATTCAAAAGCGTGATGCTACGTTAAAGATGTCGAAGACGGGTCTTGATGCATTGATCAAGCAAAAACCGGATGTTCAAAAAGAAATTGATCAGGCAGCTGGCTATGCAGTATTTACGACTACCAATGTCAATATCGTTTTGCTGGTAGTGGCCCGTGGCGAGGGTGTCTTGTTTGATAAGCGACGCAAGGAGCCTATTTTTATGCAAGCACTCAAAACAGGTGAGGGCTTGGGGGCTGGCTATCAAGATCAATACCAGGTGGCGATCTTTAAGACCCCGGGAGCCATCGATCAGTTTTTATTGACCTCGATTGATGGTCGTCGTGGTGGCATCGATGTAGACGCGAATTTTTCTGCTGGTTCTGGCGGTACGATTCGCTCCTTTAATCCCGAAATTACCTTCTATACAGTGGGGCTCTCAGGATACGATTTACAAGCTAACTATGGCGGCACGCTCTATTTAGTGGACCAGCAGCTTAATAGTGCTGAGACCCTGAACAGTCTTCCAAAGAAGAAGCCAGATACAAAGTAAGTTTGGCGTAAAGTAAGCGCCAGAGCCTATCTATGGCCCAGCATTTGTAGAGCCCCAGCTAGCATGTCTGGGGCTTTTCTTTTGCCTGTATCGGTTTGATCTACTGGTATTTCTCTATAGAAACCCGCCTGAACCAGAGTAGATTGGTATCTGAAATTACCCATCTGAAAGGCTGATATGAGCAAGAAATCACTTGATATGAATGCAATCCCAGGACAACAAAGAGCTATTGACGCCACCAAGGCGGCTGGGCGTGTGGCGATTGAAAGTGCTCAGGCAATCGCACAAATTAATCAGCAGGCAACTCAGGAATTGGCTGGAAGGATTCAGAAGAGAGTATCTGAGTTAATGAAAACCCAGGACCCTCGATCGGCATTTGAGTATATCCATTCTGAGGTATTACAGGATGCTGCTAAAGAGATCTCTCAGTATCACAACCAATTACTTCAGGTGCTTAAAAGCGGCAATCAAGAGCTGGCTGATATAGCTGAAACCATGATTCAAGAATCTAAGGCAGATTTAATTCACTTTGTAAATGATGCAACGGATAATGCGCCACTTGGTAGCGAGGCTTATGTCTCTGTATTTAAAACCTCATTTAACAATGCGTTACAAAATTTCGAATTGATTCGTGCTGCAATGGCAGACTCATTTACGAATTTTGAGAAGAGCGTCGAGAATGTCAGTAATCTCGCCAGCCCAAAAAGCGCCTCAAAAAAGAAGAGCTAAAGATTTAATATTGCCTCTGAAATTGCAGGGCGGTCTTAATGGTCTGAAAGTGAATATCCACTGTAGATGTCATTTCCTTTCCGTAGCCGCCCGCCATTGAAAATGCGATGGATAGCTGCCTATCCAATGCATACTGAAATACCGTCTCATCCCGCAAGTGCATTCCTGCTGTACTGACCTTCAGCCTTCCTAAACGATCACCTTCATGGGGGTCTGCACCAGCTAAGAAAATGAGGCAGTCTGGCTTGAAGCGTGAATCCAGTTGATCTAGTGATTGGCGCAGGGCATATAAATAGGCGGCATCATCGCAACCGTCCTCTAGGCCCAAATCAAGATCGCTCTCTTCTTTTTTGAATGGAAAGTTATTTTCCCCATGAATAGAAAGAGTAAAAATAGAATCGTCATTTTGCAAAATCGACGCAGTACCATTTCCTTGGTGCACATCCAAATCAATTACTGCAATCTTGAGAGATGGGCTAATCTCTTTTTGTAAAGTGCGGGCTGCAATAGCCGAATCATTGAAAACGCAAAAACCGCTGCCAGAATCTCGATAAGCATGATGGGTGCCGCCCGCAAGATTAGCGGCAATACCTTCTCGTAAAGCGGTTTTGGCTGCCGCAACAGTGGCGCCTGCTGAGCGACGGGAACGTTCCACCATCTGCTTGCTCCACGGAAATCCAATTTCTCTTTGCTCTTGCAGAGAAAGCTTTCCTTCAATGACTTTAATGAGATAGCTTGGATCGTGAGCATACAGAATTTGAGTATCTGTTGCAGGCGGTGCTTCTACAAGCACAATATTTTTTTCACCACTCACCAAATCACGTAAACGCGAATACTTTTCCATTGGGAAGCGATGACCCTCAGGAAGTGGCAATACAAAATGGTCGGTATAAAACGCTTTCAAGCTTTTACATTTCTCTCGAATATTCTTTTAGGATATTCAAGGGGACAGTCTCTAGAGCTTTGATGTGAGTGCTTTCCAGTTTGATGGATGGTGCGCATTGGGCATTGAATGCCTCAACCCAGCGATTAATACATAAACACCATTGGTCACCAGCCACTAACCCTGGAAATTGATACTCTGGTCTTGGGGTGATGAGGTCATTTCCTTTTTGCAGGCTAAATTGCAAAAATTCATTTGTCACAATGGCGCAAACTAAGTGACTGCCCACATCCTCTTCATTGGTTTTGCAGCAGCCATCCCTAAAAAACCCTGTTAGGGGATCGAAAGAGCAGGGAATGAGGGGTTCACCAAAAACATTTAGCGCAACTTCTTTTTGCATAGCAACCTTAAAAATAAACGTGTCAGCCAGTTTATTGAATAAGCCGTAAACTTGCTGAACAATGACCCAATTAGAAAAGCTCACCTTGTTTTACGATGGCGCTTGCCCGTTGTGCCAGGCGGAGATTCTCTTTTTATCGGGCCGCAATCAAGACAATCTATTGGGCTTTGTCGACATTAACTCAGAACAGTATGACCCTCAAAAGGTGGGGGTATCCTGCGAGGCTGCATTGGCGGCGATGTATGGTCAATTTGCTAGTGGCAAGTTGATACAAGGCATCTCAGTTTTTCCTGAGGCCTATCGTCGTGCAAACTTACCTCGTATGGCCTGGTTCTTTTCAAGAAAGCCACTTCAACCATTCTTGAAATTAGCGTATCTCTTTTTTGCCAAGAATCGGCATGCAATATCTAATCTCTTTGGACCGGCAGCATTACGATTGGTGAAGGCTCGTTCAAGGTCAGCGCAGCAATGAAGAAAATTCATCCTCTTCTCATCGCCACTCTACTGAGTTTCTTGGTGCCGCTCAGCTTTGCTCGCGATCCATTGGAGGTGCCGGCATACTTAAGTGCTGCAAAACTTCAGGGAAGCGGCCGACTGACTTGGTGGGGTCTACATATTTATGATGCTTCCTTTTATAGGGTAGGCTCACTGTCCTCCTCTGAGTTTGCATTGGATATGCGCTATCAAAAATCTTTCTCCGGTAAATCGATTGCCAATCGGAGTGCAGAGGAAATGAAGCGCACTGGCGTACCTGATGATCAGGCTTCCCTTTGGGGTAAGGAGTTGGCATCATTCTTGCCTAATGTTGAATCAGGGCAGACTTTGACGGCTGTCTATTCCCTTAAGCAAGGGACAGTTTTTTATTATGATGGCAAGCAAATCGCACACATACCTGGAGCAGAGTTTTCAAAGGCATTTTTTGGAATTTGGTTAGATCCCAAAACAAGCGCCCCTAAACTCAGAACAGAATTATTGGGACAGAACTGTCCGCCACCACTTTTTAATGAGGCTTGTTAAGCTATGAAATCTTTTTTTACACGCCTTGCACTCACAATATTTTGTGGGGCGCTGTTAATCTCATGCTCTGCACCTCAGGTGTCTCAATATGCGTCCGAGAAACCAGCTTTGGATCTAAGTGAATACTTTTCTGGAACGATTGATGCCTATGGCATCTTTACTGATCGTAGTGGTGAAGTTAAAAAGCGGTTTACTGTGCTGATCAAAGCAAATTGGACGGTAGTCGAAGGTAAAAAAGTCGGCACCTTAGACGAACGTTTTGAATACTCTGATGGCACAAAGCAAACGCGCATCTGGACGCTAACTGAACAATCTCCAGGCAACTACATTGGTAGGGCCGATGATGTGGTGGGGGAAGCGCAAGGCCAGCTCGCGGGAAATGCGCTTAACTGGACCTACACCCTTGCTTTGCCGGTAGATGGCACTATTTATAACGTGCAATTTAATGATTGGATGTACTTAATTGCCCCCAAGGTAATGCTTAATAAGGCCAAGATGAGTAAGTTTGGGATTGATTTGGGTGAGGTCACTTTGAGCTTCTACAAGCGCTAAGCAAAAGCGCACGATTTGTGTCACACTTTCCTGGAGGTTGCCTTTGGGCGCCTCATCCAAGGAGACCAAGATGATTAAGAAACTAAAGCACGCTTCATTTGCTGTATCTGTCGTAGGAGTTTTGTCACTAGTGGCATGCCAAACGATGGAGCAAGGTACTGGGCAAAAAGCCAGCGCAAATTTAGATTCAAGATCAGGCTCTCGGGCTAAGGGCGAGGTTATGTTTACCTGGCAAGGAAACGATGTCCTAATCAATGGTAAGTTTTCTGGATTAAAGCCAAACTCAGAACAAGGTTTTCATGTTCATGAAAAAGGCGATTGCTCTGCTCCGGATGCAACCAGCGCAGGTGGTCACTTCAATCCTGAAACAAAATCCCACGGCATGCCCAATAGCGGCATGAATCATGCGGGAGATTTACCCAACATTAAGTCCGATGCCAATGGCAACGCAACTTACACGGCTAAGTTACATGGATTTGCTGTAAATATAGGCCCAAATGGAATTGTTGGTCGCTCAGTGGTTGTGCATAGAGATCCGGATGACTACAAATCTCAGCCTGCAGGAAATTCTGGTCCACGTATTGCATGTGGCTTGATTAAGTAATCACATCTATTTATTAAATTAGTACATACAGGGCATTTCATGAGAATCGAAGATACCGATCCAGCGCGACATGCAGGGATTGAATATCCAATGGAGGTGGGTGCCCCGGTATTTGCACCTATCAAAGTAACTGAGGAAAAAGATAAGGCTGTTAACGTAGCTCGCCAAAACGCCAAGCTTGAGTACGATCGCATTATGGAGCAGGCTGAGGTCTTGATGAAACAGGCTAGAGCATTGCAAGCAAGGCTAGATGCTACGGAGATGGTGCATAGCGCTAAATTTGGCTTTAATCCTATTCATGGAAAAATTTACCATCTGTACTATGACGGTAGAAATAACACTAATGTATTGATTCAAAATGGTCCAAAAGAATGGAGTTGCGGAATTCCAGATGGCTGGACCTATTCAATGGCGGTAAAGAAGTTGGGTGACAGCACTTGGGCGGTGATTGAAGAGGATTCTGTTGGCGCCCTTACTGTATGATGTTTTTTCTCTATAAATAATAATTAGGTGACCTGTGACAAAAGCTCGAGTCGTTAGTCTTACTGAATTAGGTAGTGCAGACGTAATCAAGGTGATTGATAAAGAATTGCCGCCACCTGCAAAAGGTGAAGTGCAGCTCCGTCAGACTGCTATTGGATTTAATTTCATTGACGTATATCAGCGTTCAGGTGTTTATCCATTGGAAATGCCTACCGGTCTTGGACATGAGGCAACAGGCGTAGTTGAGGCTTTGGGCGAAGGCGTCACTGATTTAAAAGTGGGTGATCGCGTCGTTTATATGAATGCTGGGATCGGTGCTTATGCAAGCGCACGTAATGTAGCGGCCGACAAATTAGTTGTTCTACCAAACAATATTTCTGATGAAGTTGCCGCAGCTGTTTTCTTTAAAGCAATGACTGCGCAATATCTTGTGCAGAAAACCTATAAAGTAAAAGCGGGTGATGTAGTGCTGGTGCACGCAGCGGCAGGCGGCGTTGGTCAAATTTTAGCTGGTTGGGCAAAAGCATTGGGTGCATTTGTTGTTGGTACTGTGGGTTCACCAGCAAAGTTTGCAGCCGCTAAGGAAGCGGGTTGCGATGCTGTTGTGGATTACTCCCAATCAAATTGGGTTGAAGAAGTGCTTAAAGCCACTGGTGGAAAAAAAGCCAATGTGGTTTATGACTCTGTTGCTAAAACTACTTTCTTAGGCTCCTTAGATTGCGCTGCCCCCTTTGGAACAGTTGCTTTATTTGGTGCTGCTTCCGGTCCAGCCCCAGAAATTCAACCAGAGATCTTAAATAAGAAGGGTTGCCTGTTTTTAACAAGACCTTCTGTATTTCCGCACAACGCTACTCCAGCTTTATTAAAGGAAAACGCTAAAGCAGTATTTGATGCAATCGCCAAAGGGCAAGTCAAAGTACAAATCGGTGCTAGGTTTTCCTTAGAGCAAGCCGCTGACGCGCATCGTGCTGCTGAGGGACGAAAAGTTTCAGGCGCCATCGTGATGACGCCATAAGCTTAAGTGTCTTAGCGTACATAAGCCCCGTGAATGCGGGGCTTTTTTTATGCGTCAATCAGACGTAATATGGAAGTATGAAAACACTTCTCAAAATACTGATTGCCACTCCACTCATCATATTGAGTTCCTTGTCCTTGGCGCAAATTCCTGAGACACAGCATTCACAGGGAATTTCTTACATCACTGGTGGCGTAGGTGAGAGTGAGACGATTGCGATTTTAGCTGATGCAAAGCAATGGCCATTGCTATTAGAAATGTCTCAAATAGAAAATGGCAGGGGAGTCTGGATTTTCGGGGCAAGTATCAAAATCATGAGCTCAAAAAAACAACTCATTTTTGACGCACAAGCAGATGGACCTTATATGTTGATTAATCTTGAGTCTGGTGACTATGTGATTGAGGCAGCCTATCAAGGAGTGGCTCAAAAGAGGGCGCTTTCTATTAAATCCGACTCACCACAAAAGGTTTCCCTTTTCTGGAAATAATGCCTTGAAAATTGACGCATTGCGTCATAAGTCTAAATATTCAATTTGGTCTATAGTTTCCTGATTACTACAATCATCAGGAGATGAATGAATGAAATGCTTTTCAACTAAAAGCGGTTTGGGTGTATTGCTTTCGGCAATATTAGTTTCAACAGCCTCACTCAGCAATGCGCAGAATTCTCCAGCTGTAGGCGCTCAGGGCAAGACTGAGGCGCTATGGCTTGGGCAGGCAGGGTTCCGGATTAAATCCCCTCAGGGAAAAATGATTCTGATTGATCCCTGGATTACTGGCGGACCTAAGACACCGCCGATTTACAAGAATGATTTGGCAGCGATTGGTCCGATTGATGTGTTGCTAGTGACGCATGCACACGTTGACCATCTTGGCGATGCGCCAGCTGTGGCTAAGATGAATAACATCAAGTTGTATGGTCCAGCCGATATGGTGACACCACTAACTACTTTGGGAATTCTGCCAGCAGACTTGGGTCATCGCTTTAATAAAACAGGTCGCGTAACACCTGCGCCTGGAATCAAGGTAACCGCAGTTCAAGCAGAGCACTCTTCTTTATTGGTTTGGAAAAATCCGGCCACAGAAAAATTAGAATCTCACCCTGCTGGCGAGCCTATGGGCTTCATTATTGAGCTTGAGAACGGCTTTAAGATTTGGCATATGGGGGATACCGGCTTATTTAGTGATATGAAATTCATTAGCGAACACTACAAGCCCGATCTAGTGATGGTTCCGATTGGAGGAAATTTCACAATGGCCCCTGATGACGCTGCATATGCATTACGCACCTGGGTGAAGCCAAAGATGGTGATCCCAATGCATTACAACTCTAACCCCATGACTAAAGGTACCTTAGCCGAGTTTCAGGCGGCTATGAAGGGCAGCAATATCAAAATTATCCCCATGACTGAAGGTGAAACAGTTCAATTCTGAGCAGCCTCTAATTTTCAATCCCAAGGATTATTTTGAATTTAATTGCTTCTGAAGTGAGGGCGCAGCTTGCCCCTCACGGTGTACTTTCTGCTGCTGTCTATCTCGGCAATTTCTTGTTGGTGACTGGTCGCACGTCTTCGGGCGAGCCTGCGGGTATTGCGCCGGATATCTGTCGCGCGATAGCAAAGCGTCTGGATGTGAAATTAGACCTAAGGGGTTTTGAAACCCAAGACGAGGTGGTAGATGCTGCGGCTACCGGCAAGTGCGGCATTGTTTTGGTGGGCTCCGATCCAGCGCGCGCTCAAAAGGTTACTTTTACACCTGCGTATGCTGAGCTCGAGGCAACTTACTTAGTGCCTGCGAATTCGCCGATCCAAGATATTTCTCAAGTAGACCAACCAGGAGTGAGAATTGCATCATTTTTTAAGAGTGCATATGACCTCTGGTTGCAACGCAACTTAAAGCATGCAACTTTGGTGCATGCGGATAGTGTGCAAGCAAGTAATGAGCTTTTCATGAGCGAGCACTTAGATGCATTAGCTGGACTGAAAACTGGCCTGGTGTCGTTTGCAAAAATAGCTCCAGGCTTGCGGATATTAAATGGACAATTCACTGGAATTCAGCAAGCAATCGCAACCAATAAATCTAATGTGGAAGCAATTGAATTTCTGAGTGCATGTGTAGAAGAATTTATTCGTAGCGGTCTGGTGACCGACTTGATTCGACAATACCAAGTTCAAGGCTTATGTGCAGCACCCATTCATCACAGATCAGTAGCAAAATAATATGAAAAAAATTGCATTTGTCTTTACTCTGATGTTCGGCTTGTTTGCTTATCAAAACACCTTTGCCCAAGCAGTTGCTTACCCGAACCACCAAATTAAAATCATTTCTCCTTTTGCCACGGGTGGGATTGCGGATGGATTCTCCCGCATCATTGCGCAGGGCTTGAGTGAGTCTTTTGGGCAGCCAGTGATTGTTGAAAACAAGGCAGGTGGCGGTGGAAACATTGGCGCCGACTTTGTGGCTAAATCGCCAGCAGATGGATATACCTTAATCATGGGTAGCATTGGCACGCATGCCGTGAATCCCTATTTAGTTAAAAACATGCCCTATGATCCACTGAAAGATTTTGTGCCGGTGGTATTCGTATTGGATGCAGAAGGGTTGTTAGCGGTTAATCCAAATCTCCCCGTCAAAAATGTGGCCGAGTTAATTGCTTATCTAAAAGCAAACCCAGGAAAAGTTTCTTACGGTTCTGGCGGCATCGGTACCGCTAGTCATTTAGCGGGAGAGCTTTTTGTAATGACTACAAAAGTGGACATGACGCATATTCCTTATAAAGGGAACGCCTTAGCTATTACTGATCTCATTGGGGGTCAAACTCAGGTGATGTTTGCAACCATGCCCACTATTCTTCCTTACGTCAAAAGTGACAAGTTGCGAGGTTTGGCTGTCACTGGCGCGGGGCGAGATCCATCTATGCCAGATTTGCCAAGTATTAGTGAAACCTTGCCGGGCTTTGATGTGAAGAATTGGATTGGTCTATTTGCTCCAGCTGGTACTCCACCTGCAGTTATCAAAAAGTTACATGATGAAGTTGCCAAAATCATGCAGCAACCAGCGGTTCAAAAGAAACTAGAGGCAGAAGGCGCCAAGTATTACGCTATGACTCCAGAGGCATTCGGAGTGTTTCAAAAGAAGGAATCAGTGCGCTGGGGCAAGATCATTAAAAGCGCTGGGATTAAGCCTGAATAGCCTTTTTTGCTAGCTCCCAAGCCAACCCTGCTTAGTTGCGGGGTTTTTTATTGCCAAAGCTTGCATTTAGTCCGCGTTAGTACTAAACTAGTCCTAATTAGTACTTTATATGAGCCAAATGAACTTTTTACCAGCCCTGCGCAATCTTGTTTCTGCCTATCAGGCGTTTGAACGTTATTCCGCTCCCGACGTCAAAGCGATGGGACTAACGACTACTCAGTTTGATGTGATTGCCACTTTAGGTAATCAACCGCCGATGACTTGTAAGGAGTTAGGGGAGAAGACTTTGGTTACCAAGGGAACGCTTACTGGAGTGCTGGAGCGTCTCGAAGTTAAAGGAATTTTAGAGCGGAAATTAAATCCTGAGGATGCCCGTAGTCAAATGATTGGCTTAACTTCAATCGGCCAATCCTTATTTGAAAAAGTATTTCCGGCACATCTACAGCATCTTCAAAAAGCATTTTCAAAATTGAGTGAAAAAGAATTATTAGAAGTAACAAAATCTTTGCAGTCAATTAATCAGATTTTTACAAATTAATTTATTGGTCAACAGGAGTAGTCATGAGTTCAACATCAAAATCATTGGCATTAGTTGCCAGAATTTTATTAGCAGCAATTTTTATATCAGCAGGCTTTTCCAAAGTCATGGGATTTAATGAGGTCACTGCCTATATTGCATCCAAAGGTTTACCAGTGCCGATGATTCTTGCTTGCCTGACTATTGCACTAGAAATAGTAGGTGGTTTAGCCATTGCCTTTGGTTATAAGGCCCGCATTGCAGGCTTGCTCCTAGGATTATTTACTCTCCTGGCAGCCTTGATATTTCATAACTTCTGGGCTTTCCCTCCGGAGCAGGTTTACCTACAGAACATTATGTTTATGAAGAACTTGAGCATGGCGGGCGGACTATTTTTATTAACGGTATTTGGTGCCGGTGGATATTCTATTGATGCAATATGTGAAGCGAAGAAACAAAAATAATCTCTTGAAATTATTCTAAAAGGAAATGGAAATGACAAAAATCGCGGTGGTATTTCATAGTGGCTATGGTCACACAGTGAAACAGGCAGAGGCGGTTGCAAAAGGTGCAAACGCTACTTTAGTAGCCATTGATGCAGAAGGTAATGTAACTGATGCACAGTGGGAAATCTTGAATGCAGCGGATGCAATTGTCTTTGGTTCGCCAACCTACATGGGCACCGTCAGCTGGCAATTTAAAAAGTTTGCCGATGCTAGCTCTAAGCAGTGGTTCTCTCAGCAGTGGAAGGACAAGGTATTCGGTGGTTTTACCAATTCAGCGACTATGAATGGTGACAAGCACTCAACTTTGCATTATTTCTTTACCTTGGCTATGCAGCATTCGGGCTTATGGGTTGGTACCGGTTTAATGCCTTCTAACTCTAAGGCTGCTAAACGCGATGATATTAACTATGTTGGTTCATCTGCTGGAGCAATGATGCAAACGCCATCAGATGCGAGTGTGGACGAAGTCAATGCTGGCGACTTAGAGACCGCTAGACTCTATGGACAGCGTATTGCAGAAATCACTAAGCGACTCAAATAAGCTAAGTAATTGATTTAATGGTTAAAACCACCTGCGGGTGGTTTTTTCTTTCTTAGTTCACTCGGTCTATAATTACATAAGTAATTGAATTAAAAGGGATTATTCCTTTAATTCCACTTTTGCTGGTTTGACAGCTCTCAGGGGCTCTTGGACAATGCCATGGGTGGTTGATTCAAGCCCCAAGCCCTCATGACAGTTGATACTCACTCCTCCTCCAATACGCCGCATTTGACGCTCGAAGCTCGTGCGCTGACTTGTATTCGTGGCGAGCGACAGTTATTTCAGAATTTGAATCTCACGGTAATGGCTGGAGAGTGCCTACATGTGCGCGGCGAGAACGGGGTCGGGAAAACTAGCCTCTTAAGACTCCTGACGGGACTTTCTAAACCAGAGGCGGGAGAGGTTCTTTGGAATCATCAGTCAATCGCCAAAGACCCTTCTCTTTATCATCGCGAACTTTTATTCCTGGGGCATCGTGATGCTCTTAAAGAAGATCTCACTGCGCTGGAAAATCTTCAGCTATACGCAGTGTTGGATGACATTCATTTGCCTGGTGATAAGGCTTTAGCAGCGCTCTGGCGTTTTGGTTTGCGTGGGCGCGAGAACCTACCGGTCAGTTGTTTATCTGCTGGACAAAAGCGTCGAGTCTTAATGGCTCGCATGTTGACACGTCAAGCTAAGTTGTGGATCTTAGATGAGCCATTCAATGCGCTTGATATTCATGCTGTACAAGATTTACAAGGGTTAATAGCAGAGCATGTAGAGCAAGGTGGTTTAGTAGTGCTGACTAGTCATCAAGCAGTGGATCTTCCGCGTGTGAGGGTGCTAGACCTATGAACGCTCTGCTCGCAATCATTCGCCGTGATTTGCTCTTGGTCATGCGCCGTAAGAGCGAGGTACTTACGGCCCTCTTCTTTTTTGTTGTGGTGACTAGTTTGTTTCCATTGGGTATTGGTGCGGATGCTGCTTTGCTACGCAAAATTGCTCCCGGGGTTCTTTGGGTTGCAGCCTTACTTTCTGCCCTATTGGGCATGCATCGGATGTTTGCTGCTGATTATCAAGATGGTGCCTTAGAGCAACTTGCTTTATCGCCCCAGCCGATGGTCCTTCTAGTAACTGGAAAAATTATTGCTCATTGGATTGTGAGCGGACTACCACTCGTGCTGTTGGCTCCGATCATCGGTATTCAGTTTGATCTGGATGCTAGTTCTTTATATGTACTAATGGGAACTCTATTATTGGGTACCCCAGTGCTATCCTTGCTAGGCTCGATAGGCGCAGCCTTGACCTTGGGTGTTAGAGGCGGCAGCGTGTTATTGAGTCTATTGATACTGCCTTTGTATATTCCGGTTCTCATTTTTGGCGCTGGCGCCGTATATGCCAATAGTGTCGGTTTGGATACCTCAGGCCATTTTTCATTGTTAGGCGCATTATTGATTTTGGCTTTAGCATTTGTTCCTTGGGTGAGTAGTGCTGCTGTAAAGATTGCAATTGAATGAATCCGATAAATACTTTTTCTAATCACCGCGTAGTTAACTGGTTTAAGTTATCTAGCCCCAGCACTTTTTATCCGGTGGCGGGTAAGCTCATTCCATTTTTCTGGATCTTGGCTTTTTTATTTGGCGCTGCTGGTTTGTGGGTTAGCTTCTTTGTTGCGCCCGTCGATGCCGTGCAAGGGCAGGGCTATCGCATCATCTTTATTCATGTGCCCGCATCCTGGATGTCGATGTTTATTTATTTAGTCATGGCTGCATGGGCAGGGTTAGGACTGGTCTTTAATACCCGTTTGTCTGCCATGATGGCACAGGCTCTTGCCCCTATAGGTGCTTGGATGGCATTTCTATCTTTGTGGACCGGCGCATTCTGGGGTAAGCCCATGTGGGGTGCTTGGTGGGTCTGGGACGCTCGCCTTACTTCAGAGTTAATTCTTCTCTTTCTGTATTTGGGCTTTATTGCCTTGCGAGCATCTATTGATGATCCTCGCCGTGCCGATAAGGCGAGCGCCATTTTGGCTTTGGTAGGTGTTGTAAACGTACCGATCATTTATTTCTCGGTGAAATGGTGGAACACCTTGCATCAAGGCGCCTCTGTTTCCCTCACAAAAGCCCCGGCGATGGCGCAAACCATGCTCTGGGGAATGCTGTTGATGGCTTTATGTCTTTGGATGTACACCATTGCAGTCACCTTAATGCGAGTGAGGGCAATCATTTTGGAGCGTGAAGCCCATGCTGATTGGGTGAGACAATCAATTGAGGTGAAAATCTGATGTGGAATAGCCCTTCTGAGTTTTTTGCCATGGGCGGCTACGCACTGTATGTGTGGAGTAGTTTTGGTGTTTGTGCGCTGGTATTGATATTGGAACCCCTCATGGTGCGTGCTCGCTTTAGAGCAATCGTACGTCGGTTGAAGCAAGAGCAATTAGCTGAGCAGTTTGATAAAGAGATTAGTAAGTGAAGCCTAGACATAAACGTGCATTGATGATTGTTGCAGCGCTGATCGTAATTGGTGTAGCTGCACTCTTAATTTTGAATGCGCTCAATAGCAATATTGCTTTATACGTCACCCCAAGTGAAGTGTCGGCAGGCAAAGCTCCTCAGGGTCAGGCTTTCCGAATTGGTGGCATGGTGAAAGACGGCTCTTTAAAGCGCGATGGCTTAACCGTGCACTTTGTGATTACTGATCTGGCGAAAGATATTCCGGTGGCTTATACCGGCATTCTTCCCGATTTGTTTAAAGAGGGTAAAGGTGCCGTGATCCAAGGTCGCATGAATGCCAATGGTGAATTTATTGCCAGTGAAGTATTGGCTAAACATGACGAGAACTACATGCCTCCTGAAGCTAAACACGCTTTAGAGCAAGCTCAAAAAAACGGAACGAATAAATGATTCCTGAGTTTGGACATTACGCACTAGTTCTGGCGCTTTGCATTGCCTGTATTCAGGGGGTTTTGCCACTGCTAGGTGCGCACTATGGCCGACGCGACTGGTTAGTGCTGGCAAGACCTGCTGCGCAAACTGTTTTCTTATTGCTGGCGATTGCTTTTGGAATCTTGGCTTGGAGTTTTTACGCCAATGACTTTTCTGTGCTCTATGTCGCTGAGCACTCGAATTCACAGCTGCCGGTGATTTATCGATTAGGCGCAGTATGGGGTGGACATGAAGGATCGCTCTTGTTGTGGATTTTCTTGCTGGCTACCTGGACTATTTTGGTTGCTCAGCTTTCTAAAGCATTAGATGACTTTATGGTGGCGCGAGTCATTGGTGTTTTGGGGCTGGTCACTAGTGGCTTGCTCCTGTTTGTTTTAACAACCTCAAATCCGTTTGAACGTTTATTGCCTGCTGCTCAAGATGGCCGCTCATTAAATCCACTCTTGCAAGATCCGGGCTTAGTATTTCATCCGCCAATGTTGTACATGGGCTATGTCGGTTTTTCAGTGGCGTTTGCATTTGCGATTGCCTCTTTATTGTCTGGAAGATTAGATGCGGCTTGGGCTCGTTGGTCACGTCCTTGGACAACTGCTGCTTGGGTTTTCCTGACCCTTGGTATTGCTTTGGGTTCATGGTGGGCCTATTACGAATTGGGTTGGGGTGGTTGGTGGTTCTGGGACCCCGTTGAGAATGCCTCGTTTATTCCTTGGCTCGTGGGCACTGCCCTATTGCATTCTTTGGCAGTTACCGAAAAGCGTGGCGGCTTTAAGAGTTGGACTGTGCTCTTGGCAATTACCGCATTCTCTTTATCGCTACTGGGAACCTTCTTGGTCCGTTCGGGTGTCCTGACTTCGGTTCATGCGTTTGCAACCGATCCAAGGCGTGGCATCTTTATTCTGATCTTCTTATCACTCGTCGTTGGTTCGTCTCTGATGCTTTACGCATGGCGTGCGCCTAAGAGTTCGATGGGCGGCAAATTTAGTTTGAGCTCCAGAGAAACTTTGATTTTGCTTGGTAATGTCTTTTTAGTGGTTTCTGCCGGATCTGTTTTGCTAGGCACCCTATATCCATTGCTAATTGATGCTTTGCATTTAGGTAAGATTTCTGTAGGCCCTCCTTATTTCAATAGCGTATTCGTGCCCATCATGGTGCCATTGCTGGTATTGATGGGTATCGGTCCATGGGCAAGCTGGAAGCAGAGTAATTTAATTAGCATCATCAAGCGCTTATGGATTGCAGGCGCAGTCGCTCTGATTGCAGGCGTTGCAATTCCCTTCATCATGGGCCAATTTACTTGGCTTGCAGGCATGGGCTTCATGATGGCATTTTGGGTGATCGCTTCTGGCTGTATGCAAATCATTCGCCAAGCCAAAGCCGGTAAACCAACCCGTTCTTTTATTGGTATGCAGGTGGCGCATTTAGGTATTGCGGTATTTGTGATTGGCGTCACAATGGTGGGCGCCTATCAAGAAGAAAAAGATGTGCGCATGTCCGCCGGGGATACCGTCAGTGTTGGCGGTTATCAAATCCAGCTACAGGGTGTTAGTGCTGCTCGCGGCCCAAATTACCAGGCAATGCGCGGTACATTCTTGCTATCTAAAAATGGCAGCGATCAGATCAATCTTTATCCAGAGAAGCGAAGCTACTTTTCATCAACGATGCCGATGACTGAAGCAGCAATTGATGCTGGGCTCACCCGCGATATTTATGTATCGCTAGGCGAAGAGCTGGGCGATCAATCTTGGGCTGTACGTGTTTACTACAAGCCTTTTGTGGATTGGATTTGGGGCGGTTGCTTGTTGATGGCTTTAGGTGGCGTGTTGGCTATGTCGGATAAGCGCTATCGACTGAAGTTAAAGAGCAAGTTCGCATGAAAGCAAAATTTCTAATCCCTCTGATCTTGTTTGTAGGTTTGGTAGTCTTTTTGGCTATTGGCTTAAATCGTGATCCACATGAAGTGCCTTCACCATTAATTAACAAGTTGGCGCCTGCATTTGAAGTTTCTCAATTGGCTGATGCTAATAAAACATTTTCACCGGTAAGCATGAAGGGGCAGGTATGGATTCTGAATGTTTGGGCATCCTGGTGCGTAGCTTGTCGTGAAGAGCATCCGGTGTTGGTTGAGCTTGCTAAGTCCCATATGGCGCCAGTGATTGGTTTGGACTACAAAGATAAGCGTGAAGATGCTCTGGCAATGCTGGCAAAACAGGGCAATCCTTATGCACTCTCTGCTTTTGACGGCAATGGACGTGTTGGTATTGATTACGGTGTCTATGGTGTGCCTGAGACTTACATCGTCGATAAGGCAGGAGTGATTCGCTTTAAACACATTGGCCCGTTAACAATGGATTTATTGAATCAAAAAATTTATCCTATGCTGAGTGAGTTAAAGAAATCATGAGACTGATTTTATTAATCGCCGTTTGCGTGTTTAGTTTAGGCAACGCGTTTGCCAAAGATGCCGCACCACTCGCGGATGATCCAATAACAGAGCAGCGTCTTATTAGTATTTCAGAAGAAATGCGCTGCTTGGTGTGTCAGAACGAGTCTTTAGCTGGCTCTCGCTCAGATCTGGCCAATGATTTGCGTCGTGAAATTCGGATATTAATTAAAGAAGGTAAGAGCGATGATCAAATCCGCTCGTTTATGGTCGAGCGCTATGGCGATTTCGTACTGTATCGCCCGCCAGTAAAGCCGGTGACGTGGTTACTTTGGATTGGCCCATTTGTTATTTTGGGTCTGGGTATTGCTGGCTTATTAATGTATTTAAGACGCAGAAATAGTAGTGTGCCTAATGTCGCTCTGACTGAAGCCGATAATCAAAAAATCGATGCACTGTTAAATGCAAGCGATAAGAAAGAGGGATGAAATAAGTGACTAGCTTTTTGATCCCCGCCTTTTTACTCCTGGTGCTGGTATTGCTACTATTGCTACGTCCCTTCATTTTCCCTGCGAAGAGCTCGGCGACATCGCGTCGTCAGATGAATGCCACCATATACCGAGAAGAGTTAGATAAATTAGAGGCCGAACATACGGCTGGCGTAATTACTTCAACTGATTATGAAATTGCGCATGCAGAAATGCGTCAGAGACTATTTCAAGACACCATTGAAGAAGATGACCGAGAGGTGGCGGGCTCCTCAAAGAAGACTGCAATCGGGCTATGCATCTTTATTGTCTTGTTCTCATCGGCGCTGTATTTCTCCTTGGGGGATGTTGTTCGGATAACCCAAATCAATTCTGAAAAACCGGTCACCCAAGAGGGTGTTGAAAAAATGGTGGCTGAATTTGCCATCAAAATGGAAAAAGATCCTGGCAATTTAAAGGGCTGGGCGATGTTAGCTCGCTCTTATCGAATCTTAGGTCGTGACCAGGATGCTGCCAAAGCGTATGCACGTGCCGGTAACTTTATTGATTCTGATCCGCAATTGTTGGCCGACTATGCAGATGTATTAGCAAGTAATGCAAATGGGAGTTTTGTTGGCAAGCCTTCACAGCTGATTAATCAAGCGTTAAAGCTGGACCCCAACAACATGATGGCGCTTTGGCTCTCGGGTACTGCATCCTATAACGCCGGTAACTACAAGGCAGCGGTGCAGTCCTGGGAGAAGCTTGCGCAACAACTTCCGCCCAATACGGATGAAGCGCGCGCTATTCAGGGGTCGATTGCTGAGGCGCGATCCAAGGGTGGCCTAACTACCTCAGCGCCGGTTGCTTCAACCGGAAAAGGTATTAGCGGCAAGATTGAATTGTCTGCTGAACTTAAATCTAAGATTAAGCCTGGCGACATTGTGATGGTGATTGCACGCAAACCTGGTGAGCGTATGCCCGTGGCCGTCTTGAAGGCGCCTGCAACTGATTTTCCAATGAGCTTCACATTGAATGATTCCTTAGCCATGAATCCCAGCGCGCCTCTCTCTCAACTATCTGAGGCGAGTATCGAGGTACGCATTTCTAAGACTGGAATGGCAAAGTCGGAATCGGGGGATTTAATCTCTTCAGTGCAGACAATTAAAGTCGGCACAACCAATGTTCGCCTACTAGTCGACCAAGTTCGCCAGTAACATTTTAGCCTCTGCCCACAAATGGCATATTGGTTGCCATTATGGTCATCGACAGAATATTGCTTTCGAGTGGCAGTTGGGCCATATGCAGTACGGCCTCACCAACATGATCCACATCCATGCGTGGCTCTACCTTAATCGATTGATCTGCCTGCATGATTCCAGCAGCCATGCGCTCAGTCATTTCTGTGGCGGCATTGCCGATATCAATTTGACCGCACGCAATATTAAAAGGGCGTCCATCTAATGCAATGGTTTTGGTTAAGCCGCTGATGGCATGTTTGGTCGCCGTGTAGGGCGCTGACATTGGACGAGGTGCATGTGCAGAGATTGATCCATTATTGATAATTCTGCCACCCTGTGGAGATTGTGCTTTCATCATACGAATTGCTTCTTGTGAACACAGGAATGCACCACAGAGGTTGGCATTGACTACATTCATCCACTGCTCATAACTCAAGTCTTCCATTGGGATAGCAGGAGCCCCCATGCCCGCATTATTAAAGAGTACGTCAATGCGGCCAAATTGATTACTAAGCGCCGCAAATAGCTTTTTGACTTCATCGGGTTTGCCAACATCGCACGCAACCGCCAAACAGTTACTTTGATTGCCGCCAATATCGGCAATGGCTTTTTCCAATTTACCGAGATTGCGTCCAGTAAGAACTACTTGGTAGCCTCCCTTGAGGAGTGCCTTGGCAGCCGCCCGTCCAATGCCAGTTCCTGCGCCAGTGACTAAGGCTACCTTGCTTTTAGCTAAATTCATCATGTTCTTTAGGGCTACTTAAAAGCATCATCTTATCGTGATTTATTGGACCCGTTTTGAAACCTTTGCCTATTGCTTTGCTCGGGGCATAATGCAAAAAACAGAAGAGATTTCCATGAATTTCATCAAAAGACAAATTTACAACCCGATAGCCCTGGTAGTAAGCTTTTTTGCGCTACTGATCATTTTCTTTGGCGTACTCTGGATCTTGGTTCCTCCACCCCCCAAGTCGATTGAAATGGCTACCGGCTTTCCTACTGGGCTGTATTACCAATTTGGGGAGCGCTTGAAAACGGAAATAGCCAAAGAGGGTGTCGATCTCCATGTGCGATCCACTGGCGGAACCTTGGATAACTTAGCTCTTTTAAATGACCCCAAGTCTGGCGTTGATTTTGCAATGGTCCAGGGTGGTGTTGCTAATATTGCCGAATATCCAAATTTGGTTTCGATAGCCGGAATGTTTTACGAGCCTATTTGGGTTTGGTATCGTGAAGGCGCATTTAAAAATGATGGGGGCCAACTAAAGATCTTAAGTCAGCTAAAAGGTAAGCGCGTCTCCATCGGTAATGATGGGAGCGGAACTTTAGCACTTACTCAGAGTTTGTTGCGGACTAGCGGCATTACAGACAAGGAAGTTGGCGCGCTGAAATTAAAGCCCGATGAAGCTATTCTTAAGTTAAATAATGGCGAATTGGATGCAGTATTTATAGTGGCAGCTGCAGAGGCGCCCGTGCTGAAAAAGTTTTACTCTATTCCAGGTGTTCGCTTAATGGATTTTGACCAGGCGGATGCATACACCCGAAATCTTACTTATTTATCCAAAGTGACTGTACCCAGAGGTTTATTGAGTATTGAGCACGATCAACCTCGTCAGGACATCCAGGTGATGGCCGCTACTGCCACCTTGGTAGCTCATGACAATGTAAGTCCGGCAATGGTTTCACTCTTATTGAGCGCTTCTTACGATATTTTGAAATCCTATTCACGATTACAAAAGGTGGGCGAGTTTCCATCAAGCTCAGGCTTAGATTTCCCTCTACATGTAGATGCAGAAATCTATTTAAAAGATGGACCTTCATTCTTACATCGCCACTTACCATTTTGGACGGCAGTTTGGGCGGGACGCTTTGTCAAGATTGTGATTCCCTTATTGGTTATTCTGATTCCGCTATTTACTTACATTCCTTCAACCAAGAACTTCTTCTTACGTTTGAAGTTAGCTCAAGTATATGAAGAGCTCAAGGTGATTGAGAAGAATTCCCAAAATCCAGCGTTAAAAGAAAAGAATTTCAAAGATCTTGAGGATATAGAGAGGCGCGTTGGAAATATCAAGGTATCCATGTTGGATGCTAAAGAGCTATATGACCTCAAAGGGCATGTGGGTGAAGTGCGTCACCGCCTAAATTTAGTTCATTAAAAAGGATGTAGATATGAGCAGGCTAATTCAACATCTATTTTTAGCTTTAGGCTTACTTGCCTCTATTGGAGTTCAGGCGCAAACCTACCCAAGCAAGCCTATATCCATGGTGGTACCTCAGGCAGCGGGGGGTACTAATGATATTGTTGCGCGTTTAATCGCGCCATCATTTGGTGAGGCTATTGGCGCCTCCATTGTGGTTGAAAATAGACCTGGTGCCGGCGGCAATATTGGCACACAAAGTGTTGCGCGCTCACCTAAGGATGGTTATACCTTACTGCTCACCATCAATAGTGCGCAAGCCATCAATCCTTCCTTATATAAAAATCCTGGCTTTGATCCTATAAATGATTTTGTGCCTTTGTATTACATTGGAGCAACGCCTTATGTATTAGTTTCTCCACCGGGATCCCCTTATAAAACATTGGCGGATGTTGTAGCTGCGGCTAAGAAGAGGCCTGGAGAGTTGTCATATGCCTCGGCTGGTAATGGCACGATTAGCCACTTATTAGGCGCCATGCTCAATGCGAGCGCTGGTATTGAAATGCAGCATATTCCTTATAAAGGGGTGGCCCCAGCAATTAATGATGTATTAGGTGGACAAGTGCCGCTGGCATTTGCAAGCTTGCCCTCTGCACTCAATTACATTAAAGCGGGGAAACTTCAGGCGATCGCGATTAGCTCTGCAAAGCGTTCTAGTGCTGCACCAGAAATTCCGACGATTGCAGAGACTTATCCTGATTGTGTTGGTGAGGTATGGGTAGCCATCTTTGCCCCTGTTGGCGTTAGTGCGGATGTGGTGAAGAAGGTGCAGGCTGCCATGGAGAAGATCCTATCTAAATCAGAGGTCCGCGAGAAGCTATCTGCTCAGGGTTTGGATCTTGCACCCATTCCAACTAATAAGTTGAGCGCTTTACTAAAAGATGAGTTGGCTAAGTGGGCAAAAATTGTAAGAGCATCCGGGGCGCAGTTGGATTAACGCATTTTTGCTGCTTGACCTAAAATAGACCCATGACGATTACTGGCCTTGCGCCTACACTGACCCCCCTCAAGCAGATTGATCAAGCTTTGCGTGATGATGGCTTTGCAGTGATGTCTGCTGAGACGGTCGCCCAATTTAGTAATGTAGATCTAACCCAGCTTCAAAACCTCACCAAGTGTTGGGAAAATCTACCCCGCGACCCTTATTTAAAAGATGGTGGGCGCTATCGCTTTCGTCGACATGCTAGCTACGAGATTAAAGGCGAAGAGCTCACCTTGGTTCCACATCGTGCGCACTGGCAATCGCTGGATTACAACGCATTGCATGGTGGAATTGAGCGCTGGTTTGAGCCCATCCAAGGTGAGTTGTTAGGTAGCTCTGCTTGGCAATCCGTCTTGCTGGGGCTTGCGCATATCTTGAATAGCTTAAAGCCTGTGAATACTTGGTTTGTTGAAGCGCATCAATTTCGGATTGATACTGCCGATGGTATTGGACGTCCAACGCCTGAAGGTGCTCATCGCGATGGTGTTGATTTTGTAGCCGTCTTCTTGTTAGATCGAGAAGGTATTAAGGGTGGCGAGACACGAATATTTGATACCTCTGGCTCCGCAGGATTGCGTTTCACCCTCACGCAACCTTGGTCTCTTTTGTTAATGAATGATCAGCGCATGATTCATGAATCAACACCCATTCAGCCATTAGCAAAATATGGCTATCGAGATACCTTGGTTCTTACTTATCGTTCTAATGGTTTTCAAGACTCTCCAAATCGAAGTCAGCAATAAGGCTACTGGGTTTACTCTGGCTCCATGCCAGCTTCTTTAATCGCCTTGGCCCACTTAGCAGTTTCTAGTTTGATCTTTTGGCCAAGGGCCTCAGGCGTTCCTGGCTGAGTTTCAAAACCATTTGCAGAGAGTCGATCTGCCAAATCTTTTGATTTAGCCGCATTGTTGATTGCTTGGTTTAGTTTGAGAATAGCGTCCTTTGGCATGCCTGCAGGCCCAAATGCCGCAAAGAACGAGATGAGTTCATATCCTTTGATACCTAGAGCTTCATTGACTGTGGGTAGCTCGGGAATAGCTGGTGAGCGCTTTAAAGAGGTGACGGCTAAGCCGCGGATTTTGCCTGCTTGTACCTGAGGTAATGAGACTCCAAAGTCGGATGTGAACATATTCACCTGACCGCCAATTAAATCAGTCATAGCATTGGGGCCGCTCTTGTATGAGACCCCAATCATTTTGATGTCAGCAAAGCTTGCCAGCATTTCTGATGAAACGCGCTGTGATGTACTTGCATAAGCAAATGTCATCTTTCCTGGATTGGCTTTGGCTAGAGAAACAAACCCATTCAGTGATTTAGCGGGCACATCATTATTGATGGCAATAATGAGTGGAGCAGATCCAAAAAATCCAATGGGAGTAAAGGCGGTGTCTTGGTTATAGGGTAAATTTTTAACCAAGCTCTTCAGGGCGGCATTGGTGCTATTGGTTCCGAACAGAATTGTGTAGCCGTCTGCGGGGGCCTTGGCCACAAAATCTGCACCAATCAGGCCATTTGCGCCAGGGCGATTTTCAACAACTACGGGCTGGCCTAATGACTCAGACATTTTTGCCGCAAAAGCACGTCCAATTTGATCGGTTGTGCTACCGGGGGCAAAAGGAACAATCGCTTTAATAGGTTTTGAGGGGTAGCTTTCCGCTGATGCCAGGGGACTTGCAAAGCCAATGATGAGGCCGGCCCCGATCTGCAATAAACGAACTATCAAAGATTTGCTATTCATACTGTCTCCGTCTTGTTTTCAGTAGTGTAGCGGGTCTAATTCATTCTGGGCGAGTAGAATGAGTTCACGTTTCTACTGACTAACTATGCGCTTTCGTTCAGCTGGCTATACCCCTCTTATGCTTCTGGCACAAACCTGTGCTTTATTGGGTTTTGCTTGCTATGCCGTCGTGTTAACGAGTTTGCAAGAAGAGTGGCACCTCAGTAATTTGCAGTCAGGTCTAATTGCTAGTGCCTTTTTCTTTGGTTACATGCTTGCCGTTCCTTTAGCCACAGCTTTAACAGATCGGGTGGACGCACGTAAGGTCTATCTAATGGGTGGCCTCACAGCAAGCTGTGGTCTTTTGGGTATGAGTCTATTAGCTTATAACTTTTGGACAGCTCTATTGTTTATGGCTTTGAATGGTGCCGGTCTTGCTGGTACTTATATGCCCGGCCTCAAGATTTTGTCAGACCGCATCCAATCGGGGGAGCTAACTAGACATATTGCGTTCTATACCGCCTTCTTTGGTATTGGTACTGGATTTTCGTATTTGTGTTCTGGTTGGATTTTAAGTGCGCTTGGTTGGCACTATGTATTTGGTTTGATTGCCTTGGGCCCATTTAGCGCATTTCTGATTGTCTTATTACTTATTCCAGCACTTCAGCATGAAAAATGGCAAGGGCCAATCAATATTCGTCTACACGATATATTTCCAGTGGATAAATGGAAATTGGTTTTGCAAGACAAAAATGCTGCAGGATTTATTTTCGGTTACACCGCTCACACTCTGGAGCTCTTTGCGTCGAGAAGTTGGATTGTTGCTTTCTTTGCTTTTTGTGCGATTGCTTCTGGTGAAGATTTTTTTCTGACTGCGACGACTTTAGCTGGGGTAATTAATTTCTTTGGCGTGCCATCTTCCATATTGGGTAATGAAATTGCTTTGAAAGTAGGGCGTCAAAAATGGGTGTGCATTGTGATGCTGACTAGTGCTGTATTGGGGATTGCATTTGCTTGCTCAACTGGTCAGTCGTGGTGGTTGATTGTTGCTCTGGCTATTGGGCATGCCATATTCATCATGGCGGATTCCTCAACGCTCACTGCGGGCTTGGTAATTAGTGCGCAAGAAAATATCAAGGGCGCTGCAATGGGCCTGCACTCATTGATGGGCTTTGGTGGTGGTCTATTGGGCCCCGCCATTTTTGGTTTTGTTTTGGATATTTCTGGTTCTCGTACTTCACAAGTTGCCTGGATATGGGCATACGTTGCCGTAGTCATGTGGGGTGTTCTGTTTGTGGTTTACGAACGTCGTAGGGGCTGGGGTAGCTCAGTGCGCGCATGAGTAATCGGATAAATAAGCAGATAAATGAGCAGGTAAATGAGCAGATGAACAAGAAGAATGCTTTAGTTTGCTATCACTGCTCAAGCCAGATTCTTCCAGCGGAATTAATTGAAGCAGAGCTGGGTGGTGGACTACGTTCATTCTGTTGTCCGGGTTGTATGGCAATCGCACAAACGATTCATGGTGAGGGCCTAGAGGTTTTTTACGCTAGGCGATCCCAGTCAGGTGATAAGCCGGCAGCCTATCTTGCAAGCGATGAGATTCCGGAAAAACTCAAACCTTATGACGATCCTTCGCTACGAGGTCGATTCACTCGCCCATCTGGGGATGGCGGCGATCTTGAAACCACTCTACGTTTAGAAAAAATTCGATGTGCAGCATGTGTGTGGTTATGCGAGCAACATTTACGTCGTAATGCAGGCGTTAAGGATGTGCAAATCAATTACGTTACTCAAAAGGTAATGGTTCGTTTTTCTCCAGATAAAACTAGCTTAGCAAGATTACTTTTTGAAATTGAGCGCATTGGTTATGAGGGTTGGCCATTTGAGCCCTCCCAATCATTGGATCGCGCTAAAAAAGAAAGACGCCACCTTCTTTTGCGACTAGGTGTAGCAATGCTGGGCATGATGCAGGTCATGATGTATGCCTGGCCAACGTATGTCGGCGCCGACATTACTCCGGAATTTGAGATTCTTTTAGGTTGGACTAGCTGGTTATTGACTGTCCCTGTGATGGTCTACTCAGCAGGACCTATATTCCAGTCGGCTTGGCGAAGTGTTCAGTCTTTTAAGCAAACGCATATGTTGGGGATGGATGTTCCTATTGCATTGGCTTTAGCTTTGGCATTTATTGCGGGCACTATTAATTTAGTGACCGGTGTTGGGCATACTTATTTTGATTCCATCACCATGTTTGTGGCATTTATCTTAGCGGCTAGATATGTGGAGCTATTAGCTAGACAAGATGCGCAAGGTGGAGCAGAGGCCTTAGCTAAACAACTGCCTGCAACATGTGAGCGGGCATTGAACTATCCAGCATCACAAGAAATTGAAGTGGTTCCCGTGGTTAATTGCAATCCTGGAGAAGTATTACGAGTTTCTCCAGGGGAAGTGGTGCCTGCTGACGGTGTCCTGATTGAAAATGTCAGTGCTTTAGACGAGTCTTTGCTCACAGGCGAATCTAAGCCGGTTGAGAAAAAAATTGGTGATCGTGTGTATGCTGGTACCCACAACATTCTGAATCCATTGTTCATGCGAATTGAAGCGGTTGGGCAATCAACCCGCATCGCTGGAATTGCTTCCTTATTAGATCAAGCATTACTTGCTAAACCAGTCATGGTGAGTCTAGCTGAAAAGTGGACCGCTTATTTTGTTGCCTTTTTACTATTCGGTGCGTTTGCTTCCTCCGCTATTTGGCTGTGCTTTGACCCTAGTCGTGCGTGGACAGTTTTAGTTTCTGTTCTAGTTGCTAGCTGCCCTTGTGCTTTATCGCTAGCAGTTCCAACTGCTATGGCAGCAGCGCAAGGTGCGGTAACTAAATTAGGTTTACTGATTGTGCGTGGTCATGTGATGGAAGGTTTAGCAAAAGCAACTGACTTAGTGTTAGATAAGACTGGCACACTAACGATGGGTCAGCCAGAGTTGCAAGAGGTCATTAATTTGCGTACGGGCTATCGACGTGAAGATGCCTTGGCCTTAGCTACTGCATTAGAGGCGGGGCAAAGGCATCCGTTGGCACTTTCTTTGATGCGTGCCGCTACAGCTGAAAATTTATCTTTACCTACATTGAGTGAACCAGTGATTAATCAACTGGGAAAAGGTTTAAGTTCAGGCGAGTATCGCTTGGGAAGTGCCATGTGGCTCGAGGTAGAGCAGAGTGCGCAATTAGGGCAATACGGTCAGGTGCATTTAGCGGATACGCAAGGATTGGTAGCTAGCTTTGTATTCTTGGACACGCCTAGAGCAGGGTTAGAGCAATTTCTGAAAGTAGTGAAGTCGAGAAAGATTGCAGTGCATTTAGTTTCTGGTGATGATCGCGCCACGGTTGCATGGTGGGCTCAACATGTTGGTATCGAGCATTATCAAGGTGGCTGTACGCCTGAAGATAAGTATGACTACATTGCAAGACTGCAAAAAGAAAATCGTTTTGTATGGGCCATCGGTGATGGTGTGAATGATGCACCTTTGCTTGCTCGTGCAGATATCTCTATTGCAGTTGGCGCTGGTGCACCTTTGGCTGCCGCTGGAGCCGATGCAATTCTGACGGCTAGTTCTCTAGAGCCTTTAGCCAAGACTTTATTGTTAGCTGATAAAACTCAGGCAATCATCAAAGAAAACTTATGGTGGGCCTTGGCTTACAACCTGCTGGCTATTCCTGCCGCAATGATGGGCTTTGTAAATCCCTGGGTTGCCGGGATCGGAATGTCGCTTTCTTCATTAGCCGTGACTTTAAATGCCTGGCGTTTACGAAAGGCTTAGACTATGGGAATGGAAAGTCTATTTCTTCTCATTCCCGTTTCTCTGGTTTTAATTGGCCTTTTGGTCTGGATTTTGAACTGGTCCATAAAAAGTGGTCAATTTGATGATTTGGATGGACCGGGGCACGCTATTTTGATGGATGATGACACTCCAGCGCCCCAAAAAGTTAGTGAACACTCTCAAAAATAGCCAGATTGCTATTGGCCTAGAGAAATCTAGGGTTTATCTTCACAGTGCTCCCTGAATTTGCCCCACCCTTTTTGATATAGATCAAATCCCCCTTGGGACTCTACTTTGATAATCAATCCAGTCTATTTGGATTATGTCGCTGTTTGGTCACAAAAAAGGAGAAACCATGGGACTTACCGTGGGGAGTAATCAAGATACCTTCAATTACAAGGTTGTCAGCCAATTTGCCATCGTTACTGTGCTTTGGGGAATTGTTGGCATGCTCGTGGGGGTTATCCTCGCAGCCCAATTGATCTGGCCTGAAATCACTTTTAATATTCCTTGGTTGAGTTATGGTCGCTTGCGTCCTTTGCACACCAATGCAGTGATTTTTGCTTTTGGTGGATCAGCCTTATTCGCAACATCCTATTACATCGTTCAGCGTACATGTCAGGCGCGTTTGTTTTGTGACAAGCTAGCAGCCTTTACCTTCTGGGGTTGGCAGGCAGTTATTGTGCTGGCTGCAGTGACATTGCCATTGGGCATATCAACCTCAAAAGAATACGCTGAGCTTGAGTGGCCGATTGATATTTTGATCACAGTAGTTTGGGTAGCCTACGCAGTTGTTTTCTTTGGCACCATCATGAAGCGCAAAACGAAACATATTTACGTTTCGAACTGGTTCTTCGGCGCATACATTCTGACTATTGCCATTCTGCATATCTTTAATAACTTAGAGATGCCTGCAACATTATGGAAGTCCTACTCTGCATATGCTGGGGTACAAGACGCGATGGTTCAGTGGTGGTATGGCCACAATGCAGTAGGCTTCTTCTTGACCACTAGCTTCTTGGGCATGATGTATTACTTCATTCCAAAGCAGGCTGAGCGTCCAATCTATTCATATCGTTTGTCGATTGTTCACTTCTGGGCTTTGAACTTTACGTATATGTGGGCAGGTCCTCACCACTTGCAACACACTTCTTTGCCTGACTGGACTCAGTCGCTCGGTACGGTGTTCTCTTTAATTTTGCTAGCTCCATCTTGGGGTGGCATGATCAACGGCATCATGACATTATCTGGCGCATGGTATAAATTACGCCGTGATCCGATCTTGAAATTCTTGGTAGTGGCATTGTCCTTCTACGGTATGTCTACCTTTGAAGGCTCCATGATGTCTATCAAGACAGTGAATAGCTTGTCTCACTACACAGACTGGACTATTGGACACGTTCACTCAGGTGCTTTGGGTTGGGTAGCCATGATTACTATTGGCTCTCTCTACTATCTGATTCCGCGCTTGGTTGGTCAAAAAGAGATGTATAGCACGAAGTGGATCGAGTTGCATTTCTGGATCGCCACTATTGGTGTTGTTCTCTATATCGCTGCAATGTGGATTGCCGGCGTTATGCAAGGTTTGATGTGGAGAGCATTTGAACCAGACGGCACTTTGACATATAGCTTTGTTGAGTCTGTTAAAGCGACTTTCCCTTTCTATGTTATTCGTTTGATGGGCGGCTTGTGCTACCTAAGCGGCATGTTCTTGATGGCGTACAACGTCTTCAAAACAGTGCAGGGTAAAACTTTTGTAAATGCGCCTATTCCAATGGCCGTTGCTGAACACTAAAAGGAGAAGAAAATGTCTAGCGAAAATAAATTCTTTTCCCACGGAACGCTTGAGAAAAACGTTGGTTGGTTAATTATTGCAACGATCGTGGTCGTATCGATTGCAGGGTTGGTGCAAATTGTTCCACTCTTTTTCCAGCACACTACGACTGAGCCTAGTCCTGGCGTTGTTCCATACACAGCTTTGCGTTTAGCTGGTCGCGATATCTATCAGCGTGAAGGTTGTGTTGGTTGTCATTCACAACAGATACGGACATTGCGTTCTGAAGTCGAGCGCTACGGCCCTTACTCTTTGGCTGGTGAGTCAGTATTTGATCATCCATTCCTATGGGGCAGTAAGCGTACAGGTCCAGATTTGGCTCGTGTAGGTGGACGCTATTCAGATGCTTGGCATCAGATCCACCTAAACAACCCGCGCGATGTGGTGCCGGAGTCCAATATGCCTGCTTACCCTTGGCTCGGAAAAAATGCAGCTGATGCAAGCTCTATTCAGTCACATATGGTTGCTATGCGTCGCTTGGGCGTTCCATACACTGATGAAATGATTGAAAATGCACCTGCAGAGTTAGAAGGTAAGACGGAGTTAGATGCATTAGTTGCTTACCTTCAAGGCTTAGGTATTACGCGTCGCTATATCACTGTCGAAGAAGTTGTAGCGAAGTAATTAACAAGGTTATTAATTAAAACTACTTAAATCAAATGGAACAGATTACCCCCTACCTCTCAGCATTTTCTACAGTAATAGGCCTTGTCTTTTTTGTAGGAATTGTTTTGTGGGCTTGGTCTCCTGGTCGCAAGAAAGCAAATCAGGAATCAGCAGATCTTCCATTTGATCTTCCGGATGAATTTAGTAAGGACAAATCATGAGTGACTTTTTTAGCAGCGGTTGGAGTGCTTACATCGCCTTAGTTGCATTAGTTGGAATTTTCTGGTGTATCTGGCTTTTGTTCTCCCAAAGAAAAGCTAAGGTTGTGCATACGGCCGATGGCGCGGTTGCTGATACGGGTCACGTATGGGATGGCGACCTGCGTGAGTTAAATAATCCATTACCACGTTGGTGGATGTGGATGTTCTTGCTCTCTTGTATTTTCGGATTGGTTTATTTGGTTTTATTCCCCGGTCTTGGATCGTTTCCTGGAGTGTTGGGCTACAGTACTGATGGATCGCTAATGCAATCAATGACTAATGCTAATGATGAGCTCAAGCCTGTTTATGCGAAATACGTCAAGATGGACATTGAGCAAGTAGCGGCCGATCCTAAAGCCCGAGAAATGGGTCAACGCCTCTTCTTGAATTCTTGTGCACAGTGTCATGGCTCTGATGCTGGAGGTGCTAAAGGCTTCCCTAATTTAACTGATGGTGACTGGCTCTATGGAGGTTCACCAGAAAATATCAAGGCATCCATTACCTATGGTCGTGGCGGTGTGATGCCTCCATTCCCACAACTGGATAGCAATCAAATTGTGGATGTTGCTAACTATGTACGTAGTCTCTCCGGTTTGTCAGCAGATGATGCGAAAGCAGCTCGTGGCGCACAAGTATTTGCTGCAAACTGCGTAGCCTGCCATGGCCCTGATGGCAAAGGAAATATTGCTATTGGTGCACCAAACTTAACTGATAAAACTTGGTTATATGGCGGTTCAGAAGCGACGATTATTGAAACGGTAACTAAGGGTCGTATGGCAATGATGCCTGCTCAAGACAAGGTATTAAGTCCTGAGAAGATCCAGGTGTTAACAGCTTATGTCTGGGGTTTATCTAACAGTAAGCAACCGGCAGCAGCTAAATAAGATTAGTAATTAGTGCCATATATTCCGCCGGGTGGGAAACCTGTTCCGATAGAAGTTATTGAGGAGTCTCTTTACGAGGTCCGGCGAAAGATTTACCCGCGTTCAGTATCAGGGCTCTTTGCCCGCTGGCGCTTCATTCTGGTATTTGCTACTCAGCTACTGTTTTATGGCTTGCCATGGGTTAGTTGGAATGGCCGTCAAGCAGTTCTCTTTGATTTAATCCAGCGTAAGTTTTACATCTTTGGCCTAGTTCTTTGGCCGCAAGACGTGATTTATCTCACACTCTTACTCATACTTTCTGCGCTCGCTTTATTTCTGTTTACTGCAGTGGCTGGACGCTTATTCTGCGGTTACGCATGTCCACAGACCGTCTACACCGAAATCTTTATGTGGATAGAGCGCAAGGTCGAGGGCGACCGTTTTGCTCGTATTCGATTGGACGGTGAAGAGTGGCCTTGGGGTTTTCGTAAATGGCGTTTAAAGATTACGAAGCATTTCCTGTGGTTATTGATCGCATTCTGGACGGGCTTTACTTTTATTGGATATTTCACCCCAATTAGCACCTTAGGTTCTGCATTAATTCATCTGTCTTTGGGTCCATGGCAGACTTTCTGGTTGTGCTTCTATAGCTTTGCAACCTGGGGTAACGCAGGGTTTATGCGTGAACAAGTATGTAAATATATGTGCCCATATGCACGCTTCCAAAGCGTGATGGTGGATAAAGATACATTCTTGGTGACATACGATAAAGTGCGTGGCGAACCAAGGGGTAGTCGCAGCAAGTCTGCAGATCTAGCTTCCCTGGGTTTGGGCGATTGCGTTGACTGCAGTATTTGTGTGCAGGTTTGCCCTACTGGCATTGATATTCGTGATGGCTTGCAATATATGTGTATTGGTTGTGGCGCCTGTATTGATGCATGCGATCAAGTGATGGAGAAGGTGGATTATCCAAAAGGACTCATTCGCTATACAACTGAGCGTGCCATTGAGGATAAAGAATCCAATCAAAGCGCAATTCGCCATATATTACGCCCGCGCGTATTGATCTACACCGCTTTTATCACTGTGCTTACAGCCGCTTTTCTGGTTTCTCTCGCCACCCGAAACCCATTAAGGGTTGATGTGATGCGTGATCGTGGAGCATTGGCGCGCGAAGTCGAGGGTGTAAGGATTGAGAATATTTATCGCATTCAAATCATGAACGCATCTGAAAATAATATGAATGTGCAGGTGAAGGCGCTTGGTTTGGATGGATTAAAAGTGCTTAATTCACAAGGGCAGATTGTTACCGAGATTGAGGTTGGGCCAGCTAGCAATCTTCTGATGCCGATCAAAGTGAGTGCGGATGTTGGGGTGAATGAGGCTGGTAACTACCCAATTCATTTTGATGTAGTTGCCCATGAGATATCAGGTGACGAGTTAATTACTAGAACCCGCGAAGAGAAATCTACTTTTATTATTCCCCGTTAAGCTAGAGGGCTATGGAGAGGATGGATATGACAGAACAACAAACTATTAAACCCTGGTTCAAGCAATTATGGCCATGGCTTTTAATTAGCGGGCCAGCTGTCGCCATGATTGGTTGCGCTATCACTATTTATTTGGCTGTAAATCTGTATGCAGATAAGCCGTTACGTGATGGCGTTGTGAAGCAGGGCTTAAAAGTTGAGCAGCTTAAAGACGCGCAGGCGGCAAAATGAAGTACCGCCTACTAATCTGGATTTTGTGGCCCTCATTTTTGGTGGCTGGCATGGCAGAGGGCTTGTTGTTTACGGTGATCCACCCACAAGACCTTTTATTTTTTGGTTATCACCCAGATATTTCTGATGAGGGTATTTACACAATCGGGTTCTTCGTGATTTGGACCTTCTGTGCAATCTCTAGTGCGCTTACTGCTTATATTCTGCCTGGGATTGCGTCACCCGATAACAAGGAAATCGACCGCGGCTTAATTTAAGCCTGTTTGATTGGGATTTCTGGGCTTGTGCAACCGTGGCGATCTGGGTTTGGAATGCCTGCCAGTTCGTATAACCCGTCCATATCAATGAGTTTTATGTGGCGTTGTTTGATTTGAATCAGGCCTGACTCCGCAAAGCGTGAGAGCATGCGACTAACAGTTTCAATTTGAATCCCAAGATAGCTACCAATATCATTGCGACTCATGCGCAAGTCGAATTCATTATTCAGGTAGCCACGCGCAGCAAGACGTTGCGAGAGGCTTAATAAAAAGGCAGCCAATCTTTCTTCGGCACGCATCGTGCCAAGTGACAGTAGATGACGCTGATCTTGAGTCAGCTCCCGACTCATAATTTTATGAAACTGATTTTGTAAGACGGGGATCTGCCGAGCCAAATCTTCAAAAGCATCGTAACGAATAATGCAGACTTCGCTCTCTTCAAGTGCAATCGCATCAGACTGATAATGTCCCTCACCAATACCATCGAGACCTAAAATTTCACCGGGCAGATGAAAGCCAATCACTTGTTGGCGACCATCTTGCAGGCAAAACTCTGTTTTAAGGGTGCCAAAGCGCACGCTATATACAGAGCTGAGTGGATCGCCGTGACGATAAAGGCTTTCACCTTTTTGAAGATGAACGCGCTCTTTAACCAAGGTATCAATCTGGGAAACTTCGCTACTATTTAATCCAACCGGAAGACAAAACTGACCCAGTACGCAAACTGAGCATTTGCTGGTTGGGCTATCGGTAGGTTTGTAGTTCATATTCGTGCTGATTTATGGGATCAGTTTATTCTATAAGTATGAAGATTATGGCTTTTACCTATTTTTTGTTGATTTCATGCTGACAACTAGCTTACTCGTTGCGGTCTTTCTGGGCGCTCTTGTGAGTGGCTGGCACTGTGCTCTGATGTGCGGTGGGATAGCTGCTGCCATAGAACGGCCCAGCGTCTCAGAGACCCTATTGCGGCCCAAATCAGAGCTTTTTTACCTACAACTGATTATGCATTTGGGGCGCGTCACAACCTATGTCTTATTAGGCGCTCTTGCCGCTTCAGTAGGGGTGGTGGTTTGGCAGCAAAACCTCATTCCAATCCAGCGCCCCTTATTTGCTTTAATGTCCCTGATCTTAATTCTGATGGGTATGCGTTTACTCAGAATAGGCAAGTCAGAAGGGCTACTTGGCGGCAAATGGCTAAGCACCAAAATTGCGGCTTATTGGGCTAAATACTTAGGTGCTATGGCTAGCGGCCCTTCGCGTTGGTTTAGCGGCATGCTATGGGGTTTGGTGCCCTGTGGATTGGTCTATAGTGTTTTGCCGCTGGCATTTTTATCGGGTGATGTAGTGACTGGTGCCGCACTGATGTTGGCATTTGGTTTGGGTACATTGCCCAACTTATTACTGATCTCTAAATTTTCAGCGGCACTCACTCAGTTTGGGCGATATCTATGGGTGAGGTATTTGGCTGCTGCACTTCTATTGATTGCAGGCGGCTTTGGTATGTATCGTGCCTGGGTATTGCCAGAGGCCTTATTAAAAGGTGGCTTCTGTATTTCTTAAGTCACTATTAAGCTGTTGCTGCTTGTATGCCGGAGATTAGATCTGGATAGAAAGAATCTTGCGGTAGCGTCGATAGAAATTCACTGCGCCCTGCCATTTCGAGTGGTTGGTGTGCTAAGCCGCAAATAATTAATCGAATATTACGAATCTTGCACAGATGCGCTAGCTCCATAATCGTATCCATGCCTGAAGTATCGATGTAGATGACGTTCTTTAGATCTAGCAAGAGCGTTTGTGAGGGTAGATTCGCCTCAATCTTTTCGAGGAGTTTTACTGCCCCAAAAAAGATGGCACCATGAATGCGATAAGCATCAATTCGACCCTGTTGATTGTTTAGTCCGGGGTAATCATTGGCTAGAGCGGGCTCACAACGAGATAGGCTGGAGATGCGATAAATGAAGGTGATAAAGGCGAGCAGCAAACCTACTTCTACTGCAATCGTGAGATCTAGTACAACAGTGAGGATAAAGACGCTCAAGATGGTGATTCGATACGGCAAGCGGAATTGCTTTAGATCGATGAACTTCTGCCAATCACCCATATTCCAGGCCACATACATCAAGATGGCGGCAAGGCTAGCTAAAGGAATGTTTTTGGCAAGCGGAGCTGCAAATAAAACAATGACTAGTAAAGTTGCTGCATGCACGAGTCCAGAGATGGGTGTAGAGCCGCCACTCTCTATATTAGTTACTGTGCGAGCAATCGTGCCGGTCGCTGGCATGCCACCAAAAAATGGAATGGTGAAGTTAGCAATACCCTGAGCTACTAGCTCTTGATTTGAGTCATGGCGATCATGAATGAGACCATCGGAAATGCGCGCGCAGAGTAAAGATTCAATTGCACCCAATAGGGCAAGTGTTAAGGCTGGTGCCACCATGTATTGAGCGCTATCCCAGCTTACCGAAATCCATTCAAAAGCGGGGAGCCCTGCAGGGATGCCGCCAAAGCGACTACCAATCGTATCTACCGGTAAATTAAAAATGCTGGTAACGATTGTTGCCGCCACCATTGCTACCACTGTGCCAGGAAGATGAGAGAGCCAGCCTAAGCGACTCTGAAATATCTTCCATAAAATGAGCAAGGCAAGACTCCCACAAGCTAAGCCAAGCGCAATGGGGTTAAAGGTGTCTGCTGCTAAGTAGAGTGCATGCACTGATTGAAAAAATTGAGCCGGCATTTTTTCGACTTGAAGTCCGAAGAAATCTTTGACTTGAGATAGCCCAATCAAAAAGGCAATGCCATTGGTAAAGCCAATAATGACTGCAATTGGAATGAAGCGTACTAGCGTTCCAAGACGAAATACTCCCATCAGAAATAAAAATACTCCTGACATGGCTGTTGCTAGTAATAAGTTAGGGACTCCATAGCGCTCCACAATGCCATAGACAATCACAATAAAGGCGCCGGCTGGTCCGCCGATTTGCACACGGCTACCACCAAGCAAGGAGATCAGTCCGCCGGCAATAATGGCGGTAAAAATACCTGCTTGGGGTTTGAGTCCACTGGCAATTGCAAAAGCCATAGCTAATGGGAGCGCAACAACGCCAACCGTCATCCCAGCAAAAACATCCTTAGTGAAAAGGGTGCGGCTATAGCCAGAAAATGAGTCAAAAAGTCGGGGGCGAAAAAACATAAGATGAATGTTTAATTGGCCTAAGAGATGCGGTTGCCAACCCAGTAAGCAAAACTCGCACACAAGGCGGTAACAAAGCTACCCCATGCAATATCAATGAAGGCCAATTGCGTTGGAAAGTTTCTAATCACTGCCAGGTTAGTAAGGTCGTAGGTCATGTAGCAAAACAGGCCAAACAAAGCGCCATATTGCAGTGCATATATCCAAGACTGTTTTGATAGCGCTGGAACAATCACAAAAATACAGACGCCTAAGGCATAAAGCAGGTAGAAGGCAAGCCCAGCTAGAAGTTTGGGTTCGCTGGCCATTAAGTCACCCATCTCATTACGATAGAGATTCTTTGAGATACCTAAAAGCCACACCAAATCGATTGCAATAAGGGCGATTAAAAATGAGAGGTAGATAGCAAAATTCTTGAGCAATTAAGTTACCTTTATTCTTTTATAGACTAATAATAAGTATTATGATGGAAAGAGTAGATGAGTGGTTCAATTTAAAGGGAGTCAACATGTTTAAGCATTTATTAGTGCCAGTAGATGGTTCGGATGTCAGCAAAAAATCCTTAAAGAAAGTCGCTGCACTTGCTAAGGCTGATGGCGCTGCAGTTACGTTGGTATATGTTTCTGATCCTACGCCTCCGATGGTTTATTCAGACAGCACCATGGGTTATGGAATTTCGAAGAAGCAGCATACAGAAGCTTGCCAAGCGTATGCAAAGGATGTATTTAAGAAGTCGACAACCGCGCTGGGAGCTGGCGCTAAAGTGAAAAGTCTTCACATTGAAAATAGCAACCTATCTGAAGGCATTTTGGCTGGCGCAAAAAAGGCTAAAGCGGATGTGATCGTCATGGCATCTCATAAGCGCACAGGTATTAAAGGGGTTCTGTTGGGCAGTGAGACACATGAAGTCATTGTGCATTCCACATTGCCAGTATTAGTTCTTGGTTAATTGATCTGGCATCAAGTTAAAAGGGTCCATTCGGACCCTTTTTTATTACAGCAGTATTCCTAAATTTCTAGTTTTGTTTAATGGGACTACCGAGCAGAAGCATCTCTCTAGTCAGCTGCCCACTCTCGTTATCGCGCATGGACCATAAATCAAGTTGGGTTTTGGAGCCATAGGGGTCTACATAAATCCCATTTTTTCTTAATTCAAAATGTAGGTGTGGCCCCGTAGATCTGCCGGTTGATCCTACGTAGCCAATTTCTAAACCGCGCCGCACTTCGTTACCTAACTCAAGTTCTACGTTGTAATTGCTCAAGTGCGCATAGTATGTGTGGTAATTGCCAGGATGCTCTAAAACAATTAAGTTTCCAAATGCACCGCTAAAGCCTATGTGCACTACTTTGCCATTGGCAACACTAAAGATGGGGGTGCCGATTGGGGCGGCATAGTCAATTCCCATGTGGGCGCGATAGCGTTGCTTGGTAGCGGGTGCTTGGGTGGGGACTGCTGAAGAGGGGCTCTTGCTGCGCTTACTCGAAGAGGCTTTTACCATGCCCACCCCCCGAGAAATACGGCGATAGCTTAATGGATTAGTCCAGAAAGAGCGCTCAAGTGATTCTCCGGTACCGGTAAAGAAGCCCCCGGGAATATCACTGCGCTCCATCCAAAAGGCATTCGCATATACCTCTTTAGTGGTGGGATCAATGATTTCTGCAGCCCAAATTTGTGCCCATCTTTCTCGATCTCCAAAATCCACAATTAAGCGCACAACGCTGTTTGTGTTTTCGAGGGAATTATTTTCTTCAGGATAAATTTGTTTGATCAGAGAGTTCAATTCCCAAACCAGTTCAACTGGTAATTGATCGCTTACTTTACGAGTGTCATACAAGACATCTCTTAAGGGGATGCGAATCTCAGTTAAACGCTTGGACTCATCCTTTAGATAGTCTTGCTGAATTAAAAACCCACCAACAGCTGATGGTGTAAATGTCCATACTTCAGTTTTACTATCTTGGATTGGACCATTCATGATGCTTAATGAATCGAAACGATTGCGACTGCCAAAAGCAACCGCGTAAGGGATGCAATCCCCACGCATGTGATCAAAAAATGTTTTGGTCTGATTCTTGAAGAATTCAGCAAATTGGCGGTTATCAATGCCAATACTGGCTGGTAGGCTATTTTCATTAAAGTTACGTCGCAGGCATCCTTGAGTTACGCGATAGTCAAGATTCGCATCGCTATCAAGCATCAACTCATCTGGGGCTTTTCGCTGAAATAGCGATGGGTTCAGGCTCATACTATTGATTTTTGAGCTAGCACCCGCTGATTTATCTTTGAAGCCAACCTGCCTGCTGGTTTGGACTGTTATCTTTTTGCGTGCTTGGGTCGTATTTTGAGGTTGGCTGCTTTGAGCTGCATATGCCAAGCCCGGGGTTGAGCTAAGAAAGGCGCAGCCAGACAAAATGATTACCCCCCTAGCGAACAGGGAGCCAAGAGATACTTTTTTATTCACCCCTCAATTATCTAATAATGTGAGAACGTGCACGAATAAATATGCTGTACCGCAGCAAATTAGATTTCATCTTGATCTGGAGCCATCTTGAGGGGTCCTAAAGCCTACCCCCTTAGTAATACCAGTTTTGCCACTTTTAACCAAATTCGTCACAAAGCTTGGTGGCTTAGCGATGTTGGAATGGGAGGGCATATCAAATCTGTCGCCAATCTCATTCTAATAACGCCTGTTCAGATGATAAAAACTTTGCTCATTTTCACCCAATATATTTGCAATGGGATGGCTTGATTTTTCTTGATTTAGAGTAGTGCTGGCAAATTAAATTCTCGATACAATCAATTTTTGATTAAGGAGTTTTAATGCCGATTATTGAATCCATCCAAGTTGCCTCTGTAGCAGTACCTTTGGATAAAGTCACTTCATTTTCCACCCGTACTGTTTCCGAGCGTCACTATTGTCTTGTAAAAGTACGCGGCAAGGATGGTAACGAAGGCATCGGCTTTTGTTATGTAGGTAGCGCTGGTGGAGATATTGCCAAGCTTGCTGTTGAGCAATTACTGGCCCCAAAACTCGTTGGCCAAAATAGTCATCGCAGTGAAGGCCTTTGGATGGAGATGTATAACGAATCCATTCTCCAAGGTCGTTCAGGCGCAGTAATGCGCGGCATCTCAATTTTGGATACGGCTTTGTGGGATTTAAATGCACGCTCAGTTGGTTTACCTTTACATCAATACCTGGGTTCGGTAGTGGATGATCGGGTGCCAGCCTATGCCAGTGGCGGTTACTATCTAGAGGGTAAAACGCCTGCTAAGTTGGGCAAAGAAATGGAGTCTTACGTAAAGCAGGGTTTTAAGGCGGTCAAAATGAAGGTGGGGCGCTTATCCCCATCGGAAGAAGAGGCGCGCGTGAAGGCGGCTCGTAAAGCGGTAGGCGATGATGTATTGCTAACTCTTGATGCAAATAATGCCTGGCGTGATCTACCCACTGCTCTGGAGTATGTGCGTCGCTTTGAAGCATACAACCCTTATTGGATTGAAGAACCTTTTTCTCCAGATGCAATTGATTTGCATGCTGCCTTGGCGCGTCAAACCAAAATCAACGTTGCTACCGGTGAAATGGAATCGGGACGTTGGCGCTTTAGAGAGTTGATTGACGCCGGTGGCGCCGCTATTCTGCAATCTGATGCTGCTGTTTGTGGTGGTATTACCGAATGGAGAAGAATTTCTGCGTACGCTGATTTGAAGGGCGTAATAGTGTGCCCGCACTGGATGCATGATTTACATGCACCATTGGTGGCAGCTACGCCTAATGCACGTTTTGTCGAATTCTTCTTGGATGATCAGGTGTTGAATTTCCGTAGATTAATTAATAAGCAGCTGACTTTTAAGAATGGAGATTTGATTTTGCATAAAACTCCTGGTTTAGGGTTCGAGTTTGATGAGGCGGCTGTGAAGAAATATGCAGGTAAAGCTGCTTGGACCAAGATCTCTTAAGTTAAGCAATTACCAAAAACAATAAGGCCCGCTTAAGCGGGCCTTATTGTTTGGAGGATGGGATCATCCTTTTATTAGATGTGCATTAAGAAGATCTAGGATTGAGTTTGAAATGGGTAATTGTTTGAGTTACCAGAACCAAGCCAAATCCAACGAAGCCAACTAAGTCCGCCTCTGTAGAAGGGTAGGCAAGAGCAACTCCAGAGATCACCATGATGATGCGTTCAAAGACCTTGGTTTTCTCAATGAACCAGCCTTGAAGGCCACCGGCTAGGCAGATGATTCCAACAACAGCCGTGAAAGAGACCCAAGCAATTTGCATCCAGTCCGCCTGCTCTAGAGCGCTGGTTGATCCCATCAACAACAAGCTAACGCCTGACTTATCTAAAACAAACATAAATGGAACCAGAATAGCGGGAGCAACATACTTCCAAGTTTGCAAGGTAGTCTTATAGGGATTACCTTTACATATCGCAGCCGCAGCAAATGGCGAGAGTGCAGTTGGTGGCGATACTTCAGAAAGTACGGCGTAATAGAAGATAAACATGTGAGCGGCAAAAGCAGGCACGCCTAAATTAATCAAAGCAGGCGCTGCGATCACTGCGCAAATAATGTAAGAGGCTGTAACTGGAACTGCAAGGCCAACTACCCAAACAACAAGAGCGGTAAAGATAGTTGTTAGCAAGAGTGATCCACCTGCGTACTGAATCACAATAGAGCTAAATTTCAGGCCAAGACCGGTCAGGGTAACGGTACCCACAATCAGGCCGGCACCAGCACAGGTGGCAGCAATAGCCAAGACACCAGTTGAACCAGTTGCAAGTGCCTTAGTCAGGTTGGAGTTGTATAGGCCAGAGAGAATGGGTTCCTTGCCTTTAAACCATGCCCAAGGAATGATGGCGGTATCTTCACGCAATATGCTTGATAAAGCCGAAACTACTGTCGCCCAGAATACGGACATGACAGGAGAGAAGCCCATCAACATAAACACCACAATGGAGATGAGGGAGAAAAAGTGAAACCAGTATTTCTTAGTGAGTTGCCAGGCTGTTTCAGCAGACTCAAAGTGAATGTTTTTCATGCCATATTTGCGTACATCAATTTCGACCATCACAAATAAGCCAAGATAAAAAAGGATAGTTGGGATGGTTGCCATCAGCAATACATCTAAATAGGAGATCTTGAGAAAATCTGCAATCAAGAATGCAGCTGCGCCCAGTACTGGAGGCGAGATAATTGCGCCAAGACCGCCTGCTGCCAAAAGGCCGCCGGCAGCATTTTTCTCGTAACCTACTTTATCCAACATGGGGGCTGCAACTGAGCCCACGGTAACCGTTGTGGCTACACCGGATCCTGATGGTCCGCCCAATAGAAAGGAGGACATCACAATAGTTCTGCCAACCCCAGAAGATTTTCCACCCATTGCCGCGAATGAGAAATCAATAAAGAACTTTCCTGCGCCAGTAAATTGCAAGAAAGCGCCGAAGATGGTAAAGAGAATAATGAGGGTTGCAGAAACATCAACGGCAGTGCCATAGATGCCCTCGAGGGTCATATACATATACCCCACTAGACGATCAAGACCATAGCCTTTATGAGTCCACGGTGCTGGTAAGTAGTTGCCAAACAATGCGTAGAGCAGAAACAGGACTGTTACTGTAACCAAGATCATGCCATTGGTTCTGCGAACGCTTTCTAAGATCAAAAGAATTAATGCAATACCCACCATGACATCGGTAGAGTTGGGCGCAGTGTTGCGATCCATAAAGTCGTCGCCACCACTCAGAATGTAATACGCGATGGCTACCGAGATAAGTGCGCAGACAATATCCCAAGGCATAAGCCTGTTTTTAAAGCGAGCCGCGATGGGGAAGCTTAGGAATACTAGAAATAAAACCAGAGCAACGTGTATGACGCGCAACTCTTGCGTTGGCACAATCGAATATGCGGCATATAAGTGAAAGAGCGACATGCCTACCGCCACAAGGGTGATGAATTTGGCTAGCAAGCCTTTGTAATCATTTGAATCACCTTCCTCTTGCTTAATGAAGGCATCTAGTTTTTCTTGGGTTTCGTTGTCAATAACGTTTTGATTCATGTCTCAACCTCTATATTTATTTTTATGTACTGCTTTATTTTTTCACTACCGTAAAACGAAAGGGGTGAGACTGACTCACCCCCAATACAAGCATCAACTTAATTGAGTTTGACGTTCTTTTCTTTAAAGTACTTAAGTGCCCCTGGATGAAAATCAACTGGTGTTGATTTTGTTTTTTGGTTTTCCAGGCTGACGTTCATGTATTCCTGATGCGTGCGAACCAGATCAAGTTTATTGTCAAATATGGTTTTGACAATCTTATAAGCTTGATCATCAGGCATATTGGCGTTGACTACTAAGATATTGGCAACAGCTGCAACCTTATTGTCTTTAGCCATACCGCTATACATGGCTTTAGGAATCACGGTCGTGAAATATAGATTGCCATATTTCTTATTCATGATGGGCACCTCATCAGAGGTATCCACCATAACAATTTTCATGCCAGGACTATTGGCCAAGTCAGTTACAGCTGCAGTAGGCAGGCCACCCACCCAGAAGAAGGCGTCAATCTTGCGGTCTTTCACGGCGTTCACAGATTCAGCTACGCTTAAACGCTCACGCTTTACATCCTTATCTTTATCAAGACCAGCAGCCTCTAATAAACGAAAGGCCATCACTTCTGTTGCGCTACCAGGGGCGCCAGTACTAATGCGCTTGCCCTTGAGGTCTTTCATAGACTTGATGCCGGTGGAATCAACAGTTACTACGTGCATCAGGTTTGGGTAAAGAACTACCAGGGTGCGTAAATCTACTTTTTTGCCAGCAAACTTACCTTCGCCAATCTGGGCATCTTTAGCAGCATCTGCCATGGAGAAGCCAACATATGGCTTGCCAGTACCGATGAGATTTAAGTTATCTACCGAGCCCCCGGTCACTTCTGCAGTGGCAGACATTCCAGGCACCTTGCTTGAGAGAACGGAAGCAAGACCACCACCCATCGGATAGTAGACGCCACCTGTGCCGCCAGTTGCGATAGAGATGTTTTGCGCACTAACACTCGCGCAAAGAAGGCTAAGCGATAAGGCAATGATTTTGAGTAGTTTCATTGTTGTCTCCTAATGAATTTTTATATTTTGAAATTACAGGCCTGGCATGCTGAAGTTAATCGCTTTCAGCTCGCCGAGCAGTTGCGCTTGTTGCTCAGCGCTTAACTGCATCAATGGTGGACGTACTCTGAGCCACTCAGAATCCTTGGTGTAGTGGGCTACGGCAGTCTTCATGCCCGCAATCATTTGATACTTGGCAAAAATTCCACGTACTTGATCCAGGCTTGCTTGACGATCATCGGCATTCGATTCTTTCCAGTTCGCCGCCAAATCAGCAATCGCTTTTGGATTGACGTTGGCAGTAGCGGAGATACAGCCAACACCGCCAGCGCGCAAGGCACGCATGAGGAATACTTCGCTACCTGCATAGACGCGAAAGCCTGAAGGAGCTAATAATTTAATGACTGATTCCGTATAAGACCAATCGCCAGAGCTGTCTTTCATGCCCACAACTGTCTTTGGATATTCTTTTGCTAAGCGCTCAAGCAAAGAGAGGCTTAAGTTCACTTTAGTAACCGGTGGAATGTTGTAGATATAGATCTGTAGAGCTGCGCTACCTACCTTTTGAATCACTTCAGAAAAATAGGCAAATAGACCATCATCAGTAACGTCTTTGTAATAGAACGGTGGCAACATTAATACACCCGCGCACTTATGGTTAACTGCATGACGCGTCATATTCACGGTCGCATCAATCGATGTGGCGCCGGTACCTGGCATCAAGTGCTCAGGCTTTAATCCGCCTTCTACTAATGCTGTTAAGGTGCTCATCTTCTGCGGAGCAGACATCGAGTTTGCTTCTGAATTCGTGCCAAAGATAGCCTGCCCAACACCATTAGCTTCTAGCCATTGGCATTGCTTTAATAACTTAGGAGCATCTGGACTACCGTCTGCCTTAAATGGGGTGATGACAGGGGATAACACCGCTGGCAAGGTGGAAGGGTGCAGAGAAATCGTCATGCTGGCTCCGTTTTTAGTTATTTACTTCAGATGGAAGTGTTTGTTGGTTAAAGAAGGCTTCTAAATTATCTACGGCTAAGTTGGTCATGGCTATCCGCGTTTCCGAGGTAGCACTCCCAATGTGCGGTGTTAACAATACATTATCAAGTGTTAAAAATTCATGACTTGGGTTAGGTTCGTTCTCAAAAACATCTAAGGCTGCACCCGCAATCTTTTTATGTTGCAGTGCATATAAAAGCGCTCCCTCATCGACTACACTTCCGCGGGCAATATTGATTAAATATCCCGATTGACCCAAGGCTTCTAGAACCTTGGCATTAATCATATTGTCTGTATCGGGGGTTGCTGGGCAAGCCAAAAATAGGATGTCGCAGGCCTTGGCTAATTCTTGAACATCTGGATAGTAGGTGTATGGCAAAGATTTTTTATTGGGTCCTGAATACGCAATCTCAACTTTGAACGGCTCTAATCGTTTAGCCAGGTCTTGCCCAATACGACCCATGCCAGCGATACCCACTTTTTTACCGGCCAGGGTGGTGGTGAGCCTAAAGGGTGCTTTTGACCAAGCGGTACTTTTGACGTATTCCTGAGCCTCGGGCAGTTGGCGCAGTAGGGCTAGCATCATGCCAATGGCCAGTTCGCATACGGCATCGTTTAGGACGCCAGGGGTGTTGCTTGCTTTAATCCCTTGTTCTTTGAGGTAAGCCAAAGGAAGGTTGTCATAGCCAACCCCACAAGTGGCAACCATACGAATACTGGAGATCTGTTTAACTAGGGCCTCGGGAAGCTTGGTATTGGAGCGAATCAAAATCGCCTGAAAGTTTCCGGCAGGAGCGGGCGCTTGAGGATCGGGATGGTGAAAAGGGGTAAAGCGTCGATCTATTTCTGCCTGCATAATTTCAGGGAAATGGCCGACCTGTAGCACCGAATTGACGGGGATCATGTCTCACTAACTTTTTTATTGAAATAATGACCCCATTGTAAGAGGATTTTTCAGAAAAAGTCCTCCCCTTTTAGGAGAGTATTCATGTTATTTACCCCAGCTGAAACCAAGGTAGTTATCGTCGGTGGCGGCACTATGGGCGCAGACGTTGCAGCCGTTTGTGCACGTGGTGGCTGTGCGGTCCAGGTGGTTGAACCAACTACAGAGCGACGAGCCCTCCTGCCGGATTACTTTGCAAGCACCATGGCAGATCTCGGTTATGAGCATCGGATTCATTTACTGTCTGTGGCCGGTTCGCTCGAAGAAGTGGATTGGTCTGATATTGATTTGGTGATTGAGTGTGTGCCTGAGCGTTTAGACATCAAGCGAGAGCTATTTGCTAAGTTGGAAAAATATGCAAAGCCTGAGGCGGTATTGGCGAGCAATAGTACGAGTTTCCCAATTAGTGAAATTGCCAACGGCCTAAAAACAGCGGCCCGCATGATTGGCTTGCATTTCTTTATGCCTGCTCATTTAGTACCTTGTGTAGAGGTGGTATATGGCGCAAAGACTTCGCCAATGGTGGGTGAAAGCCTCTCACGTTTAATGACAGCGTGTGGCATGGTGCCTGTTACTGTGAAAAAAGATCTGCCAGGGTTTTTGGCTAATCGTTTGCAGCATGCTTTATCACGTGAGGCTTTTTCAATGGTTGATGAGGGTATCTGTACACCAGAAGATATTGATAAGGCTGTTCGTTTTGGTTTTGGCTTTCGCTACATCGCGGCAGGCCCAGCAATGCAGCGAGATCATGCTGGCCTTGAGGTGCATGGTGCTGGAGGTACAACCATTTACCCAACCTTAAATAACTCACCAACGATAGCGAAGTGCTTGAGTGATCGCATTGCTAGTGGCAAGTTTGGTATGAAAACTGGTGAAGGTTTCTTCACCTGGACTGCCGAAACGATTAAGGCTGAACGTGAGCGCTATCAAGAGGCGTTGCGTGCTGGCCTGAAGATTATTCAGAAAGATCTTCCTGTAATTAAATAGCAATAAGTTGTTTTGTTGCTACTAAGAAATATCTTTCAGATGGAGTTTGCCAAGGTGCGGAGCGAGTCGATAAGTAATGAGGACAATAGCAATTGTCGCGACTCCGCCAAATACGATGGATGGTACTAAACCGATCATGCTGGCAGCAATGCCAGACTCAAGTGCACCCAATTCATTAGACGACCCAATGAAGATGCCGTTAATGGCGCTAATTCTGCCGCGCATATGATCTGGTGTGGTGAGCTGCATGATGCTGCCCCGAATCACCACTGATATCGAGTCAAAGCATCCGGAGATAAATAGAAAGAATGCGCAGAGCCATAAATTACTGGAGATACCAAAGGCAATAATTGCCGCACCAAATCCCGCCACTGACATTAGAAGATATTTTCCCGAGTCGTTCAGCACAGGACGCCGAGCTAGGTAGATTCCAGTAAGTACCGCTCCAGCCGCGGGCGCTGCACGTAATATCCCCAGAGTTTCTGGGCCTGCATTGAGTACCTCCTTCACAAAAGCTGGAAGAATAGAGACTGCGCCCCCGAAGAGAACGGCAAACATATCAAGTGCCATGATGCTCAAAATGAGTTCATGTTTTCTGACGTAATGAAACCCTTCCAAAAAGCTTTTTAGAAAGTGTTTAGATAAACCGCTCGTTTTTTCTTGGACAGCAGTAATGAAAGTGATTCCGTATAAGCCGACTGCCCCGCAGAAGGCGGCGAGCAGATATGTCCACTCAAGACCAGCAAAGCCAATCATGAGTCCGCCTAATCCTGGGCCGGCTACTACGCAAATCTGAAAAGCCGAAGATGCATATGCTGTGTAACGCGGCAGTTGGTCTCTCGGAATGATTTGTCCGAAAAGCGCTTGATAAGAAGGTCTTAATAAGGCTCGCCCAATACCAATAAATGCCACTGCGGTGTAGATCAATGGTATCGGAGGTGTAAGCCAGCCCAACGCGATGACCGTTAAAAATAACCCGACCGCAATATGAATGAGGCAGGCGATTGCAGCAATCCATTTGCGGGAGTAGTGATCAACCGCGTGACCTGAATATAGAGCTAGTGCAAAGTAGGGAACAAGCTCCGCGAGACCAATCAACCCAAGTGAAACTACGCTATTAGTAATTTCGTAAAGATGCCAACCCACCGCTACCATCGTAATTTGATAGCTTAGGGTTGCGCCAACGCGATACAGCAATAGGGTTCTAAAGGCTTTGCCGGGATTCATGAATTCCCTCCATTTTAGAGGAGAAGAGGATTATCCTTAAGGGATGAAGAAAATTATTCGAGTATGGGATCTACCAATCCGCTTATTTCATTGGTTGCTGGTGGTTTGTATAGCCGGTAGCTTTGTGACCATCAATTTGGGTGATGAATTCATTCAATGGCATGCTTATTTCGGTTACAGCATTTTGACCTTATTGATCTTCAGAATCATCTGGGGTTTTGTTGGATCCACCCATGCGCGCTTTGCCTCTTTCTTGCCGACTAAAAAAGCGATTTTTGATTACTTAAGTGGAAGTTCACCTCACGTTCTGGGGCACAACCCCATTGGTGCAATTTCCGTATTTGCCCTTATTTTTGTCTTATGCGTTCAAGTGCTCACCGGCTTATTTGTCGATGATGAAGTCTCCTTTCAGGGACCACTAGCAAAATATGTGTCTGGTTCGATATCTTCATTCTTATCGGAGATTCACGAAGGTAATCAAGTGGTGATTTATACCCTGATTGCAATTCACATCTCAGCAATTTGGTATTACAAGAAATTCAAAAGTGAGAATCTAATTAAGCCAATGATTAGTGGCGACAAAGAAATCGACCCAAGTGAAGAGGCTAAATACTTGCCTGCTGACTTGGGTCGTGCCTCTAAGGACGGGGTGCTACAGCGCAGTTTCGCTTTGCTACTGTTAAGTGTGATTGCGGTAGCAGTCGGTTACTTAATTACGAAATAACGATCAATAAAAATTATTTATTTCTTTTTGAAGTCGTCATGGCAGCCTTTGCAGGTTGATCCTGCCGCGCCAAAAGATTTTTTAATGCCTTCTAAGTCGCCCGACTGGGCGGCTTTATTGAGATCAATAACAGCTAATTGCATTTTTTCTGCAGCAGCTTTGAACTTGGCGTTGTCTGACCACACCTCAGGCTTTGCTTTACCGCCTTCGGTACCAGGACCAAAAGCTTGCCAAGGGAGCGTAGACATCATAGTTACGATTGCAGCATTCTTGGCAACCTCATCTTTGTTGTAAGGTTGTTCGCCTTTGACAACTGCACCAATGCGGCCAAAGTGGGTGCCCATTACTGTAAAAACACTCTCGCGATAGTCAACTGCTTTTTCTGCGCTTTGAAATTGAGCAAATGCCGCGCCTGCGCCAATTGCTAAAGCAGTTGCCGTACCTGCCAAAATAAGTTTGTGTAGTTTCATGTTTGCTCTCCGTTAATCAATTGGACTTCGTATTTTCAGCATAGCTCAGAATAGTCATTTTTGCTCGCTTTAAAAAATCATTCTGAGGGGGGTCATCAGAAGATTAATGATGCCCAGAAAAAAGCTGCTGAGCGGCTCCATCCACAGAGTGCCAATAATTCCAGTAAAGACTAGCCCAAGCACAATAAAGAATCCCCAGGGCTCTAATCTGCCAAGGGCGATAGATTGGCGTACCGGCAAAAGGCCAGCCAAAATTCTTCCGCCATCGAGGGGTGGTAGTGGAAACAGATTAAATACCAGTAAACCGATATTCCACATTACCCCCGCTTTTGCCATTGAGGTCAGGAAGGGTTCATCAATTCCAAAGCCCTGGACCATCACCCAAAAGGCCGCCCAAATAATTGCTTGGACAAAATTTGAGCCCGGTCCCGCCAAGGCAACCCAAATCGAATCAATCCTAGGGTTTCTGAGTCGTCCAAAATTGACGGGTACTGGCTTTGCATACCCCACCAAAAAAGGAGATCCCGTCATAATTAAGACCAGTGGAATCAAGATGGTGCCTATGGGGTCTATATGTTTTGCGGGATTGAGGCTCACCCGCCCTAGCATGTAGGCAGTGTTATCACCCAATCTACGGGCTGCGAAGCCATGGGCTGCCTCGTGGATGGTGATAGCAAAAATCAGGGGAATCGCATTAATTGCGACAGCTTGGATAGAATAGTCGGTAATCATGGCAATATGATATCCATAGGAGCTCAAAGTGACTGACGAAAAGAAACCCGATTCAAAAACCCCGGCAAAAGCGCTAGCAGCGAAGCCGCCAGCACGTCCACCCGTCCCCAAAGGACCCTCTGGCCCAGCCGGAAGGCCTCAGGCAGGCTTTGGTGGGGGAAAAGGCATGATGCGCAAGGCCGGTCGCGGTCGATAGTGGATAATTACCCTATTCAATAATGTGTTTATAGAGGATTTAGCATGAACGAATGGCATAACGAATCTAAAGAAGAGATCAATAAAAAGATCATTACATTGGTCGTGATGTTGGCCGCTGCTACTAGCTTGGCTATTTTGTTTGCATTGGTTGCGGCTCATACAGGTTACGTATTCGGTTAATCGGTATTAATGACTAGCCATCGCCAACCTGCAATATTTGCTGGCCATGGCAGTCCGATGTATGCCATAGAGCCTAACCGTTATACAGCGGCATGGTCGGCTCTTGGAAAATCATTAAGGCGTCCTGACGCGATATTGGTGATTTCAGCGCATTGGGTAACCCGCGGAGTCTGGGTTACTGCAATGGCCAAACCAAAAACAATTCACGATTTCGGTGGCTTTCCACAAGCACTGTTTGATGTTCAATATCCAGCGCCGGGCAGCCCTGCATTAGCGGATCGCGTGCAAGAATTATTGAACGTCCCCGTTGTGCTCGAAGAGAATGAATGGGGTATTGATCATGGTGCTTGGTCGGTCCTGAAATACATGTATCCGGATGCAGATGTACCTATAGTGCAGTTGAGTCTCGATGGTGCGATGTCAGCACGGGAGCACTATGAGCTTGCTAAGCAATTGCGTCCTTTGCGTGATGAAAATATCCTTATTTTGTCTAGCGGTAATGTGGTGCATAACTTGCGCACCATTCATTGGCAAGATGGGGCTGAGCCTTACCCATGGGCAAAAGAGTTCAATGATTTTTTTGTTTCAGAGATTCGCGTCAATCATCATGAGGCTTTGATCGATTGGGAGCGCTTTGGTGATGCAGCCCACCTCTCCATTCCAACTGCTGAGCACTATTGGCCGGCCTTGTATACATTGGCCCTGCAGGAAGCGGGAGAGCAGGCCAAAATCTATACAGATGGAATAGAGATGAGTTCAATTGGCATGCTGGGTTTTTCAATTCAATAACAAGAACAGATTATGTGGCTTCCTATCTTTGCAATCTTTTTTGGAGCGGGCTTCGGCGCTTTATTAAGGGCGGGCTTTAATTACGCCACCGTAGGGATGGCTTCTTCACTACCATTGGGCACTTTTATATCGAATATGGTTGGTGGATATTTGATTGGTATTGCAGTTGCTTTCTTTGGCAACAATCCAAGCCTTTCTCCAGAGTGGAGACTCTTAGTGGTCACTGGCTTCTTAGGAGGACTAACTACCTTCTCAAGCTTTTCTGCTGAGGTGGTTGGCTTTATGCAGCGTGGCGAATTTACCTGGGCTTTGGGCACAGCGCTACTTAATCTAGTTGGGTCACTTGTGCTGACCTTCTTGGGTATCTTGACCTACCAGGCTTTCAAATAAAATTGGGGGGCACTAAGCCCCCCAATACCATTCAAAATTGAATTCCTTACTCTGGCTTGATATTGGCTGTTTTTACAACAGCACTCCATTTAGCGCTCTCAGCCTTAATCAGACTGGCAAATTCAGCTGGACCTCCTCCACCAATCTCATTCCCTTGAGAGAGCATGAGTTCACGTAGTTGTGGATCTTTAAGTGCTTCATTTGCAGCGGCATTCAATTTATCAATAATGGCTTTAGGTGTTCCCTTAGGTGCGATGAGACCTTGCCAATTGAGAACCTCTACTTTTGGGTAGCCTAGCTCTGCAAAGCTGGGGACATTAGGCAATAAAGGGGAGCGTTTTTTGCTCGTAATAGCAAGTGGCCGAATCTTGTCAGCCTTGATGCTGGGAACAGCGGAATACATTTGATCGAACATGAGGTCAACGTTGCCACCCATGAGGTCGGTTAGTGCTGCAGAGCCACTTTTGTATGGCACATGAATCATCTGAATGCCCGCATTTTGTTCAAAGAGTTCGGCAGACAGTTGGTGGCTTCCTCCGATGCCGCCAGAAGAGAATGTAAGCACCCCAGGCTTTGCTTTGGCAGCAGCAACAATATCTTGCACAGATTTGTAAGGTGAGTTTGGATTGACTACTAATACCAAAGGGCCCTTTTCAATCAAGATGATGGGCGTTAAATCTATCTCTGGGTCATAGCGCAAATTACCAAAGAGCGTTTTATTGACCGACATGGGGGCGAAGTTACCCATGCCGATGGTGTATCCGTCTGGTGCGGCGCGAACAATCGCTTCTGTACCAATATTGCCACCGGCTCCTGGCTTGTTATCCACGACGATTGGTTGCTTGAGAATGACGCTCATCTTTTGTGCGATTTGGCGACTTCTAGAGTCAGCGCTACCGCCAGCACCATAAGGGACGATGAAGTTAATTGGCTTACTAGGGTAATTGCTTTGGGCAGAAGCTACGCCTGAAAATAGAGCTAACAGACAAAGTAGGCAGGTTGAAAATTTTTGTAAAAGTCGCATATTTTTCTCTTAAGCGGTCTAAATAAATCCTAAAACACCCAATGCTCCACCAATAACAATGAGATAGAGTGGGTGCCAGCGTGTGAATAATGTAAAGCCGATAGTCGCAAGGGTCAAGGCGTAGGCTGCAGCGCTATGGTTAATTTGAATAGCAATTTGCCATGCAGATGAAAGAACCAGCCCAATAGCTAGTGCAGCCGCTGCGTATTGAATAGATTTCTTCTTGATGGGATCTTGAATGCCCATGATAAAGCGTTGCAAAAAATAAATCAGGATGGATGAGGGCCATGCAATTGCCAGCGTGGCAATGAATGCACCCAGCACGCCATAAATATGCCAGCCCAATAGAGTGACAGTCATGAAGTTAGGCCCGGGTGCTGCTTGCGCGATAGCAAAGTAATCTGAAAAGGTTTGCAGATCAATCCAATGCTCTTGATAGACAGCCAGATTCAATAGCTCTGGTAGCAAAGCGTTGACACCGCCAAACGCAACCAGCGAGAAGGCGGATAGTTTCAGAAAGACACTGAAAAGCATACTCATGAACTAAGTGCTTTCTTGTGGGCTAAGAAGAGTGCCAGCGGTAAAACTGCAAGCACAACCCAGCCCAGACCGAGATGAAAGTAGGTTACTGCACAGATAGTGATAACAACCACTAGCAGCATCAAAGGAAAGCGAAACTCATCGCGCAGCATCTTAAAACCAGTTGAAGCGATAAGACCTACGCCTACTGCAGAGATGCCCCGCAAAAGTCCTTTTACTGTATCCAGATAGCTGTAGTGTTGATAGAGCGTGGCAAGTAACAGCACAATGGCAATGGGTCCGAGGGTCAGACCAAGGACTGCAGCAGCTGCTCCCCTCGCTCCCGCAAATCGAGAGCCAACGCAAACAGCGAGATTAACAATATTGGGGCCTGGAACGATCTGGCAAATGCCAAGGATGGCGCTAAATTCCTCAGAAGTCAGAATTTTGTCTCGCTCAACTAGAGTCCGTCTAGCCCAAGGGAGCACACCACCAAAGCCTGACATGCCAATTTTGCTAAAACTAATAAATAGCTGTGACGGCGTTAGGCTACTCATCGAGGTCGCTTTTTGTAAATAAATTATTGAGGCTTAAAAGGATGCGGTACTGGTTTATTTTCTAACCATGCTTCAAGAGTTTCTGTAATGCCTTTGGAGAAGGTTTCGAAAATGGGTTCAGCAATAAAGCCTAAATGGGGTGTCACTAAAAGATTGGCGGTGTTGCGTAGCGCATCTTTTTCAGGGAGGGGCTCAACATCAAATACATCCACTGCTGCTTGCCCTGGTCTACCTGCGGCTAGCGCCTTTTGAAGATCAGGCATATTGATGAGTGCAGCACGTGAAGTATTGATCAGAATCGAGTCTGGGCGCATGAGTGACAATTGATCGGCGCTTATCAATCCTTTAGTGCCGGGGCCTGCCACTAGATGCATCGATACGACCTTGGAGGTTTTGAGTAGCTCATCTAAGCTAACGGCTTTTGCATTTTCAGCGGCCGCACGTTCTGGGGTCATACGCGGACTCCACGCTACAACCTCCATACCAAAGGCGGCGCCAACACGTGCCACCCGACTGCCAATAGCGCCTAAGCCCATAATGCCCAAGCGTTCGCCAGAGAGCATTGGTAGGAGAGAAAATGCATCGCGCCAGCCACCAGAGGCAATCAGTTTATTTTCTTCAATCAGGCGCTTAGAAGCCCCCAGAATCAAAGCCCAAGTAAGCTCAGCGGTAGTTTCTTTGGAGGGTCCGCCAGGCGTGCAGCCCATGGGGATATTTCTGGAAACTAGAGCCGAGGCTTCTAGAGTGCCATTTCGTTCACCGGTAAACATTAAAAACTTGAGTTTTGGTAAGCGCGCGATCATCGCCTCATTGAAGGGTGAGCGATCTCTCACGATAGCAATCGCATCGGCATCTTTTACTGCTTCATATAAGGCTTCATCACGCAAAGGCTCATGGTGGATGGTGAGCTTGGCTTGTTGGTCTAACTTATCCCAGTTAGAGAAGCGACGTAGAGCGCGCTCATAATCCCCAAGAATGACGATGTTCGGTAATGAAGCCATAGATGAAAAAACTTTCAGGTGAAATTAGTCTGGAGTGCAAAGGCTTAGGATTTGCTTGAGGTCTGGCGCTTGTCCTAGTTTCCAGAGTGCGGAAATCAGTTCAAGGGTTTTCTCTTTGCCAATCACTGGCTCGGCCAAGCTTGTAAATTTTTGCTCCAAGTTTGCATCGCTCATTGGGTTTTCTACGGAGCCAATCGCGTTCTTAACAAAAATATGAACTTCTTTACCATCTTTAAGGAAGGCTTTAACGTCCACAGATGCTTCGCTAATAGAGGTGTCGGTAGTCGCATTCACTTTAGCGCGCAAAGCTACAACGTCAGGGCGGTTGACAATGTCATCCGCATACTCACCTTCACCTGCTTGACCAAACATCAAGCCCACAGCGCAGCCGTGATACACACTGAATTTGCCTTCTAGTCCGTCCTTAGGTGTTTTCTTGCCAGTTAATTCGAGTACCAGTGGGTGAACACGCAACTCAATGCGTTCAACTTCATCTGCTTTGACGCCTTGGGCGCGCAATTGGGCGCAAGCATCAATAGCTGGGTGAATCACAATTCCGCAAGCAAAAGGTTTATAGGTGTTTAAGGAAATCTCAAAAGATTTTCCGAGGGCGCGATCAATTTCTGACCAGTCGCACTTGGTAGAAACCGTTTGCATATAACCACGACCCGCCTCAAGTGCTTTAGGGCTTGCAGTAAAACCATGTTTTGCCAACAGTGCAGAAAGTTGACCTGCACGTGCTGCGCCACCCGGATGAAAGGGTTTAGTCATCGTGCCAAATTGCTCGCGCATGCCAACTGGTTGCGAGGCAGCAATACCGAGAGCCATAGTTGTTTTTTGCAGATCAAGACCCATTAAGCGTGAGCATGCGGCAGCGGAACCCAGCATGCCAGTAGAGCCGGTAATATGCCAGCCACGATGGTAGTGGTCTGGATACATTGCATTACCTACTCGACAAGCAACATCAATTCCTAAAATAAGAGAGTCAATCATTTGACGACCATTGGCGCCAATATGTTCGCCTAAGGCTAGGATTGCAGATGCTACTGGGCCTGCTGGATGAATCACGGTTTTGAGGTGAGTATCGTCAAAGTCAAAAGTATGTGAGCTAATGCCGTTAATCAAAGCCGCTCCGCCCATATCTACTTTATCTTTGCGGCCGAGAATGCTGGCTTGTGAGGCTGGCTGAAACTCACGAATAGCGGCTAATGAAGATTCAACACTCTCATGATTGGCTGCACCGATCGCACAACCAAGCCAGTTTAAGAATGTACGATGCGCTTCGTGTTCAACCTCTGGAGTCCATCCTTGGCTTGGGTGAGTATTAACAAACTCCGCCAAAATTTTGGTGACTGGTGGTGCATTGAGATCGGCTGCTGCAGCAATAGCGTGAGACATATAAATTTCCTATGAATAAGTGTGAGTATTTTTAAATAAGTGGATATTGAAAATTAATCGATTTCAATATTGCGGTCTTTGGCAACCTTAGCCCAGCGTGCAATATCTTCTTTGATGTAATTGGTAAATTGAGGGGGTGTCATTGGCATCAATGTCAAAGCCTCACTCGTCATTTTTTCTGAGAAGTCTGGCAATGCGAGAACTTTGTTTAATTCAGCATTGAGCTTTGCAACAATCGCGGGTGGAAGATTTGCAGGGCCTACCAAGCCATACCACTGTTGGCCATCAAAGCCGTTATATCCAAGCTCTTTGAAGGTAGGAATATTGGGTGCTACTGGGCTACGTTTAGCTCCAGTAACTGCAAGCCCGCGGACCCTATTTGTGTTGATGTACGGTAGCGCTGCAAATAGAGTAGGGAACATGGCCTGAGTCTGGCCCGCCAATAAATCCGTGTAGGCAGGACCTACGCCACGATAAGGCACGTGCACCATAAATATTCCAGCGGCTAGCTTTAGTTGCTCCATGCCGAGATGCGTCAGAGTGCCGGGACCAGCAGATCCATAACTTAACTTGGCAGGATTCTTTTTGGCGTAATCCACAAACTCTTTGAAATTCTTGATAGGTAGATCAGGATTGATAATAAGTACGTTAGGTGTTGCACCAATCATGCCAATCGGTGTGAAATCTTTAATGGCGTCATAAGGTAGTTTGCGTACAGCAGGGTTGGTGCCGTGTGTCCCTACATAAGCAATCATGAGTGTGTAGCCATCAGCTGGCGCCTTAGCAGTTGCTTGTGAGGCAATGGATCCGCCACCACCCCCCATATTTTCTACAACTACTGTTTGGCCAATAGATCGGGAGAGCTTTTCCGCAACAGCACGCGCAATATTATCCAGTCCACCACCAGCAGCTACTGGCGCAATCAGTTTGATAGGTTTGGTTGGGTAGGCTAATGGTGCACTTTGCGCCTGCGCATTGAAATGGAGTGCCAATCCCAAAAAAGCAGATAGAAGGGATGACAAAAAAATCGGCTTTTGCCGATTGATCATATTAGACATGTCTCGAGTCCGATTTATTGTTATAAGTTAGTTTTGTACAGCAAAATCATTTTACTATTGATAGTGTTAGCCCTGCTCAGGCTTGACTGGCTTTGAGTTTCTTTCGAATGGAGTGTTCTACGGGGATGGAGTCTAGGTTTGGCTCCAATGCCTCACGCTCATCAAAGACAAAGCAGCTGCCTTGGTAATGCGCAGAACCCACCTCTTCGAAATATTTCAAAATACCGCCTTCTAGCTGGTAGCTATGCTCCATACCAATCTCGCGCATATACAAGCCAGATTTTTCACAGCGAATACCCCCCGTACAAAAGCTGACCAGCGTCTTATCGACTAAATCATCTTTATGTGCAGAAATTGCCGCTGGAAACTCAGTAAACTTTTCAATATTGAAATGCAATGCATTCTCAAAAGTGCCGTAGTCGACTTCAAAGGCGTTGCGAGTATCTACCATCACTACAGGACGGCCTAGATCGTCAGTGCCGCGATCTAACCACTCTTGCAATTTTTTGGGGGTAATGAAATTAGCGCGACCTTCCTCAGGACGAATCGCTGGGTGATTCATGCGAATAATTTCATTTTTGAGTTTGATCAACATCTTCTTGAAGGGTTGATCCTCGGACCAACTTTCCTTTGCTTGAAGTGGGGCAAAGCGGGGATCGGTGCGGAGCCAATCCAGAAATCCACGTAGCTCATCTGTTTTGCCGGCAAGGAACATGTTGATGCCTTCACCAGTCAATAGAATGGTTCCCTTCAGCTGGCGGGCATTGCATTCATCCAGCATTTTGGCGCGCAGCTCTGCCAAGCCATCTAGGCTGACAAATAAATAGGCGGCAATATTTAGAATCGACTTCATTTTTCTCTCACTGGGCTACAGCAGCATTATCGAGCAAATAGGCTGAGGGGGTGTTAATCTTGAGGTCTTATCTAGAGGAGACAAGTCCATGCAGGATTTAGTGAAAATGGCTAAAAAAGCCTTTAAAAACAGTCTATTAGCTACTTTTATGGCCTTGGGAGTAAGCGGTGTAGTTCTGGCACAAAATGCGGGTGTTGGCACATGGCCCACTCAAAAGCCAATTCGTTTAATTGCGGTCTTTCCGCCAGGAGGCTCAGTTGACCAGGTTGCTCGTGTATTGGCACCCGCCTTGCAAGCAGAGCTGAAGCAAAACGTGATTGTTGAAAACGTAGGTGGCGCCTCTGGTGTGATTGGTACCTCTGCAATGACTCGGTCCGATCCAGATGGCTACACCTTTGCGGTGGTGTTTGATACCCATGGCGTGAATCCAAGCCTAAAAGATAAACTTCCCTATGACACGATTAAAGATATTGCCCCCGTGATTCTGGTTGGCACATCACCGATGGTGTTGGTTGCCAGTAAAAAATCTGGTATCACTAGCTTTAAGCAATTAGTGGATCTTTCTAAGACAGGCAAGCAATTTAGTTACGGTTCGATTGGCATTGGTAGCTTGGGTCACCTAGCAATGGCGCGCCTTGCAAAACAAGCGGGCTTTGATTGGAATCACATCCCTTATCGTGGTGGCGGCCCTTTGATGCAAGATGCTTTGGGTGGTCAAGTGGAGTTGGCGGTAGGCTCAGAGTTTTTGGTGAAGCCACATATCGATAATGGTGGAGTCATTCCGCTAGTGATTACAACCGCCAAGCGTTCACCATCTTTGCCTAATGTACCGACAATTTCTGAGAGTGGCTTTCCAGGCTTTAGCGCGCCAGCATGGTGGGCGGTACTAGCTCCTGGTAAAACATCTCCAGCAGTGATTGATGCAATGAACAAAGCCTTGAACAAAGCATTGAAGACGCCTGCTGTTGCCGAGAAGTTCAAAATGCAAGGCATTCAAATTGTTGGCGGTACCCCTGTTGCTGCACAAGAGTTTATCGGCAAGCAAATTGGTATCTGGGGCAAGTTCGTAATTGAAAACAATATTAAAGAAACTGCTCAGTAAGCACTATTTATAAGAGGTAAGCATGTCAGAACGTTTAATTCCCTACCAGCCAATGGATTTGGCAGAGCCAGCAGAGTTGGTTGCTGCTATTCGCAAAAGACGGGGCGGTCAGTTTATTAATTTAGATCGCATGCTCTTGCATAGCGTTCCAATTGCAGAGGGCTGGAATCACTTTATTGGTGAGATTCGTAATAACCTGTCTTTGGATCCAAAGCTGCGTGAGTTGGCCATGTGTGGCGTAGCGGTCTTGAATGGTGCTGAGTATGAATTCTTTCACCATGCGCCACCTTTCAAGAAAGCCGGCGGCACTGAGGAGCAGGTCCAAGGCTTACGACTCATTGGACAGCCGAATTTTCCAAAAGATCTTTACTCCCCGGTGGAGAACGACGCTGCCGAACTCACTTTTCAGATGACGCGCAATATCAAAGTGGATCCTGAATTAATGAAGCGCTTACAAAAGGCTTTGGGAAGCACGGATACCGTGGAATTGGTAACGGTAATCGCCGCTTACAACATGGTGTCTCGATTCTTGATAGCGCTGGATGTCAATCCTGAAGATCATCCTCCGGCTTAAAGTCAAAGTTTAGCCAAAGCCACTTATCAATATGATCCGCAATATCCAAACTATTATTCCTGGCATTGCCACATCTGATGGTGCGGGTGTGAAATTGCGTCGTAGTCTGGGCGGTCAAAATCAAGTTAGGTTAGATCCTTTTTTGATGCTTGATGAGTTTTCCTCTAACGATCCAAATGATTATGTGGCAGGCTTTCCGGCTCATCCCCATCGAGGTTTTGAGACGGTGACCTACATGCTGGAAGGTCATATGTTGCATGAGGATCATTTAGGAAATCAAGGCCACCTAAAGACTGGTGGCGTGCAATGGATGACGGCAGGGCGCGGCATTATTCACTCAGAGATGCCGCAGCAAGTGAGCGGTGCCATGCGCGGCTTTCAGTTATGGATTAATTTGCCCGCTAAAGAAAAGATGAAGCCGGCTGGCTATAAAGATATCCAGGTTGAAGATATTCCAAAGATTACTTTGGCAAATGGCGGCTCAGTGAAGATTATTGCGGGCGCCTATAGCCATGAGGACAATGCAGTTCAAGGACCAATTCAAGGGATCACTACTGCGCCATTATTTCTAGATATACAGTTGCCACCCAACACAGAGTTTGAGCAACGCATTCCAAAAGAACTCAATGCATTTGTTTATGCATGCGAAGGTGAGCTGGAATTAGGTGGGCCAATGATGCCGGCTCCAAAGCAGGCGGCTATTGTTCTTGGTGATGGCGATCTTTTAAAAGCGAGAGCGGGATCTGTAGGCGCGCAATTTATTGTTCTAGCAGCTTTGCCCTTGCATGAGCCTATCGTTCAGTACGGCCCATTTGTAATGAATACTCGTGCTGAAATTGAACAGGCCATAGATGATTATCAAAACAATCGGTTTGTGGTTTCCTAGGTGACTCAATCGGCAACCCTTCAATGGGAAGAGGGCGGACAAATCTGTTCCGCTCAATGGCATTCTGAAAATGGCATTACTCCCCATAAAAAGATTCAGGTCGCCGATGACACGCTGACTGCTGATATTGCTTATCGCTTAGCCTGTGAAGGCACTGCGATGCTTTACAAGGGTGACTTTCAGAATGCGCGGCAACTCTTGCAGGCTTTGGTCAGGAGGGTGGATAAGCCTTCCAAGAAATCTACCAGGGCTGACAGGGCTGCAAAAGAGAAAACCAAAAGCCCCATAGATACATTTAATCTGCATCGTCTTACCCAATCCCAGCGTGCTCGTATTTTGGGTATGGTTCTCATTCCGGTAAATGCTGACCATACAATATCCTTGAGGCGTGCGCCAGATGTAACTAAGGCCTGCCTTGAGGCCTATGGAGCGCAAGAAAATTCCTATGTTATTTCCTTGCGTGAGTTGCTTGGAGTCATTAGTGCTCATGAGTGGCGCAAGACGGGTGTGCAAGTTCTTACTAGGGATGATGAAGAGGTTCGCATTCATCCGCACTATGGCGTTTTCTCTCCTGTGCGTAGTGAATATATTAGCTTGGTGCTGAAAGCCCCGCTGCCGGCAGCCATAAAACAAAGCTCTGTAGCCTTTGATATTGGTACGGGCACCGGAGTGTTAGCAGTTGTTTTAGCTCTGCGAGATATTCAGAAGATTGTTGCGACCGATCTAAGTGATCGAGCGATTGCTTGTGCGAAAGAAAATATTGACCACTTAGGCTTAAATTCACAAATTGAAATTCAGAAAGCCAATCTTTTTCCAGACGGCAAAGCAGCGCTCATTGTTTGTAATCCACCATGGCTACCTGCAAGACCGAGTTCCTCACTAGAGCATGCTGTGTATGACCCTGAGAGCCAGATGTTGAAGGGTTTCTTGGGTGGGTTAAAAGATCATCTGCTGCCAAATGGCGAGGGTTGGCTCATTCTGTCTGACCTTGCGGAGTACTTGGGCTTGAGAACAAGAGAAGAGCTTCTGAATTGGATTGATCAGGCGGGTTTAAAAGTGATTGCGCATTTAGATACGAAGCCAACGCATAACAAGGCATTTGATAAAGCTGATGCATTGCATGCAGCGAGATCTAAAGAAGTCACTTCACTGTGGCGATTAACCCAAAAGTAGTACCACATTCAATAGCCCTACAAGTCCCGTCCCCATTGGGATCATGGTTGTTTATCTACAGTAGCATCCTTAAAATCATTGAGAGCAGTAGTTAACTTACTACACATTTTTTTGGTAAGTTGAATATAGCTTTTCTCATATATTTTTAAGGGTGTCATTTGCTTTCTGGTGCATTGTCTAGAGATGTATTGCTAATTTCGGGGGTAACTCTCTCTCATTTATTAGCACTATTGATACTTTTATCGGGATCATTTGCGGGGTCCACATCATCCGCTCCAGATTTTCTGATGGTAAATCTAGTAGGTAAAAGTACCTTGCCATCTCAACAGAAAAAATCCTTGTTCGCACCCCAAATCAAGACACCTTCCAGCAGTGAGCGCGATAGTTCCAGTGCTGTAAATGAATCCCATGCGCATAGTGATAGCAAGGGATCTGGGCATCACGCATTGGGTGCAGCTAGACAGGTTATATACAGCCCCAAACCCCATTACCCCTTAGCCAGCAGACAGCTTAAGGAACAGGGTTTGGTCATTGCAAGATTATGTGTAAGTGAGCAAGGCCTTGTGCAAGAAGTTGGCATCACCCAAAGCTCAGGCTTTCAGGGTTTGGATCGCTCAGCCATCAAGGCTTTGGCTCAGTGGAGATTTGAGCCCATTTCAATAGCTCCTCCCCAGGTTTCTTTGCAATGCTTTCAAACACCTATTCAATTTACCTTGGAAGGCTAGTGCTTGAACGAGAAAAATATCTTAGACCTTGATTCAAAATGTATTCGATCAAATCAACTTTTGCCTAGATGCATTCCAAGCGAAACCTTATTAGGCCACACAAAGCAGATCTTCATTTTGCATGATGGGCATCCATATCAATTGCGCATCACTAAATTAGGGAAACTCATTTTGACGAAGTAAATATGAATTAACTTACTAGCCAGCAAGAGCATTTTCATGTGCATATAGCCAGCGATTTTTTGTTTCTATCACTGGAGATGGCATATGAAGCATCAAGAAGTTTTTCGTCCTCGAAATCAGTTAGTCTGGATTTCATCGTTTGCATTGTTATATGGAGGATCTTTTTCGGTTTGGGCCAATGCTCAAGATATTGAGTTACCTAGGATTGATATTGTTGGGCGAGAGGAAAATGCCCTGTATAAAATTCCTGGTACGGTTGATGTCATTAATCAACAGAGGATGGAGGAGCTACAACCTCAGTCCCTACAAGATGTATTAAAGACGGTTCCTGGTGTTAATGTCCGCGGAGATGAGGGTGGCCTAGGGTCTATTCCAAATATTGGCATTCGGGGGTTAAATCCGAGTCGCAGCTCCAAGGTTCTTCTGTTGGAGGATGGTGCCCCCATTCAACCAAGCCTCTTTATTTCCAATGCTTCCTATTACAGCCCGCCTGTAGAGCAAATCGGTGGGATTGAAGTTTTAAAGGGCGCATCGGGTCTGAAATATGGACCATCCAATATTGGTGGCGTAGTGAATTACCTTAGCAAAACACCTGCTCCAGGATTTAAGTTAACCGGAAAAGTGGGTAATTACGGATATCGCTATGCAGAGCTTGAGGCAGGGGGGGAATCGTCATCGAATGGTGCCATTGGAGGAATAAACCTGATTCAATCTGAGTCCAATGGTTACCAAGGCAATGGTTTCAAGATGTACGACATCTTGGTGAAAGGGGGAGTGGAGATTGCACAGAATCAGTGGTTAAGTCTGAAATACACCCATTACGATAACAATATCAATACCTCGTATGTAGGTCTGCGCCCAAATCAGTTCAGCACGCACTCAAGAGATAATCCAGCGCCAAATGACCGCTTTATTACCCAAAGAAATGCAGTAGATCTCAACCATGCTATTGAAATCAGCCCAGAGACCAAAATCAATACCTTGATGTATTGGAGTAGGTTATCTAGAGATTATTGGCGGCAAAGTATTGTTAAACGCACACAGGAATCGACAGTCTTTAGAGCCTGCAACGTAGGTACTGATTGTCTGATTGGACGAAATCGAGAGTTTCAAATGTTGGGCATCGATTCTCGGGTAAGTCATGCCTATAAGGCTCTAGGGATTTCTAATGAAGCAGAGTTTGGATTGCGCATGCATACCGAATCTCAAATCAATCAATTAGTGAGCTCCAAAACTTTAGCCTATTCTGGCCGACTCACTTCGCAGGAAGATAACAAGGCTAATTCAGTGGCGGTCTATGCTCAAAACCGTTTCTTGCTGAGTAAAGACTTTGCACTTATTCCTGGGGTACGAGTAGAAAGTTATAACCAGACCCGTTCAAATCCTGCGACTGGTAAAGCAGGTAGCGCCAAGAATATAGAAACTATTCCGCAAATTGGTGCTACCTGGCAGCTTATTCCCCAAGTGCAGGCGTACGGTAGTGTTTATAAAGGTTTTGCGCCAGCACAGTTAGCCACCGCAATTGATGACAAAGGAGTTGATCAGCAGTTAGCCCCAGAACGCTCAACTAATGCGGAGCTCGGGCTGCGTGGTCGCTCGGGTGCTTTTACTTATGATTCAGCTATTTTTAGCATGAACTTCAGTAATCAAATTGTGAATCAGAGCTTAGCTGCCGGAATTTCTAAAGCCAATGGCGGTAAAAGTTTGCATCAAGGTGCTGAGATGTCCTTGGCTTATGCGCTAGGAGGAGGATGGGGCATTAACGGTAATGCTACTTACATCCCGGTGGCTAAGTTTGTTGGCACTAGCTCTTTGGGACGAGATGGTAATCGCATTCCATACACGCCTAAATTAACTTCCAATCTTGGAGTTAGCTATGAAAAGAATGGCTTCAATACTTTAGTTAGTCTAAATTATGTTTCCACTCAATATGCGGATTCAGCAAATACAGTTGCGCAAAATACCATTGGAACTTTAGGTGAAGTGCCCTCCTTTACTACAGTGAATTGGAGTGCTAATTACGCTATTAACAAAGATTGGAAATTGTTTGGAGTGATTAACAATGTATTTAATAAAAGATATATATCGAGCCGGAGTCCTGATGGGATTTTTGCTGGAGCGCCCCTCAATTTCCAAGCTGGTATGAGTTATCAATTCAATTAATAGGAATGATGGATTCCTGAAGCAAAGAAAAACGCCACCCATCTGGGTGGCGTTGGACTGTTACAGACTTAAAAATGGTGGAACCGGCGGGAATCGAACCCGCGTCCGCAAATCCTCCACAACAAGTTCTACATACTTAGTCATATCATTTAATTTAGCCAGCTAGGCACGGATTGACACGTTCCACGCTGACGATCCACTAAGTTTTCGAATCATTCCCCGTGACATGAAATGATCTTATCTCTTGTAAATGACCCTGATCTAGCTTGCGCTAGCTGACCCAAGAGAGAATCAGTTCAGGGGCAACCGCAATTAAGCGGCTAGTGCGAAACGTTCGTCGTTTGCAGTTAAAACATTCCCATTGATTTACGAGATAACGGGTCCTCGGTATGCCCTTGATGCTTTGTAACCCACGTCGAAACCATGTCGGTCCCAGATTGCATGCTTAGGAAGCTCTATTTTAAAGCCGCCAGCTTTAAATTGTTGAATATCTTTTATTCCCTATTGGGAAAGATGATTTGAAGTAGCTCGAGCGGCTTATTGACGATGTAATCCGCCCCCCAGGCCTCTGGGGGCTCTTTACAGCCACAGTAGCCATAAGCTGCTGCCACCGTCTTCATCCCAGCTGCTTTGCCTGCCACAACATCTCTAATGTCATCTCCTACATAAAGCGATTTTGTAGGATCTACCTTGGCTATTCTGGCGGCGTGCAAGATGGGTTCAGGATGGGGTTTTGAATACGATGTTGTATCACCAGAAACGGTAGAAATAGCTCTTTGGCGCAAACCCATTAATTCAGTGAGGGGGTTGGTAAAGCGTTCGCTTTTATTGGTAACGATGCCCCAGGGGAGTCTCGCTTCATCCATTTGATCCAGCAGATGGCCCATATCATCAAATAGCTTGCTCTCTACCAGCAATGCTTTTTCGTAATTACTGAAAAACTCATCGCGCAATAGGATGAAATCTGCGTGATCGGGACTAATGCCAAAGGCACCTTCAAGTAATCCGCGGGCACCAGCTGAAGCATAAGGACGCAGAAATTCATAAGGCTTGGGCTCAAGATTACGCGCAACGAGCAATTGATTGGTTGCCGCTACTAAATCGGGCGCAGTATCGGCTAGCGTGCCATCTAAATCAAAAAAGATTCCGACATAAGGACTAAAAAGATTGCTCATAGCTTGAATTATTTGCGAACGGCAATCATATAGTTCACATCGACATCATCACTCAAGCTGTAGATCTGAGTGAGTGGGTTATAGCTAAGACCTTTCATACCCAGCATCTCTAAACTCGCATGACGAGTAAAGGCTACTAATTCAGAAGGTTTGATGAATTTAGCGTACTCGTGAGTGCCTCTAGGAAGTAATTTCAGAATATATTCAGCGCCAATAATGGCAAATAAGTAGGACTTAGGGCTGCGGTTGAGGGTGCTAAAAAATAACGTGCCACCAGGTTTGCAGAGCTTGGCGCAAGCGCGCACCACTGACGCTGGGTCTGGTACATGTTCAAGCATCTCCATGCAAGTCACTACATCGTATTGTTCGGGCTGCTCATCAGCAAGCGCTTCAGCTGAGATGGAGCGATAAGTAAGGTTTGCACCTACCTCTAAAGCATGTAATTCAGCTACTTTGAGAGCTTTTTCAGATAAATCAATACCGGTTGTATCTGCACCTGATTGAGAAATAGATTCTGCCAATATGCCGCCACCGCAACCAATATCAACCACCTTCTTGCCTTCTAGGCTAACGAAGGACTTAATCCAGTTTAGACGTAGCGGGTTGATGGCATGTAGAGGTTTGAATTCGCTATTGGGGTCCCACCAGCGATGGGCTAGGGCGCTAAATTTGGCGATTTCTGATTGGTCGACGTTCATATGGATGGGCTAATAGTGAGGCTATTGGAGAAGTCTATGAATATAGCGGAAATAAAAAAGCCCGCTAGAAGCGGGCTTTTTTACAAGTAAAGTGAATTACTTAGCTGCTGTACCAACAACTTCGATGTCAGTACGGCGGTTCTTAGCGCGGCCTTCAGCAGTTGCATTTGATGCAACTGGATTGCTCTTGCCTTTAGATTCTGTGTAGATACGGCTACCGTCAACACCCTTGCTTACGAGGTATGTCTTAACAGATTGCGCACGACGCTGACCGAGGGCCATGTTGTATGCATCTGTACCAACGCTGTCAGTGTTACCAACAGCGATGATTACTTCTAACTTGATCTTGCTCAAATCAGCAGCGATCTTGTCCAAAGTAGCTTTACCTTCTGGTTTCAAGTCAGACTTGTTGAAGTCATAAAGTGTGTCAGCTTGCAAAGTAATCTTGCTTTGGCTAACGCCAGCAGCAGCAGCAGCAACTAACGCACCGTCACAACCTTTAGCTGCAGTAGCAGGTGTCCAGTTGCTATCGCGCCAGCACAATGTGCCATCGCCGTTTTTCCAGTTTAGGGCGCCATCGCCGTTTTGCCAGTTATCAGAAGCCATTGCTGCAGTAGCAGAAACAGTAATAACAGAAGCGAGCAACACTCTTAGGGTTTTGTTCATTTTTAGTCCTCAAAAATCTCTTTTTTAATTAAAGTCAAACTTAAATGTAATTCGCCCTACCTTGATGCAAAAACTGCAAAGCGACACATCTCAATTTCGTACAAACTGACAGAATCTTAGCATAGGGCCTACCTGTCATCAAAATGATATTATTTCTAGATGGAACAAGCCGCTAAAGAAACACTACCAATATCCCTCGAAGACGAAATGCGGCGGTCCTATTTGGACTACGCAATGAGTGTCATCGTCGGCAGAGCCCTGCCAGACGTGCGTGATGGCCTCAAACCGGTTCACCGCCGGGTCTTATTCGCTATGTATGAATTAAACAACGATTGGAACCGAGCTTACAAAAAATCTGCCCGTATAGTTGGCGATGTAATCGGTAAATACCATCCGCACGGTGATTCTGCGGTGTATGACACGATCGTTCGGATGGCCCAGGATTTCTCTCTGCGCTATATGCTGGTTGATGGGCAGGGTAACTTTGGCTCCGTAGACGGCGATAACGCTGCTGCGATGCGGTATACCGAGATCCGCCTGCGCAAGATCGCTCATGAGCTTTTGGCCGATTTGGACAAGGAAACAGTCGATTTTGGGCCAAATTACGACGGTAGCGAGAAAGAACCTCTGATTCTGCCTGCCAAAGTGCCTAATTTGCTCATAAATGGCAGTTCTGGCATTGCTGTAGGCATGGCAACCAACATTCCTCCTCATAACCTGGATGAGGTGGTTACAGCCTGTTTACACGTGCTGCACAACCCAGAATGCACGATTGATGAGCTCATTGAGATCATTCCAGCCCCGGATTTTCCGACCGCCGGCATTATTTATGGTGTTCAAGGCGTTCGCGAGGGTTATCGCACTGGCCGTGGCCGTGTGGTCATGCGTGCCAAAACTCACTTTGAAGATTTGGATAAGGGCGCGCGTCAAGCCATCATCGTTGACGAGTTGCCATACCAAGTAAATAAAAAGAACTTGCTCGAGCGTATCGCTGAGTTGGTGAATGAGAAAAAAGTAGAAGGCATTTCTGATTTGCGTGATGAATCAGATAAATCTGGTATGCGCGTTGTTATTGAATTGAAGCGCGGCGAAGTGCCTGAAGTTGTTCTCAATAATTTGTATAAGAGCACTCAACTACAAGATAACTTTGGTATGAACATGGTGGCCCTGGTAGATAACCAGCCGCGCTTGTTGAACTTGAAGCAAATGCTTGAGTACTTCTTGCAGCATCGTCGTGAAGTAGTTACACGTCGTACCATTTTTGAATTACGCAAAGCACGTGATCGTGGTCACGTTTTAGAAGGTTTGGCTGTTGCGTTAGCAAACATTGATGAGTTCATTGCGATTATTAAAGCTGCAGCGAACCCTGTCATTGCGAAACAAGAGTTGATGGGCAAAGCTTGGGATTCATCGATGGTGCGTGAGATGTTGGCGCGCGCTGAGACTGATACGCCAGGCGGCCGTAATGCCTATCGTCCAGAAGGATTGTTGCCTGAGTACGGTATGCAAACTACTGGTTTGTATCGCCTCTCTGATAGTCAGGCGCAAGAAATTTTGCAAATGCGTTTGCAACGCTTGACTGGTTTAGAGCAAGATAAGATTGTTAACGAATACAAAGAAGTGATGTCGGAGATTTCTGACTTACTTGATTTGTTAGCAAAGCCAGAGCGTGTAACTCAAGTGATTGAATCTGAGTTGAAGGAAGTTCAAGCGGAATTTGGTATCGCTGGTGGTGATACAGGTCGTCGCTCATTCATTGAAATGAATGCAACAGAACTCTTTACGGAAGATTTGATTACACCTCAAGATATGGTGGTGACTCTTTCTAACACTGGTTACATGAAGAGTCAGCCTCTGAGCGAGTATCGTGCGCAAAAACGCGGTGGACGTGGCAAACAAGCTGCAGCTACTAAAAATGAAGATTGGATTGACACGCTCTTCGTTGCTAACACGCATGACATTATTTTGTGCTTCTCCGATCGCGGCCGCATGTATTGGCTCAAAGTTTGGGAGGTGCCGCAAGGTAGTCGCACCTCTCGTGGCAAGCCAATTGTCAACATGTTCCCGCTGATTGAAGGCGAGAAGATCACTGTGATTCTCCCGATCAAGGGTTATCAGGATGATCATTATGTCTTTATGGCAACTAGCTTGGGCACTGTGAAGAAGACGCGCTTGTCTGACTTCTCTAACCCACGTAAGGCTGGCATCATTGCGGTTGATTTGAATGAAAACGACTTCTTAGTTGGTGCGGCGATTACTGATGGTCAGCACGACGTTATGTTGTTCTCTGACGCCGGTAAAGCAGTGCGCTTTGACGAGAATGATGTTCGTCCAATGGGTCGTACCGCACGCGGAGTGCGTGGCATGAACTTAGGCGAAGGTCATCAAGTGATCGCTATGTTGGTTGCTCCAGCAGAAGCTGCGGAAGGCGCTCAAGCGGCTGTGGTTGATGCGAACGGCATTGCAATTCCAAGCAGCGTATTGACAGCTACAGAGAATGGTTACGGTAAGCGTACGCCAATCGCTGAATACACACGTCATGGTCGCGGCACAAAGGGCATGATTGCCATTCAGACTTCAGAGCGTAACGGCAAAGTAGTTGCTGCTGCTCTGGTATCGCCAGAAGATCAAATCATGCTGATTACTACCGGTGGCATTTTGGTACGTACTCGTGTTTCTGAAATTCGTGAAATGGGACGAGCTACTCAAGGCGTCACTTTGATCAACGTTGATGAAGGCACTCGCTTGTCAGGCTTACAGCGTATTGCTGAGAGCGATTCGGATGAAGAAGTTGATGTTGATAGCGCAGAAGAAGGTGATGTATCTGCTGATCCAACAACCGACTCTAATGACGATACGGTAGGTGACGCTTAAGCGTCACCTTTAGACTAGGCCACATCATGACTTTTGACCGCCGCATTTTCAATTTCGCTGCGGGGCCTGCTACTTTGCCTGAAGAGGTGCTGAAGCAGGCTGCCGATGAAATGCTCAATTGGCGTGGACTCGGTGCTAGTGTCATGGAGGTCAGCCATCGCGGCAAAGAGTTTATGGCTCTCTATGAAGAGGTGGTGCAAGATTTGCGCACCCTCATGAGTATTCCTGATAGTTATGAAATTTTGCTTTTACAAGGTGGTGGCCTTGGGCAAAATGCAGCCATCCCCATGAATCTGATGCCTTTAGCTAAGAATGGGCCGAAGGCAGATTACATCGTTACCGGCGTATGGTCAGAAAAATCGTATAAAGAAGCGCAGAAGTACGGCATTGCAAATTTAGTCGCCTCTTCAGCAGCAGAAAAATTCAATACGATTCCCGCAAGGTCAACTTGGAAGTTATCAAGCGATGCTGCTTATGTTCTCTATTGCGCAAATGAAACGATTGGTGGTGTTGAGTTCCCAGCCGTGCCGGATGTTGGTGATGTTCCACTGGTTGCGGATATCTCGAGCAATATTCTTTCTAAAGAGATGGATGTAAACAAGTGCGCCGTTTGGTTTGGTGGTGCGCAAAAGAATATTGGCCCCTCTGGTGTGACCATTGTGATTGTGCGTAAGGACTTAATTGGTCACAGCATGGGCATTACTCCCACAATTTGGGATTGGGCTGTGCAAGCTAATACTCAGTCGATGATCAATACGCCGCCGACATTTTCGATTTATATGGCTGGCCTAGGCTTTAAGTGGTTGCTTAAGCAAGGCGGAGTGAAAGCCATTGAAAAGCATAATCAAGAAAAAGCCGATTTACTTTATAACTTTTTAGATCAAAGCAGCTTGTATGAGAATCGTGTCACCAAGGAATATCGCTCACGTATGAACGTGACTTTCTTCTTAAAAGATGAGAATCTGAATGCAGAGTTTTTGGCGCAATCGAACGCGGCTGGCTTGGTTGCCTTACGCGGCCACAAAGCTGCAGGCGGTATGCGTGCCAGCATCTATAACGCAATGCCTATTGAAGGTGTAAAAGCCTTAATTGAATTTATGCGCGACTTTGAAAGGCGGGCTTAATGAGTACTGAAGAACAGCGCTTAGCTCCCTTGCGGGAAAAAATTGATGCGCTCGATGCGCAGATTTTGGATTTGCTTACTCAGCGTGCACAAGCAGCGCAAGAAGTGGGTCATGTCAAAGGTGGCTTCTCTTCACCAGTCTTTCGTCCTGAGCGTGAGCGTCAAGTTGTAGCGCGTCTTCAAGAAATTAATAAAGGCCCATTACTTCCAGACGGGATTGCTGCCATCTGGCGAGAAGTAATGTCTGCATGCAGGGCTTTGGAAGCCCGCCAAACCATTGCTTACCTTGGCCCAGTCGGAACATTTTCTGAGCAAGCTGCACAGACTTATTTTGGACATTCCATCGCTGGCTTGCCTTGTGCCAGTTTGGATGAGGTTTTTAAAGCAGTAGAGAAGGGTGCGGCACAATTTGGCGTAGTGCCTGTTGAGAATTCTAGTGAAGGTGCGATTTCTCGCACATTAGATTTATTGCTGGACTCTTCTATGCGTATCAGTGGCGAAGTCGTATTGCCAATTCGTCATCATCTATTAACCAAGAGTGGCAAGCTTGATGGTGTAACTACCGTTTGTGCCCACGCTCAAGCATTGGCTCAGTGCCAGCAATGGTTAAGTGTGCACGCTCCACAATTAAAGCGTCAAGCAGTGAGCAGTAACGCGGAAGCAGCTCGCATGGCGGCAAGTGATCCTACCTTAGCGGCGATCGCTGGCGATCCCGCTCAAGAAGCTTATGGTTTGCAATCAGTGGCTGCACAGATTCAGGATGATCCGCATAATCGCACCCGTTTTGTTGTGGTCGGTAACTATGCCTGCCAGCCAACCGGTAAAGACCAGACCTCTTTGGTGCTCTCTGTTGATAATCAGCCTGGCGCCGTCCATCGCTTATTGGCGCCTTTAGCAAAGCATGGTGTATCCATGAATCGCTTTGAATCGCGTCCTGCACGTAAAGGTACTTGGGAGTATCACTTTTACATTGATATTGCTGGCCATGCAGATGATGCGAAAGTAGTGAAGGCGCTTGAGGAGTTAAAAGGGGTTGCAGCTTTCTATAAGAACCTTGGTTCTTACCCTCACTCTACTTAATCAAAAATTAACTGTAACTAACTTCGTATTAGTAAATAAATTAGTAAAGCTCGAATGACTTCTAAGATTGGCTTAAAACATATTCATGCGATCGCCCCTTATGTTGGTGGTCGCCCTATCAGCGAAGTTGCGCGTGAGTATGGCCTTGATGAAAATAAAATTGTGAAGCTGGCTTCCAATGAAAATCCATTGGGTATGCCAAAGTCCGCACAAGATGCCATGCTCAAGGCTGCAGGTGACTTAGGTCGCTACCCAGATTCCAATGGTTTTGAGCTAAAGAATGTTTTAGCTGATCGATTGGGTGTACCAACAGATTGGATCACCTTGGGCAACGGCAGTAACGATATTTTGGAGTTGGCTGCGCGTGCAGTGGCGCAAGCGGGCGATGAAGTGATCTTCTCAAAGCATGCTTTTGCTGTTTATCCTCTGGCTACCCAGGCCGTTGGCGCCAGGGCAATTGAAGTGGCTGCTACGGATATTTATGGGCACGATCTACCAGCCATGTTGGCGGCGATTAAAGCATCCGGAGATAAAGCCAAGTTAGTCTTTGTAGCTAACCCAAATAATCCTACAGGTAGTTACCTTACAGCTAAAGAGATTGAAGACTTTTTGCTTGCAGTGCCATCACATGTGGTGGTGGTTCTTGATGAGGCTTATAACGAATACCTCACCCCAGAGCAGCGCTACGATGCGATTGCTTGGGTGAAGCGTTTCCCAAATATGATTTTGTCGCGCAGTTTCTCTAAAGCGTATGGTCTTGCTGGCTTGCGTATTGGTTACGGTGTAGCTCAGCCGCACTTAACTGATCTTTTAAATCGTATTCGTCAGCCATTTAATGTAAATAGTCTTGCGCAGGCGGCGGCGATCGCAGCTTTTCAAGACAAAGCATTCTTGCAGCAAGGATTTGAGTTAAACCGCGCAGGCTACGGGCAGCTTACCAAGGCGTTTGATGAATTGGGCTTGCAATATTTGCCGTCAGCGGGCAACTTTGTCTTAGTAAGAGTAGGTGATGATGACCAGGCGGGTGCTCGCATCAATTTGGAGTTACTCAAGCGCGGCATTATTGTTCGCCCAGTCGGTAACTATGGCTTGCCGCAATGGTTACGCATTTCTATTGGCTTGCCGGAAGAAAATGCGGCTTTTATTGTTGCCTTAAAAGATATTCTTAAATGACCATCATTAATCCAGCAAGCAATTACGGCACTGTCACCATCGTTGGTGTTGGTTTGATTGGTGCGTCTTTAGGTTTGGCACTCAAAAAAGCCGGTGTGGTTACTAAGGTATTGGGTGTTGGTCGTAGCAAAGAAAATTTAGATCAAGCGCAAAAGATGGGTGCGATTGATGGTGTGGTTGATTTGGTTGAAGCGGCAAAACAATCTGATGTGATTGTCCTTTGCGTGCCAGTAGCTCAAATGCGAGCTGCCTTTGAGGTGATGGAGCCTCATCTTGAGCCTCGCACTATGATTAGTGATGCTGGAAGCACTAAGGGTGATGTCATCCTGGCTGCCAAAGAGGTGTTGGGCAAGAAGGCTTGTCAATTTGTACCAGCGCATCCGATTGCTGGTGGGGCTCAGCATGGAGCAAGTGCTGCTAAAGCGGATTTATTTCAGGGAAAGCAAACCATCATTTGCCCATTACAAGAGAACTCACCTGAGGACACGGCTTTGATTGCTGGCTTCTGGGAGAGTGTTGGCTCTGAAGTGAAAAAGATTGGCGTTGTTCAGCACGATGCGATTTATGCGGCCGTATCCCATCTTCCGCACCTCTTGTCATATGCCTTAATGGCTAGCGTGGTGAACTCAGAAGATGCCGAGCAAAAGTTGAGCCATGTTGGTGCCGGCTTTAAAGATTTTACGCGCATTGCTGCATCCAGCCCAGAGATGTGGCGCGACATTTGCTTAGGTAATCGCACCGCAATTCTGAAAGAGTTGGATCAGTATCTGTTGATTGTGAGTCACATGCGTAAACTGATTGCTGAGAACGATGGTCCTGGATTGGAAAAATTATTCAATAAGGCGAGTAAAGCACGTCAAGACTTGGATGTGCTTTGATGAGTGGATTGCCAGATATTAGTATTGGTCCATTCAAGCGAGCCCAGGGCTCGATTGTTTTGCCGGGGTCTAAGAGTATTTCGAATCGGGCATTGCTACTTGCAGCCCTTTCTTCTGGCACAACTACCCTCAAGAACCTATTGGATGCGGATGACACTCAGGTCATGCGCAATGCTTTGCGCAAATTGGGTTTATCAGTCACTGATCAGGGAAACAATACCTGTGTAGTAGAGGGTTGTGGCGGTCAATTCCCCGTGCGTGAAGCCGATTTGTTTATGGGTAATGCAGGTACTGCGATTCGTCCCTTAACTGCCGCGCTTGCAATGCAGGGTGGCAATTACCGCTTATCTGGTGTTGCGCGTATGCATGAGAGACCAATACGTGATTTGGTGGATGGTTTGCGTCAAGTGGGCGCAAAAATCGACTATGAATTAGCAGAAGGTTATCCACCGATCAAAATATCAGCAGCAGCGATTCAGATTAAAGATGTCGTTAAAGTGCGTGGCGATGTATCTAGTCAATTTCTAACTGCATTGCTCATGGCTTTGCCTTTGGTTGCGATAGAGCCGGTGCGTATTGAAGTGATTGGTGAGCTTATCTCACGTCCGTACATCGATATCACATTGAAGTTGATGGCGCGCTTTGGCGTAACGGTTGCTTGCCCTGATAAACAGTCATTCATTATTCCTGCAAAACATTCTGATGCCGTTTACAAGAGTCCTGGTCAGCTGTCGGTAGAGGGTGACGCTTCTTCTGCTTCCTACTTTTTGGCTCTAGGCGCCATAGGTGGTGGCCCACTTAAGGTGTTAGGTGTTGGCAAAGATAGTATTCAAGGCGATGTGGCATTTGCCGATGCGCTTGCACTAATGGGCGCAAAGATTAATGCTGGTGAAGATTGGATTGAAGTGTCTGGTGTGACAAATGCCAACGGCAAACTCAATGGGATCACAATGGATTGCACTGAAATTCCAGATGCGGCGATGACACTGGCTATTGCTGCATTATTCGCAGAAGGCCCAACGCGCTTGAATAGCATTGCTAGCTGGCGAGTGAAAGAAACCGATCGCATTGCTGCAATGGCTAAAGAGTTAAAAAAGGTTGGTGCGATCGTAGAAGAGGGCGCTGATTACATCGTTGTACAAGCCCCCACCTCTCAAAGTGATTGGAAGTCTCCAAGCGAGGGGATCGATACGTATGATGACCATCGCATGGCGATGTGCTTCTCGCTCGCTGCGTTTGGTCCAAATACACTCAAGATCAATGATCCGAATTGCGTAGCAAAAACCTTCCCCACCTATTTCGCGGAATTTGCGAAAGTAGTCAGTTAAGTCCGGCGCTACTGATGAACCTTCCACCAGTCATTGCAATTGACGGACCCACCGCTTCAGGCAAGGGGACAGTTGCTTCTCTTATTGCTGAAAAGTTGGGATTCCATTACTTGGATAGCGGCGCCCTCTATCGTTTGGTTGCTTTAGCAAGCGAAAAACAGGGAATTGACGTTAAAAATGGCCCAGAATTAGGCCTTTTGGTTCCTAAGTTATTGATTTCATTCAAAAATAGGCAGATTTTTCTGAATGGCGAGGATGTAACGGATGCTATTCGTACAGAAAGCATGGGATTAAGAGCCTCTGCTTTAGCCATCCACCCTGAGGTGAGATCTGCTTTAGTGGGTCTGCAGCGCAGTTTTCGCCAATCTCCGGGGCTGGTAGCCGATGGTAGGGATATGGCCAGTGTCATATTCCCGGATGCTGTTTTAAAGGTTTTCTTGACTGCAACAGCTGCCGCCAGAGCCGAGCGTCGCTATAAGCAATTGATAGCTAAGGGAATTTCTGCTAAACTTGAAGACTTGCTGCAAGATTTGCAGGAGCGTGATGCCAGAGACAGTAGTCGAGGTACCGCACCCTTGTTAGTTGCAGATGGTGCAAAAGTGCTTGAAACATCAGATTTGTCGATAGATCAAGCAGTTAAGGCGGTTTTAGATTGGTATCAATCAACAATCGCCTAGTTTGTAAGTAGTTAGCTGTAGGTAGTAGTTTTTGGTGTCTTAAGAAACTCCACAACGCGACTTTTCATTAGCGTGTTTCTTGAAGACTTTTTTAATCTAACCCGTCAGGCCTTCTGACGGCACAAAGTGAATACACATGTCTGAATCATTTGCAGAACTATTTGAAGAATCATTAACCCGATCGAATATGAAGACCGGCCAAGTTATCTCGGCTGAAGTTCTTCGCATCGACCATAACTTCGTCGTTGTTAACGCTGGCTTAAAGTCTGAAGCGTTTATTCCTGTTGAAGAATTCCATAACGACGCTGGCGAGATTGAAGTAGCTCCTGGCGATTTCGTTTCTGTTGCTATTGACGCTCTTGAGAACGGCTATGGCGACACCATCCTTTCCCGTGATAAAGCGAAACGCTTGGCATCATGGATGAACTTGGAAAAAGCGCTTGAGCAAGCTGAGATCGTTACCGGTACTGTTACTGGTAAGGTTAAAGGCGGCTTGACTGTAATGGTTAACGGTATCCGCGCATTCTTGCCTGGATCACTCGTTGATACACGTCCAATCAAAGACACCAGCCCTTACGAAGGTAAGACGATGGAGTTCAAGGTTATCAAGCTTGACCGTAAACGTAACAACGTAGTGTTGTCACGTCGCGCAGTGGTTGAAGCTAGCCAAGGTGAAGAGCGTGCTAAGTTGATGTCTAACCTTAAAGAAGGCGCAGTAGTTACTGGCCTCGTTAAGAACATCACTGATTACGGCGCATTCGTTGATCTCGGTGGTATCGATGGCCTCTTGCACATCACTGACTTGGCATGGCGTCGTGTGCGTCACCCAAGCGAGATGTTGACTGTTGGTCAAGAAGTTACCGCGAAGATTTTGAAGTTCGATCAAGAGAAGAACCGTGTTTCACTCGGCGTGAAACAACTTGGTGATGATCCATGGGTTGGTATCGCTCGTCGTTACCCACCAAACACCCGTTTATTCGGCAAAGTAACCAATTTGACTGATTACGGCGCATTCGTTGAAATCGAATCTGGTATCGAAGGTTTGGTACACGTTTCTGAAATGGACTGGACTAACAAGAACGTTGCTCCAAGCAAAGCTACTGCATTAGGAACTGAAGTTGAAGTAATGGTTCTGGATATTGATGAAGACAAGCGTCGTATTAGCTTGGGCATTAAGCAGTGCAAAGCGAATCCATGGGAAGAGTTTTCACGTGCCCAACAAAAAGGCGATAAGTTAACTGGCGCAATCAAGTCTATTACTGACTTCGGTGTGTTTATTGGCTTGCCTGGCGGTATCGACGGTTTAGTTCACCTCTCAGACATTTCATGGAATGAGCCAGGTGAAGAAGCTGTTAAGAAATACAAAAAAGGTGATGAAGTTGAAGCCACTGTATTGGCAATTGATGTTGAGAAAGAGCGTATCTCTCTCGGTATTAAGCAATTGTCTGGTGACCCATTCAACAACTACACATCTGTCAGCGACAAGGGTAGCCTCGTTACTGGTACTGTGAAAGCGGTTGATGCTAAGGGTGCAACCATTCACCTGGCTGATGAAGTTGAAGCTTACTTACGTGCCTCTGAGATCTCAACAGATCGCGTTGAAGATGCACGTAATGTATTGAAAGAAGGCGACAGCGTTACTGCAATGATCATTAATATTGATCGCAAGTCACGTGTTATCAATCTTTCAATCAAAGCAAAAGACAGCTCTGATCAACAAGATGCAATGAGCAAGCTCCAAGGTGATGCGCAGTCTGGCACAACCAATTTGGGTGCTTTGTTAAAAGCAAAATTGGATAATCAAGGCTAAATCAATATCGCCGCTTTCCACTAGGAGGGCGGCGATTTTTTATTGATAGATCATGACAGATCAAGAGCAACAAGCAATCACCCGCTCCGAACTAGTGGAGAGCCTCGCGGAACAGTTTCCGCAGCTTTTGCCTAGGGACGTGGAGTTGGCGGTAAAAACTTTGCTAGACACTATGACTCATGCTTTGGCTGAGGGTAAGCGAATCGAATTGCGCGGTGTGGGGAGTTTTGTGCTTCACCATCGTCCTGCTCGTACTGGTCGCAATCCAAAGTCTGGCGAGAAAGTATTGATTCCAGAAAAACGCGTTCCGCACTTTAAGCCTGGCAAAGAGTTGCGTGAGCGAGTAGATTACAAGCCTTTGAAGCAGGCGGGCCCCAAAGAGGGTTCTGGTGCCTAAGATTCAGGCTCAACCTCAGTGGTCCATTCGGGCCATTTTTTTATTTAAATTCTGCACGCGATGATTCAGATGGCTACTCCTTGGTTGCTGCTGCTACCAGTAATGTTTGGTATCGGTTGGTTAGCGGCGCGCTGGGATTTGCGTCTTGAAAACCGCATGGATGAACGTGAGCGCATGCGTCAGCAGCGCTCTACTTTTAAAGGTTTGAGCCTTTTGCTCAATGAGCAACCTGATCAAGCGATTGAAACCTTAGTCAAAATTGCCCAGTTAGATCCAGAGACCATTGAGTTACATTTCTCATTAGGCAATTTATTTCGCCGTCGCGGTGAAACAGAGCGCGCTATTCGCATTCATCAACACCTGGCTAATCGTGATGATTTAAAGCCTCGTGATCGTGATCACGCTGCCTATGAGTTAGGCCGTGACTTTTTACGGGCAGGTTTGCTTGACCGCGCCGAAGCCTCGCTAAATCGTGTCGGTGATGGCAAATATGCTGAGCCTGCAAAAGAGAGCTTGTTGGAGATGTATCAAATTGAGCATGATTGGAAAAAAGCCATCATTGCTGCAAGTGAACTAGAAGGGCTGCAAGATAAATCGCATCATACTGAAATCGCTCAATTTCACTGTGAGCTTGGTCAAGAGGCCTTACGTCGCAAAGACTTGGTTGAGGCGGAGCAATCCATCCAGCGTGCTCTGCAGGCTGTGCCGAATCATGCGCGTGCTTTGATCTTGCAAGGCGATTATTTGATGGCAATGGATCGTCCTGCTCAAGCGATTGAGGCTTGGAGTTTAATTGCTAGTTCTCATCCCGCTTATATGCATTTATTAGCCGATCGTTGGATGCTGGCTCATGCAGCAATTAATAAAGAGGACGAAGGTTTGGATCGCCTCTGTGAGTTGCTAAAAACTCAAGCCACTGGTGAGTTGCTCGATATTGTGCATAAGCACTTGATGAAAATTCGGGGCCCACAGGCAGCAAATGCGATGTTGTCTGATGTCATGCAGCATTCGCCGACTTTGATTGCGCTGTCTAAGATGGCTGAAACTCGCCTTGCATTGGAGGAGGGTAGCGCTAACCCAGAAAGACTGCTGGAGTTGCAGTCCATTCTGAAGCTTCTGCGCCAACGTACCACCAGCCTAGCCCGTTACACATGCGGCAATTGCGGCTTTAGAGCGAGAAGATTTTATTGGCAATGCCCTGGCTGTAATCATTGGGAGGCATACTCCCCGAGACGTAGCGAGGGTGCTGCACCTAGCGGCCCTTCCATGTAAAGATTTGGAGAGAAATTGAAAGTCACCATCATCGGTAGCGGTTACGTAGGTCTTGTTACAGGCGCATGCTTGGCCGAGCAGGGCAATAACGTTTTTTGTGTTGACGTAGATCCAAAAAAGATTGAGATTCTCAACTCTGGCGGCGTGCCTATTTATGAGCCCGGTCTTAAAGAGATGATTGAGCGCAACAGAAGTGCTGGCCGTTTGCAGTTCTCCACTGATATTGCTGCATCCGTTGCCCATGGTGATATTCAGTTCATCGCGGTTGGTACACCTCCGGATGAAGATGGCTCAGCTGATTTGCAATACGTCGTCGCGGCAGCGTGCAACATCGGTCGTCATATGACCACTCCTAAAGTGATTGTTGATAAATCGACTGTGCCAGTGGGTACTGCGGATAAGGTTCAAGCCGCAATTACCGAAGAGCTAGAAAAAAGAGGTTTACCTTCAGACTTATGTGCCGTGGTCTCCAATCCTGAGTTCTTAAAAGAAGGTGCAGCTGTCGAAGACTTTATGCGTCCTGACCGCATCGTGATTGGTACTGAAAATACTCCAGCAGGAATGCGCGCTAAAGAGCAAATGCGCAAACTCTATGCCCCATTCAATCGTAACCACGAACGCACCTACTATATGGATGTGAAGAGTGCTGAGCTGACTAAATATGCAGCTAATGCGATGTTGGCGACCCGCATCTCCTTTATGAATGAGTTAGCCAACTTGGCTGACTTAGTTGGTGCTGATATTGAACATGTGCGCCAAGGTATTGGTTCTGACTCACGTATTGGTTTTGGCTTTTTGTATCCCGGTACTGGTTATGGCGGATCATGCTTTCCTAAAGATGTGTCAGCTTTATCCAAAACCGCTAAAGAGCATGGTAGAGATCTCAAGATCCTTGATGCTGTTGAAGCTGTCAATGAATTACAAAAGTACATCTTGGTCGATAAGATCGAAAAGCGCTTTGGTAGTGACCTTATAGGCATGAAGTTTGCACTCTGGGGCTTGGCTTTTAAACCTAATACCGACGATATGCGCGAAGCGCCTAGCCGTGTGATTATTCAGGAATTAGTTAAGCGTGGCGCCCAAGTGGTTGCGTATGATCCGGTCGCCATGTCTGAAGCTAGTCATGCCCTGGAGCTCGACTTTAGAGGTAATCCAACAGGTCTTGCGCAAGTATCAATGACCGCTGATCCGATGTCAGCACTAACTGATGCTGATGCCTTGGTTATTGTGACGGAATGGAAGGCATTCCATACACCAGATTTTGACCAAGCCATGCAAAAACTCAAGCGTGCCATCATCTTTGATGGCCGTAACCTCTATGAGCCAGCTTCTATGCAAGAATTAGGTATTGAGTACCATGGTATTGGTAGACATAATTAAAGTAGATGCAAATGGAAAAAGCAAACCGAGAGCAGTTCTCTAAAGCCCGCCTATTAGTGGTGGGTGATGTCATGCTCGATCGCTATTGGTTTGGCGATACTAATCGTATTTCTCCTGAGGCGCCAGTTCCAGTGGTGCAGGTAGGTAAGATTGATGAGCGTCTTGGTGGCGCCGCTAACGTAGCGCGTAACGTGGCTGCACTCGACGCTAAAGCAACTATTTTGGGTATTGTTGGTAACGATGAGCCTGGTAAACGTGTAGTTGAGTTGTTAAAAGCTGGTGGTGTCGATAGTCAATTAGAAATTGATGCGGACGTTCCCACTATTGTGAAACTTCGTGTGATTGCTCGCCAGCAACAATTAATTCGCTTAGACTTTGAAGAAACCCCTAGTGCAAAAGCGCTTGCTCATAAATTAGAGCGTTTTGAAAAACTCGTTGGTGCTGCTGATGTAGTAATACTTTCCGATTACGGCAAAGGTGCATTGGGCCAAGTAGCTCATATGATTGAGCAAGCTAAAGCACAAAACAAAATGATCTTGGTTGACCCTAAGGGTGAAGATTATGAGAAGTATCGTGGCGCTACCGTTTTAACGCCTAACCGCAGTGAGTTACGCCAAGTAGTTGGCCAGTGGACTAGCGAAGAAGATTTGACCAAGAAAGCCCAGGACCTCAGAAAGTCTCTTGACTTACAAGCCTTGCTCCTTACCCGTTCTGAGGACGGAATGAGCCTATATACCGAATCCGGTGTGAGTCACGTTAAAGCGCAGGCGCGTGAGGTGTTTGATGTCTCTGGTGCTGGTGATACTGTAATTGCAACATTGGCTGTAGCCTTAGCTGCGAAGTGGCCTTTAGAAAAAGCCATGGCGCTTGCAAACCGTGCAGGTGGCATCGTTGTTGGTAAGTTGGGAACTGCAACCGTTACTTCAGAGGAATTACAGTGACTATTATCGTAACCGGCGCAGCTGGATTTATTGGCGCTAATATTGTTCAAGCGCTCAATGCGCGTGGTGAAAAAAATATCATTGCAGTGGATGATCTTCGTCCTGCAGATAAGTATCGCAATCTCGCTGATTTGGACATCATTGATTACCTCGATAAAGATGAGTTTTTAGAAGCATTTAGAAGTGGTCGCTTTGGCAAAGTTAAGGCCGTGTTTCATGAAGGAGCTTGCTCCGACACCATGGAAACAGATGGTATTTTCATGATGGCGAACAACTATCGCTACACCATGGACCTGTTGGATATTTGTACTGAGCAAAAAGTTCAATTGCTTTATGCCTCTTCTGCAGCAACCTATGGCGGTTCAGACGTATTTGTAGAGAGCCGTGAGCACGAGAAGCCCCTTAATATTTATGGCTACTCTAAGTTCTTATTTGATCAAGTGATGCGTAAGCGCTTTGCTGAAAAAGCCAATACAGCACAAGTAGTTGGCTTCCGTTACTTCAATGTCTATGGCCCTCGTGAGTCACATAAAGGCCGCATGGCTTCAGTTGCCTTTCATCAATATCATCAATACAAGGCTAATGGCCACGTGAAACTGTTTGGTGAGTACGGTGGTTATGCGCCTGGTGAGCAAAGTCGCGACTTTGTATCTGTTGAGGATGTAGTTAAAGTAAACCTCTTCTTCTTGGATCATCCAGAAATTAGTGGCATCTTCAATTTGGGCAGCGGTCGTGCGCAACCTTTTAATGATGTAGCGCATGCCGTCGCTAACTCTATGCGTAAGCTAGATAATGCAGCGCCTGCAACTCTTCAAGAATTGGTTAAAGAAAAAGCGATTGAGTACATTCCGTTTCCGGATGCGCTCAAAGGCAAATATCAATGCTTTACTCAAGCCGATCTCACCAAACTTAGAGCGGCTGGCTATACAGAGCCCTTCCTCAATGTAGAGCAGGGTGTAGGAAAATATATTGAGTGGTTGGAGGCCAATGCTGGTTTTCTAGCTAACCCCTTGTAAGTCAGTCAACAAAAGTAGTTTCTCCTCGTTGTAAACGATCCACGCGCACTTTGTGTCCGTGGATTTTTTATTTACCACAGGAGAGAAGATGATAAAAAATTTAACTTTAGGTACAGTTCAAAGTTTCGTTAGGGCTGTAGCGCTAGCATTGACTGTATTGGCTTCAAGCTCTGGAGCAGCTTACGCTTCACCCATTAATGTTAATACTGCCACTCAAACGGAGTTAGAGAGTATTAAGGGTATTGGCCCAGCTAAAGCAAAAACCATTATTGCTGAACGTTTGGACGGGGGTCATTTTCAGGATGCTAATGATCTGCAGAAGCGGGTTCGTGGCATTGGCATGAAATCAGTCGAAAAAATGGTCGATAACGGCTTAACGATTGAAGCTCCTAGTTCTTTTCGGGAGCCGAATGGTCGAACCAAGAAAGAGGGCGGGGCCTCTAGCCGACGCAATTCGCGTAATCAAGCTAGTCCTCGCAATCAGCAGGAGCGTTCGGGATCAGGCCGCAGAAATTAAACCCTTCCGTGTGTAAGGCGGCTTATGGCTAAAATGGCTTCATGAGCAAACCTTCCTACCTGACTATTTCGCAGACTGTGGGCAATACGCCTTTAGTTCGTTTGCAGCGTATTCCTGGTTTAGAAAACGAGAATCGCAATAATGTGATCTTAGGTAAGCTGGAGGGAAACAATCCAGCCGGGTCGGTGAAGGACCGACCTGCGCTGTCGATGATCTCACGTGCACAAGAACGCGGTGAAATTAAACCTGGCGATACTTTAATTGAAGCAACTAGTGGTAATACGGGTATTGCTTTAGCAATGACTGCAGCGATGCTCGGTTACAAAATGATTTTAGTCATGCCAGAAAATCAAAGTATTGAACGTCGTCAAAGTATGGCGGCTTACGGAGCTGAATTAATATTGACCGCAGCTTCTGGTGGCATGGAATTTGCCAGAGATTACGCCTTGCAGCTGCAAAGAGAAGGTCGCGGCAGATTGCTTGATCAGTTTGCTAACCCTGACAATCCTAGAGCACATATCGAAACTACTGGACCAGAAATTTGGCGAGACACGGATGGACAGATTACCCATTTCATATCCGCTATGGGTACAACTGGAACCATTACGGGAGTCTCCACTTACCTGAAGTCCATGAACCCTGCGATTCAGATTATTGGCGCACAACCAGAAGAGGGCTCTCAGATCCCGGGTATTCGGAAGTGGGCACCCGAGTACCTGCCCAAGATTTATCAAGGCGATAAGGTGGATTTGATTGAGTATGTTTCGCAAGCAGATGCAGAGGAGATGGCGCGTCGCTTGGCGGCGGAAGAAGGTATCTTCTGCGGCATCTCTGCTGGAGGTGCTTTGGTAGTGGCTTTGCGTATTGCACGCCAAGTTGAAAATGCTACGATCGTCTTTATTGTCTGCGACCGTGGTGACCGCTACCTATCAACTGGTGTTTTTCCAGCCTAAGACTTTACTTTTTTCTTAGCGCTGGATTTCTTAGTTTTAGACTTTTCAGTGCTTGCCTTAGATCCGCTAGCTTTGGCTGAGTTTTCTACTGGTACAACACTTTGGTTTTTATATCCTAAGGCTTCTGCAAACTCAGCAACACTTTGCGCATAAAAATAGCTACGGTTATATTGCACAATTGTCAGAAAATTATTTAAGCCAACAAAATATTGCACCTGATCTACACCATCCTTATCGGGATAGGGGAGGTCAACAATGAAGGCTTTGCTTTGAGGTTCTACGCCACCACTTTGTAGGTCACCTTGTGACTGAGTCAAGATTCCTTTTTCAATCAGCTCTTGTACGGTGAATTTCAATTGCGGTTCACCATCAGCCAGTGCTTTTGCGGCACCGATACCATTTTCTTGCACTGGAAACGAAATCGGCATACCTGGTTGCCAGCCATGTTGTTTCATGAAGTTGGCAACACTCGCAATAGCGTCCTTAGGGCTTTGCTTTAGATCAATTTGACCATCGCCATCTCCATCAACTGCAAAGCTACGAATACTGCTAGGCATGAACTGTGGCAGACCGATGGCACCAGCATAAGAACTATTCTGATTTAGGCAGGCATTAAAGCGTACGCTATTAATGCCTTGACTACTATTTTTGGAGGACAACTTGCCACCCGCCCCAGTCCAGCACATCAGAATGAGCTCTTTGAGTTGATCCTTGAAGAGTTGTTCACGTGCTGGCTTATTGGGAGTATCTGGGTAACTAAAGGCGAGGGTGGATAGAACATCTTTCACCCTGAAATTGCCAGTTTGGCGTCCATAGATGGTTTCGATGCCAATAATGGCCACAATAATCTCAGCTGGCACCCCTGACTCTTGCTCAACTTGGCTCAAAAAGGCCTGATTTTGGTCCCAAAAGGCCCTGCCAGCCTTAAGGCGCACGGGCTCAATAAAGCGTTTGCGATAAGCCAGCCAGTTCTTTTTAAAGGTGCCCGATGGGGGTAATACCAATTTCCGAATTGAGGGAACCGTTTTAGCATCTAGAAAGCCCATTTCTAGGGCTGGGAGTGGGATTTCTTGGTTTTGGGAGACCTGGGTAAGGAGTTCGTTAAGGTTCTGGCTAAAACGCGCCTCGGTAGCGGCATCGTCAGTCTGGTTTACGATGAGCTGTTGCGATTGGATTGGCTGCGTGGGGGTGCTAGAGCATCCCGCCAGCGCAAGAGTAAGTAGTAAGCAGGAGACACGAAAGTTCATGCCTAAGGTATTGGATTTTCGAATGTTGAGCACGTTTAATTAGATTATAAAAATTACAAATTTGCTATTAAGGATTTCGAGTAATGACAACAGGATACATAACTCATCCAGACTTTCTGAAACATGAGATGGGAAGCCATCATCCAGAGTGTCCGGAGAGAATTCAGGCGATCAATGATCAATTGATTCGCAGCGGTGTTGATCAATTTTTACATCATTTAGATGCGCCATTGGCAACTGAAGACCAACTTGAATTAGTGCACAGTCCTGACCATGTTTCTTTTGTTCGAGATCGCGCCCCAGAGAGTGGATATTTCATGCTCGATGGTGACACCATTATGAATCCCCATACCTATAGGGTGGCGCTTAGAGCTGCAGGCGCTGCTATTGCAGGCGTGGATGCGGTGATGAAGGGTGAAGTTGAGAATGTCTTTTGTGCTGTAAGGCCCCCAGGCCATCATGCCGAACCAACACGTTCTATGGGGTTTTGTTTATTTGATAACGTGGCGATTGCTGCACGATATGCAATGGAAGCATACGGCATTGAGCGTGTTGCCATCATTGATTTTGATGTCCATCATGGCAACGGTACTGAAGCCGCTTTCTTCAATGACCCTAATGTTTTGATGTGTAGCTTTTTTCAACACCCTTTTTATCCCTACAGCGGTCTTGATCATGCGAACAATATGGTCAATGTACCCTTACCCGCTGCGACTCGGGGCGATGTAGTCCGCTCCATTGTTGAAGAGCAATGGTTACCTGCTTTGCGTAACTTTGAGCCTGAGCTCATCATGATTTCAGCGGGCTTTGATGCTCATCGCGAAGATGATTTAGGGCAGATGGGCTTGGTAGAGGATGACTATGTCTGGATTACCAAGCGTTTAAAAGAGATTGCTAACGACTATGCGCAAGGACGTATTGTGAGTTGCTTAGAGGGTGGTTACAACCTCTCGGCATTGGGCCGTAGCGTAGTGGCCCACATTAAGGCGCTTGCAGATATTTAACAAAGAATTTAGTAAAACAGAAATAGAAAGCTGAAGATGGCAAATATTTATGAACAAGGTTTGGATCGCAATCAAGCTAATCACACCCCAATTACTCCGCTCTTATTTTTAGAGCGCTCAGCAGAAATTTATCCCAATAAAACTGCTGTTATTCATGGGAAGTTGCGTCAGACCTGGAGTCAAACATATGAGCGTTGCCGTCGCTTAGCTAGCGCTTTACAAAAACACGGCATTGGCTTGGGTGATACGGTGGCAGTGATGTTGCCTAACACCCCTCCAATGGTAGAGGCTCACTTTGGTATTCCAATGGCGGGCGCGGTTTTGAATGCTCTGAATACTCGTTTGGATGCAGAGACTGTGGCCTTTATGCTGAATCATGGTGAAGCCAAGGTAGTCATTGTTGATCCTGAGTTTTCGGGGATGATGAAAAAAGCGCTTGAGATTGCTAAGAAAGACTCTGGTCGTGACATTTTGGTAATCGATGTCGAAGAAAAAGAATTTGATGTGCCGGGCGAAAAGTTGGGAACGCTTACTTATGAGAAATTACTCTCCGAAGGGGATCCTAACTTTGCATGGCAGGTTCCTGCAGATGAGTGGCAAGCGATTTGCTTGAACTACACGTCTGGCACTACTGGCAATCCTAAGGGCGTGGTATATCACCACCGCGGTGCTGCAATTAATGCCGTTTCTAACGTGCTGGACTGGGATATCAATAAGCATCCCATCTATCTCTGGACTTTGCCAATGTTTCATTGCAATGGTTGGTGCTTCCCATGGACAATCGCTGCTCGTGCTGGTGTCAATGTTTGCTTACGTCGGGTTGATGCACAACATATTTTTTCGGCCATTAAAGAGCATGGCGTTACCCACTATTGTGCGGCACCTATCGTGCATAACTTGTTGGTCAATGCGCCGGATGAGCTGAAGGTGGGAGTGCCTACAGGCGTCAAAGGCTTGATCGCGGGCGCCGCACCACCTGCATCCATTATTGAGGGTATGGAAAAGTTAGGATTTGATTTAACTCATGTCTATGGGTTGACTGAAACCTATGGACCGGCAGCTGTGTGCGTTAAACAGGATGAGTGGGATGATGTCGATATCGGCGAGCGTGCTCGTTTGAATGCGCGTCAAGGTGTGCGCTATCACATGCAACAAGCGATAGCTGTCCTTGATCCAGAAACCATGCAGGCAGTTCCAGCAGATGGTGAAACCATGGGTGAAATTATGTTCAAGGGCAATATCGCCATGAAGGGATATCTGAAGAACGAAAAAGCTACCCAAGAGGCATTTGAGGGCGGCTGGTTTCACTCGGGTGATTTAGCGGTGATGAATCCAGATGGCTACGTCAAGATGAAGGATCGTAGCAAAGACATCATTATTTCTGGAGGGGAAAATATTTCCTCTGTAGAGGTTGAGGATGTTCTCTATCGACACCCGGCTATTAACGCCGCTGCGGTGGTTGCTAAGCCCGATCCTAAGTGGGGCGAAACGCCTTGCGCCTTCTTAGAAATTAAACCTGGCTCAGAAGTGACTGCCGAGGAGATTATTGCCCACTGTAAGCAGCATTTGGCAGGCTTTAAGGTTCCTAGGGCGATTGTGTTCTGTGAGCTGCCAAAGACCTCCACTGGCAAGATTCAGAAGTTTGAGTTGCGTAAGCAGGCTGGATCTGCCACTGCTATTGATGTCTAGAGTGAGACCTTAAGGGCGGATAAAATAGATCGTTAACCATTATTGAGAATTCCAAATGAAAATCTTAGTAGCTGTAAAACGCGTTGTTGATTACAACGTCAAAATTCGGGTGAAATCAGATAACTCTGGTGTTGATTTAGCGAACGTCAAAATGAGTATGAATCCCTTTGATGAAATCGCAGTAGAGGAGGCGGTGCGCTTAAAAGAGGCGGGTGTAGCAACTGAGGTGGTAGTGGTTAGTGCTGGTGCAACCCAGTGTCAAGAAACGCTCCGTACTGCATTAGCTATTGGCGCTGATCGTGCAATCTTGGTGGAGACGGAAGCAGATCTACAGCCTTTAGCAGTGGCAAAGATTCTCAAGGCACTCTCTGATAAAGAGCAAGCGCAAATTATCATCCTTGGTAAACAAGCGATTGATGATGATAGCAACCAAACTGGTCAGATGTTGGCAAGTCTTCTAGATATTCCACAGGCTACATTTGCATCTAAGGTTGTGGTTGCAGATGGCAAGGCCACTGTGACCCGCGAAGTTGATGGTGGTTTAGAAACTATTGCACTATCTTTGCCAGCAGTGATTACCACTGACCTGCGTTTGAATGAACCACGCTATGTCACTTTGCCGAACATTATGAAGGCCAAGAAGAAAACAATTGATATCGTCAAGCCTGAAGAATTGGGTGTCGATATTGCTCCACGCCTGAAAACACTTAAAGTTGAAGAGCCGCCAAAGCGCTCTGCTGGTGTGATGGTTGCTGATGTGGCAGCCCTTGTAGAAAAACTCAAAAATGAAGCGAAGGTGATCTAAATGGCTGCACTTGTTATTGCTGAACACGACAATCAATCTTTAAAAGTTGCAACGCTTAACGCTGTAGCAGCTGCTTTGCAGTGCTCTCCTGAAGTGGATGTGCTCGTTGCTGGTAGTGGTTCTGATGCTGCCGCAGCTGCCGCAGCTCAAATTGCTGGTGTACGCAAAGTGATTCAAATTGATGCCGCTAATTTGGCTGATCAATTGGCTGAACCTTTGGCTGCGCAGATCCTCTCCATTGCGAATGGCTATAGCCATATTCTCGCCCCAGCAACAGCTAATGGAAAGAATGTTTTGCCACGCGTTGCTGCTAAGTTAGATGTAGCTCAGTTGTCTGACATTACCAAAGTCATCTCTGCGGATACTTTTGAGCGTCCAATTTATGCGGGTAATGCGATTGCAACCGTGCAATCCACTGACCCAATTAAAGTGATTACTGTGCGTACTACTGGTTTTGATCCAGTTGCCGCTACTGGTGGTTCGGCTGCTGTAGAAAAAGCTGCTGCTGCTGATAGTAAGGCTTCATCATTCTTTGTTGGTCGTGAGCTGACCAAATCGGATCGTCCAGAGTTAACCGCCGCCAAGATTATTGTTTCTGGTGGTCGCGGTTTGGGTTCCGGTGAAAAGTATCAGGAGCTCATTGCACCTTTGGCTGACAAGCTCGGTGCTGCTTTGGGCGCATCTCGCGCAGCTGTTGATGCGGGTTACGTTCCTAATGACTATCAAGTGGGTCAGACAGGCAAGATTGTCGCTCCACAGCTCTATATCGCCGTTGGTATCTCTGGTGCCATTCAGCATTTAGCTGGTATGAAAGATTCCAAAGTGATCGTCGCAATCAACAAAGACCCAGAAGCACCAATCTTTGGTGTTGCTGATTATGGTCTGGTAGCCGACTTGAATACTGCAGTACCTGAGTTAACCAAAGCGCTTGGTTGATTCACTTAGTTGATGAATTGAGAATCAAACCGAATAAAGAGGAGTGGTAATGTCATACGTAGCCCCAGTGAAAGATATGTTGTTTGTCATGAATGAACTAGCTGGGCTATCGGATGTTGTTGCCTATCCTTCTTATGCTGAGGTTGGCGCTGATGTTGATCTTGCGCCGGCTATTTTGGAAGAATCTGCTAAATTTAATCAAGACGTTGTTGCACCCCTCAATTGGGCTGGGGACCAAAACCCAAGCGCCTTAAAAGATGGTGTAGTGAAAACTACCCCGGGCTTCAAACAAGCTTTTGAGCAATATGCCGCCGCAGGATGGCAGGGTGTCATTCATCCGGCAGAGTTTGGCGGCCAAGGCTTACCAAAATTGATCTCTACTGCTTGCCTAGAGATGGTGAATGCAGCCAATCTTTCTTTTGCACTCTGCCCATTACTTACTGATGGTGCTATTGAAGCTCTCTTAACTGCTGCTAGCCCTGAACTTCAGGAGCAATATGTTCCGAAGATGATTTCTGGTGAGTGGACTGGAACAATGAATTTGACTGAGCCGCAAGCTGGCTCTGATCTTGCGATGGTTCGCTCACGCGCTGTTCCAGAGGGTGACGGTACTTACAGGATTTTTGGAACCAAAATTTATATCACCTATGGTGAGCACGATATGGCTAAGAATATTATCCATTTGGTGCTAGCAAGAACGCCTGATGCACCAGAGGGTGTAAAGGGTATCTCATTATTTGTAGTGCCGAAGTTTATGGTGAACAAAGATGGTTCATTAGGTGAGCGTAATGATGTTCATTGCGTTTCGATTGAGCACAAGTTAGGTATTAAAGCGAGTCCAACAGCGGTTCTACAGTTTGGTGATCATGGTGGTGCGATCGGCTACTTGGTTGGCGAGGAAAATCGCGGTCTTGAATATATGTTCGTGATGATGAATGCAGCTCGCTTTGCAGTAGGTATGCAGGGTGTAGCGGTGGCGGAGCGTGCCTACCAAAAGGCAGTTCAATATGCAAAAGATCGAGTACAGAGCCGTGACCTAGCAGGTTCACCAGGCCCGGTAGCAATCATTCATCAGCCGGATGTAAAGCGGATGCTCATGACAATGCGTGCGTACACAGAAGCTTCGCGTGCATTGGCTTACTGCGCCGCTTCTGCTTATGACGCACAACATGCTGCTCCTGATGAATCCGTACGCAAAGCCAATCAAGCTATCTATGAATTCTTAGTCCCAATCGTTAAAGGCTTCTCAACAGAAATGTCGATTGAAGTCGCTAGCCTGGGAGTTCAAGTGCATGGTGGCATGGGCTTTATCGAAGAAACTGGCGCAGCGCAGTATTACCGTGATGCCCGCATCTTGACGATTTACGAGGGCACCACTGCAATTCAGGCGAATGACTTAGTCGGTAGAAAAACAGTACGTGATGGTGGGGCGATTGCCAAAGAGCTTTCACAAAGAATTACTGCTACTGAAAATGATTTGGCTGCCAGTGGAAGCGCTGATGCTAAAGCGGTACTCAAGCAACTCACCTTAGCGCGCGCCGCCTTCGAGCAGGCCGTTGCCTACATCGTTACGAATGCAAAGACGGACATCAAAGCGGTCTATGCAGGTAGCTTTGCTTACTTGCGCTTATCTGGCTTGGTATTGGGCGGTTGGCAAATGGCGAGAGCGCTGTTAGCTTCCGAGCGTCTACGTGATGGCGATCCAAAATTCTATGATGCAAAGATTGCTACAGCCCGTTTCTTTGCTGAGAATCTCATGCCTCAAGCACAAGCTCTAGCAACTTCGATTGTTGAAAGTGGCTATTCCACCAATGCTTTAGAAGTTGAGCAGTTCTAAGGAGCTGTAAAAGAGGATAAAAAAACCGCTCTTAAGAGCGGCTCTTGCAAAATGAAAGCTATCCGCAATTATTGGGATAGCTTTTTGGCTTCATGAATTTGAGAAATAAAAAATTGCTCAAAAGAAATGGCCAAAAAAGTCATCATCACACCGGCACCCAATACCAAAGAGAAAATCACTGTCAGTATCTCGAGCCAGCCAGAGCGGCTGCGTCGGTGTTCTTCAATGCCGGGATTAAATTGGGCATCCCACTTCTCATCCAAGCGAAGACCAAAGGCAATAGTTGTTAACCAGCTTGCTTCAATAGCCATAAAACCAAAAGTAACGAGCACCCATCCTGGCGCAGAATGAAAGCGAGCATCTTTCAGAATGACCCAGCCTGCTGCGCCACCTATTAGGGCAAATAACTGAACCCATGCCCAAAAAGATTTAATCCCTTGCAAATAAAAACAATTGAGACCGCTGCCGGGAAGGAGTAATCCGAGTGCGCAAAAAAGAAGTTTGGATTTTTTCATGAATCTTTCAGTGATATTGCTAGTGAATAATTGAGTGCTTATTTATTGTTGTTTGGCTTTTGAATAAAACTGAGTACTTCACGATCAGTGCCGATCATGAGTAATTGATCACCATTACGCACAATGCTGCGATAGTCATTTAACTCGTAGAGGAAATCATTTTCCAATTCCATACGCTGAGGGTTGCAAGCCATCTTGGTGCTGGCGATTTGCTTAAGAGAAAAACCGCGGGCGTCTTCATCAAGGGTTGCAGTAAACCGATTGCATCCTGTCGAGCCGCTCAGCCGTTGTCCGCTAGCATCAAAAATGATTTGAATCGGGTTGCTGGCATCGCCTTGCGGAATTTGGCGGGTGCGCACCTCTCCATTGCTATTGGGGGGTAAGTTCCAGCGGGTCAGCTCCCATTTGGTATTTTTAAGTTCGCTGCTTGGCGGGCTTATTTTTGCTCCACATGGAGGGATGACGCTTGCGCAGCCGCTTAAAAGTCCAAGACTTAGGCAAGAAAGCGTCAGAAAGAACCCTTTTGAAGGCTTTCTGAGGAAGTCTAAAAGTCTGAATTTAAGGACCATATTTACCTAAGTTATTGTTTTTAATATATTTTTTATCTAAGTGCACATTCTATTCTACTGTCTTAGATGCTTAAATAGGTGGAAGAAGTAGGGGTTTTCGTCTAGAATATGAGGTTTTCCGCTCCACCATAACTTTATTTGGTGAGCTGGAGCCCAAAGTTTTTTGTAGAAATTTCATTGGGTTGTAATCAACCTGTTTTCATTTTAGATTTTAAGGAATAAGTATGGTCGTCATTCGACTGGCACGCGGCGGTTCTAAGAAGCGCCCTTTTTACAGCATTGTTGCTACTGATAAACGCAACCGTCGTGACTCGAATTTCATCGAGCGTATTGGTTACTTCAATCCACAAGCAGCGGCAACTGAGCAAGCAATGCGTATTGCTCAAGACCGTTTGACTTACTGGACTGGTGTTGGCGCGCAGGTTTCCCCAACAGTAGTTCGTTTGATCAAAAACAATCCAGCTGTTTAATATTCGATTGCTAAAAACTTCATCGATGTGATGAGGTTTTTAGCGGCAGAATTTCTAGTAGTTCTATTTTGGGAAAATAAGGTGTATTACAAATGAGTACGCCTTCCCTGAATGATTTGATTGAACTTGGTGCCATATCTGAGGCGCAAGGTTTGCAAGGCCAAGTGAAGGTAAGACCCCACTCATCAGAGCCTGTAGCACTTCTTTCTTCTAAATCCATTTGGCTGTCTCTGATCCCTCGTAGGGATGCGGGCGTTTCTGCGTCACTAGAGCAAGCCTCTTTGACGCAATACAAAGTGAAAAGCGCCAAGATGCATAGCGGTAATGTGGTGCTTACTCTCGATGGGGTAACTGATCGTGATCAGGCGCTTGCATTAAAAGGCTCTCGTATCTTGGTGGCGCGCGATGCCTTTCCAAAGGCGGATAGTGATTCCTATTACTGGGTTGATCTGATCGGTTGCAATGCCGTGAATTTGCAAGGCGAAGCACTTGGTGAAGTGATTGATGTCACCGAGAATGGCGCACATGGTGTTATCGCGATTGGTAATCCAGAAACTAAAACGATTGTGTATTTGGTGCCGTTTGTAAAAGAAGTAGTGCAAAACGTCGACTTGCCAAATAAAACGATTACTCTTGATTGGCAGTCTGACTGGCAATAAGAACGCAAAGATCCATTTCAAAATTAATTACCGATATGCGCTTTGATGTAGTCACCTTGTTTCCTGAAATGTTCTCTGCATTAACGCAGTGGGGCATTACTGGTCGCGCATGTGAACAATCATTAGCCAGCGTTCATCTTTGGAATCCTCGTAACTTTTGCGCTGATCCTCGTAAAACCGTGGACGACCGTGCTTATGGCGGTGGACCTGGCATGGTGATGATGGCCAAGCCCTTAGAAGATACAGTCGCTGGAATTAAGGCAGCCCATCAGGCGGCAAACATCAAATCAGGCCCAATTTGCTTATTGGCACCCCAGGGCGAGCGTTTTTCTCAGAAGATAGCTGCAGATATCCTGAATTACGGCAATTTAAGCTTTATTTGTGGTCGATATGAGGCCATTGACCAGCGTTTTGTCGACCGAAACGTCGATTTACAGCTTTCCATCGGTGATTTTGTGCTTTCTGGGGGCGAAATCCCGGCTATGGCAATGATGGATGCGGTGATTAGATTGATTCCAGGAGCGCTTGGAGATGGCGAATCTGCCACCCAGGATAGCTTTATGAACGGTCTTTTGGACTATCCGCACTACACCCGCCCCGAAATATATGAAAATTTATCTGTCCCAGACGTGCTTTTGGGCGGACATCACGCTAAAATAGCGGATTGGCGTCGGCAGAAGTCTTTAGAGCTGACGTTCAGGTTAAGGCCGGACTTAATTGAATCGGCCAGAGCCAAAGGGTTGCTAACCCGAGAAGATGAACAATTTCTTCGCTCTCTGTAAATACTTTTAGTAGTGTGCAGTAGTGAATAGGTGGTTTAGTTTTTGGTTTAGTGAAATTGTTTTAACTGCATCCTCTATTAGGTCCGTTGATTTATATCTCGGGATTAAACGCTAATACGATGTTTAAGGATTAAAAATGAATTTAATTGAAAAAATTGAGCAAGAAGAAATTGCTCGCTTAAGTGCTAACAAGGTTTTGCCAAGCTTTGCTCCTGGCGATACAGTTGTTGTTGGCGTGAACGTTGTTGAAGGTGCGCGTAAGCGTACTCAGGCATTTGAAGGTGTTGTGATTGCAAAACGCAATCGCGGACTCAATTCTAGCTTTATCGTTCGTAAGATTTCATCTGGCGAAGGTGTAGAGCGTACATTCCAAACTTACTCACCATTGATCGCTAGCATTGAAGTGAAGCGTCGCGGTGATGTACGTCGTGCCAAGTTGTACTACTTGCGCGATCGTTCAGGTAAGTCTGCACGTATTAAAGAGAAGCTTCCTGCACGTAAAGTAGCAGTAGCAACTCCAGCCGCATAATTCATGCTGGCTTGATTTAAAAAGGCGGCCTCGGTCGCCTTTTTTGTTGCCTTAGAATATGAATATGCCCAAGACCTCAACACCTGAAGATAATGCAATCAATGTTGCTGCGCCTCCAGGATTTGATGCACAAGCTATCCCGATTCATGCAGTGTGCTCGACCGAAAAAAAGGTAGCAGCAGAATTTTTGGAGCCCGCTGGTTTAAGGGCTAGACTGAGCTCACCCCCTCAATGGGAGCCAGAGATTACCGATGAAAACCGTCATGTGATTGCGGCTGACATTATTGCTAAGCGCCAAGCCGTGGGAAAAGTCACCAAAGCAGCAGTGCTGATTCCACTTCTATTGAAAGAGGATGGCTTGTCAGTATTGCTGACGCAAAGAACCAATCATTTGCGCGATCATGCGGGCCAAATTAGTTTTCCAGGGGGTCGTATGGATCCCGAGGATCAAAGTCCTAATGACACCGCCTTGCGTGAGAGTAAAGAAGAAATCGGCTTAGATCCTGGGCGAGTGGAGATTATTGGTCATTTACCACAGTATTTAACGGTTTCTGGCTATAGCGTTACGCCAGTAGTAGGATTAGTCCAGGCTCAGGCAGAATATGTCTTAGATGAGTTTGAAGTGGCTGATGTATTTGAAGTGCCGCTAAGTTTTTTGTTGGATCCCGCCAATCATCAGGTCAGATTGTGGCAAAGTGAGCAGGGTGGACGACGTTTTTATTCAATGCCTTATGAGAACCGCTTTATTTGGGGTGCCACTGCGGGAATGTTGCGTAACCTTTATCATTTATTAAAAGTATGACTTTCTTTTCTATTCTCTTCGCCCTTATTGCTGAGCAATACCGCCCAGTCACTTCAAGTCATTGGATTGCGCGTGTATGTGCCCGCTGGTTAGATTGGGTCGCTGCTGAGTTCGGTGGTAAGACTGAAGGCGGTGCAAGCCCAATAGGCGCTCGTATGGCTTGCTTGGTAGCCTTCATACTGCCAACTTTTTTAGTCTTCATTGTGTACGTCACTTGTATGGTGACTTATCCAATCTTAGGTTTTCTTTGGAACATCGTCATTGCTTATTTGTTTTTTGGCTTTCGTCAGTTCAGTCATTCTTTTACTGCGGTGCATGAAGCAATTGAAGCGCATGACTTGCCTGCTGCTCGTACTGCCTTAGGTGAGTGGTATGGCCCAGAATTAGATACCTCCAATCTTTCCGAGACGGAAGTGATTTCTTTGGCACTAGAACGCGCCATCATTGGTTCACACCACCATGTGTTTGGTGTGTTGTTCTGGTTCATGATGCCAATGGGCCCGGCTGGTGTTGTGCTCTACCGCTTAGCTGATATTGCCTCTCAACGTTGGTCAGAGCGTGGTGACTTTAACCTCGGCGAATCTGCCCGTCATTTCTTCTACGTATTGGATTGGGTTCCTGCGCGTATTACCGCGATGGGCTTTGCCATTGTTGGTAACTTCGAAGGCGCTGTATATGGCTGGCGCTATCTCACGCAAAAGTGGTCAGACTCTTTGTCTGCAGTAATTTTGGCAGCAGGCAGCGGTGCATTGGGTGTGCGTCTTGGTGAACCAATGAGTGAGCCTGATAGTGATGAAGCTTTGCGTATGGCTGAAGCCGGTGAGCCGGTTATTTATGAAGTAGGTCTTGAGCCTACTGAGCGTACGATGCGCTCTGCCGTAGGATTGGTATGGCGCTTAGTTATCGCTTGGATGGCTTTGTTGCTAATGCTGACCATCGCTCTTTGGCTTGGCTAATTCCCTGAATTTGTACATCAGCCGTTTTTGAATCTGAGTGCAGCTGTCTAAATAGCGCCAGTCTTTCTGGCGCTATTTCATTTCTGTCTACTGCTTCACGTACTGCGCAATCTGGCTCAGTCAAATGCGCGCAGTTATGAAAGCGACACTTACCTAGCAAGTCTTTAAATTCCCTAAAGGCGTGCTGCAATTCGCTAACAGACATGTGCGCCAAACCAAACTCCTGAAAGCCCGGTGAATCAATGAGGGCACCAAGCCTACCTGTCTCATCTCTGCCCCAAGCCTCAGGTAGTTCAAAATAACGGCATGCGGTAGTGGTGTGTTTGCCGGTATCTAAGCGTACAGAATATTCTTGGGTCAGTGCGGCAGCATTCGGTATCCAGGCATTTAATAGGCTGGACTTACCCATTCCTGATTGGCCTACAAAGACGGAGACTTTCCCCTTTAGGGCGGACTGCAAGGAATCGATTGAGGCTGGGTCAAACTTGGCGGAAACTTCGCTGACTTGATATCCCATGCGAGCATAGGGCGCAATGATTTTGCGAGCGTGCTCAAGATTGTCTTTAAGGTCACACTTGTTGAGCAAAATATGTAGGCCAATTTGATTGGCTTCAGCAGCTACTACCGCTCTTCCCAATAGGTCTGGTGAGAAAGCGGGTTGAGTAGCTAGTACTACTAAGATTTGATCCACATTCGATGCAATCAACTTGCTCTTGAATGCATCCGAGCGATAGAGGAGATTTTCTCGGGGCTCAATTTGAATAATGCGGGCTTGATCAGCCGAAGTCATCTCAAGCAACATGCGGTCACCCACAGCGCCGATATGTTGCTTAGCTGGTGTGCTGACTTGTATTAATGGGCCATCGGGTGATTCTTGGCCAGCAGCATCTGCAATTAAACGCTGCGCTAAATAATGCCTTCCGTAGGAGGCAATGAGTAGCGCATGAAATTGCTCCATCGTTATGAGCTAAACCGCTGTAAGTTAGCAATGCGCAAGGGCGCAGGTGGATGCGAGCTATAGAAAGCTGTATAGATCGGATCGGGCGTGAGGGTCGAGGCATTATCTTGATATAGCTTGACTAGCGCAGCGATTAAATCTTTTGCGGAAGATTTCTCGGCGGCAAATCCATCCGCTTCGTACTCGTGCTTGCGTGAGGCTAAGCTAGAAAGTGGTGTAAAGAAAAAACTAAAGACTGGAGAGACCAGCATAAAGAGTGCCAATGCAAGGCCACCGTTATAACCATTGAGGTTAGGCATCACGCCTAAGTCTGTATAGAACCAGGCTCTAGTGCTGATCCAGCCCAAGAGAGCAAACATCGCAAAGCTGAGGGCGAACGAGACCAAGAGACGTTTGCGAATATGTTTGCACTTGAAATGACCAAGCTCATGGGCGAGCACCGCCTCGACTTCGCCTGGATTAAGTTTCTCAATCAAGGTGTCAAAAAATACAATGCGCTTAGCTTTACCCATACCGGCAAAGAATGCATTGCCGTGAGCGCTGCGTTTACTGCCATCCATCACAAACAGGCCCTGGCTCGCAAAGTCGCAACGTTTTAGCAGTGCTTCAATCTGTGTTTTTAAAGGCCCATCCTCTAAGGCTTGAAACTTATTGAAGAGGGGTGCAATAAAGGTGGGGAAGATCCACTGCATGAGCAAGCTAAATGCTGTCAACACTGCCCATGCCCAAAGCCACCATAAATCACCGGCCTTAGACATCAAGGTCAGGATGACCCAGAGCAATGGAATACCAATGGCGCCGCCTACTGCCATTCCTTTAATCATATCTGTGAAGAATAGTCTTTTACTCATGCGGTTAAAACCAAAGCGTTCCTCTAAATGGAACTGCTTGTACCAGGAGAAAGGCATATCAATCAGGCCGGAAATGATCACGACGGAAACTAGCAGGGCAATTTGTTGAACAATACCCTCACCTAAAAATTGCAGTAATGCCATGTTCAGGATCTGTAGGCCACCCAATAAGGTGAAGCCAATTAAAATGATGGCGCTGACTCCATTCTCTAAAATGCCAAGACGCAATTTAGCGATGGTGTAGTCAGCTGCTTTTTGATGTTCAGCTAAAGTCACTTTTTCAGCGAAATCTGCGGGGACGGCATTGCGATGCTGTGCCACATAGCGAATTTGACGTTGGGAGAGCCAATGGCGTAAGCCAAAGCTAGCAATAAAGGCAATTAGAAAAACAATTGTGAATGTCATGAGATCATTATAGATATGAGCGAGCAAACTAACACTACGGCCACAGCAGCAGTCATAGCGGCAACCAAGACAGCACCAGCGAATGAACACCTTATTTGGGTGGATATGGAGATGTCAGGCCTAAACCCGGAAACCGAACGGATTCTGGAAATTGCCATCATCGTGACAGATGCCCACCTCAATACTATTGCCACTGCACCGGTCTGGGTGGTGCATCAGGATGATGCCGTTTTGGATGCTATGGATGCCTGGAATAAAGGCACACATGGGCGCTCTGGTTTGATCGACAAAGTGAAGGCATCCACTCTAGATGAGGCAACAGTGGAGGCAGAATGCATTGCCTTCTTGAAAAAATACATTAAGGCTGGCATTGCTCCAATGTGCGGCAATACGATTGGCCAAGATAGACGCTTTATGGCGAAGTACATGCCGAAGTTAGAGGCTTACTTTCATTATCGAAATATTGATGTATCTACTTTGAAAGAACTTTGCAAGCGTTGGCATCCAGAGTTGGTGAAGGGTTTTACTAAGAATCAGGCTCACACAGCATTGGCGGACATAGAAGAGTCTATCGAAGAGCTGAAGTATTACCGCGAGAAGTTTATTGTGCCTTTACCTCAGTGATTTGGCGGATGCCTTGATGGGGGTGACAAAAGAAAAGGTCCGCAATGCGGACCTTTTTATTGATGGTTAGAGCGAATCAAGCCCCAGTTTTCTTAAGAGCACTTTTTGGTCTAAAGACTTTAATGACAGTTTCGTTAGTCTCGATATAGGGGCCGCCAATTAAATCAATGCAGTAAGGCACTGCAGCAAAGATGCCGGGAACAATGGACTTGCCGTTCTCGTCTTTCAGGCCTTCAAGCGTTTCTGCAATTGCCTTAGGTTGTCCGGGCAGGTTAATGACCAGTGCGGCATGACCATCAATTTCTCTGAGGACGGCTGTCTGTCTAGATAGGATGGCAGTTGGCACAAAACTTAAGCTAATTTGACGCATTTGCTCGCCAAAACCAGGCATCTCTCGAGTGCCGGCTTCACGAGTAGCCTCAGGGGTGACATCCCTCCTGGAGGGGCCAGTGCCACCTGTAGTGAGGACTAGATCGCAGCCTAGTTCGTCTACTAGCTCAACGATTGACTCGGTAATGGCTTCAGATTCATCGGCAATGAGGCGTTCATGAAAAACACAGGGATTGCTAATGGCCTTCAGAAGCCAGGTTTGCAGGGCGGGAATGCCTTCATCCTGATAGACGCCTTTACTGGCGCGATCTGAGATGGAAATCAGGCCAATTTTGACCTCGTTAGGGCTGTTTCGTTTTAGGGCTTCTGTATGCTTCATGTTTCTATTCTAGCTATTATTAGGGTATGTTTACATACACATCCAACCAGTTTCAAGAAATCATCGATTTCATGCTTAAAGAGGCCAAAAGAAGGGGTGCCTCAGATGCCGTAGCGGAGGTTTCAGAGGGTCAGGGCCTCTCCGTTACTGTTCGTAAGGGTGAGGTCGAGACTATCGAGCAAAGCCTGGATAAGCAAGTGGGGGTCACCGTATTTTTGGGTCATCACCGCGGTAACGCCAGCACTAGCGATTTCTCTAAAGCATCATTAAAGGCAACGGTAGATGCTGCCTATCACATCGCACAACACACGGCAGAGGATCTATGTGCAGGTCCGGCTGAGGCTGAGCTCTTAGAAAAAAATCCGCTGGATTTAGATTTGTTTCATCCATGGAATATTGATGCAGCTGCTGCTGTAGAAATCGCACGTAGTGCTGAGGGCGCGGCATTTTCAGTGAGCAAACAAATTCATAATAGTGATGGTGCATCAGTATCCGCACACCATGCGCATTTCATGATGGGCACGTCACATGGATTTATGGGCGGCTATCCTTTTTCTCGTCACTATATTTCTTGTGCGCCTATCGCTAGCGAAGGTGGCAAGAAGGCTCACATGCAACGTGACGATTGGTACTCCAGCTCTCGCATTCCTGAGGAATTGGCCGATCCTGCTGCGATCGGAACATATGCAGCTCAGCGAGCCTTGTCGCGTCTTAAGGCTAGATCTTTAACTACTCGACGTTGCCCAGTGATCTTTGAAGCGCCCCTCGCTGCAGGTTTATTGGGCGGCCTAGTGCAAGCTGTTTCAGGTGGCGCTTTGTATCGCCGCTCCAGCTTTCTGCTTGATAGCTTGGGCAAGCAAGTGTTACCTAAGCACATCAGCTTGTTTGAAGATCCGCATCTGAAGTCAATGACTGGTAGTGCGCCATTTGATGAAGAGGGTGTTAAAACTTCTGCCAGAACAGTGGTGAATAAAGGAATACTCGAAGGTTATTTTTTATCGACTTATTCTGCGCGCAAGTTGGGTATGAAAACCACTGGAAATGCTGGCGGATCGCATCACCTGACTTTACAAAGCAAGAAAACGCCTAAGGGTGGCTTACCTGCACTATTAAAAGAAATGGGTACAGGTTTATTAGTCACGGAATTAATGGGCCAGGGTGTTAATTATGTGACAGGTGATTATTCACGAGGCGCATTTGGCTACTGGGTTGAGAATGGAGTTATTCAATATCCTGTTGAAGGGATCACCATTGCCGGTAATTTACGCGACATGCTGATGGATATTCAGTTAATTGGTAGTGATGCTCTTATTCGTGGCACCAAAGAAACGGGATCTATTTTGCTGGGCTCAATGACAGTTGGTGGAAAATAAAGCAAGACAATCAATACAGACTCTAAAAATAGTCTCAATATAAAAAATTTATTATTTTTTAAAGGGGTGACGGAAATGCAAAGACGTTCATTTTTAAAGAAAGCCACTATTGGTGCCGGAGCTGCGGCCTTAGCGGCGCCATCGCTTGCACAAAGTTTACCAACTCTAAATTGGCGTCTGGTTTCAAGCTTCCCTAAATCATTAGATACTTTATTTGGTACTCCTGAGGTATTCTCTAACGCTTTGCGTAAGGCTACTGACGGAAAATTTAACGTCAAGGTATTTGCAGCTGGTGAAGTAGTTCCAGCGCTTCAGGTATTGGATGCTGTACAAAACGGCACCGTAGAGTGTGGGCACACTGCGAGTTATTACTATCTTGGTAAAAACAGCGCCTTTATCTTTGATACTGCTGCACCATTTGGCCTAACCGCTCGCCAACAATCTGCTTGGATGCTTCATGGTAATGGCATGAAGTTAATGCGTGAACTCTATGCCAGTTACAACATTGTGAATTTCTTAGGCGGTCAAACTGGTACGCAAATGGGTGGCTGGTTTCGAAAAGAAATTAAATCACCAGAAGACCTCAAGGGCCTGAAATTCCGTATCGCTGGATTTGCAGGGCAGGTACTCGCAAAACTCGGCGTGGTGCCACAACAGCTCCCCGCCGGCGAGATTTATTCCGCTTTAGAAAAAGGCACGATTGATGCTGCTGAATTTGTTGGGCCCTATGACGACGAAAAGTTGGGTCTAGCAAAGGTAGCTAAGAATTACTACTACCCCGCCTTCTGGGAGGGTGCCGCCGGACTTTCTTTCTTGGTCAATAAAAAGCAGTGGGATTCTTTGCCGCCTGCCTATCAAGCAGCATGGGAGGCAGCTTGTTTCGAAGCGCATACCGATATGTGCGCAAAGTACGATGCGCTTAATCCACCTGCATTGCAACGCCTCCTGCAAAACGGTGCCGTACTTCGTAAGTTCAACACTTCCATTTTGGAGGCATGCTTTAAAGCAAGTCAAGAGACGTATGCGGAGGAGTCTGCCAAGAATCCGCAATTTAAAAAGATTTTTGAGGACTATCGTGCATTTAGAAACATGGAAGCGCAGTGGTTTAATGTGGCTGAGCAAGCATTTGCTCAATATAGTTTCAGCAAGAAACTTTGAGAGTGAGAGCAATCAGCATAAGGGCTCTGTATGAGCCCTTTTCTTTTGGGCGGATCCTCCCGAGCTATCTATTACAGACTACACTCAAAGGATGATCTTTTCACCGCAACCCATATGAATCTCTCGGAAATCTGGGTCCGCATTAAGCAGCATCCTTTATCCCGAGTGGGTCCGGGTATGGTTACAGGTGTTGCTGATGATGATCCTAGTGGGATCGTCACTTACTCTCAAGCGGGCGCGCAGTTTGGTTTGAATATGCTTTGGACAATGCCATTTGCATATCCTTTGATGTCGACAATTCAAGTCTTATGTGCTCGTATCGGTAGGGTGACTGGCCGTGGTTTATCCGCCAATATGAAGTTGGCTTTTCCGCCGGTTGTATTGGTTACTCTAGTTTTGCTGCTGTTGATTGCCAATGTTCTCAATATCGCTGCAGATATTGCTGCGATGGGTGAGGTGGCACAGTTAGTTACGGGTGTTAATTGGCACATCATGACCGGTATCTTTGTATTGTTGACTTTGGTTTTGCAGATACTGATTCCTTATCGCCACTATGTTTTCTTTTTGAAGTGGTTATCACTTTCCCTACTGGCATATGGTGCTGTCCTTTTTACGGTGCATATTCCTTGGGGTGATGTGATCTGGAGTACCTTCTTCCCTCAGCTGACCTGGAGTGCAGATTCGGCTGCAGTAGTGGTTGGTATCTTTGGCACTACTATCAGCCCCTATTTATTTTTTTGGCAATCCTCCCAGGAAGTGGAGGACATGAACTTGCGTGGGCAACCAAGCCTGCTCGAACAAAACAATCCTGAGATAGTTACTGCAGAGCTTAGAAGAATTCATTGGGATACATGGAGTGGCATGCTGTACTCCAATGTGGCTGCGTACTGCATTATTCTCGCTACAGCAGTAACGCTTCATGCTGCAGGCATACGCGATATCAATACTGCTGCTCAAGCAGCATCAGCATTGAGACCTCTTGCCGGAGAATTTACTTTTCTACTTTTTGCGCTGGGGATCTTGGGCGTCGGGCTGATGGGTGTGCCCGTTCTTGCTGGTTCGGCTGCCTATGCTTTGTCAGAAGTATTTGGCTGGCGCTCTAGTCTGGAAGATAGCGCTACCCAAGCAAGCAAGTTTTACGCCATCATTGCCTTGAGCGTCTTGATTGCTCTAGCGATTCAATACTCACCCATTAGTCCAATGAAGGCCTTGTTTTGGAGTGCGGTGATTAATGGGATTGTCGCTGTACCACTCATGGTGGCCATTATGGTTTTGTCATCAAAACAGTCTGTGATGGGGGCTCATGTCGCCTCTTTGAGTATGAGGATTCTGGGATGGCTGGCGACAGGTTTTATGGCTGTAGCCGCTGCCTACTTATTCATAGCTTGGTAAGATCGCTGGATGCTTGATTTACTCTTTACCCCCTTGGTGCAATCTTTTCACGCACATTCACTTGCTTTTTTTGTTTGTGCGGTCATTAGCGTCATCATTCTGGGTATATCAAAAAGCGGTTTTGGTGCTGGGCTTGGCACTCTCTCACTACCTTTGATGGCTAGCCAATCTCCAATTAATGAAGCTTTAGCAATTATGTTGCCGCTCTTAATTGTGATTGATTTAGTGGGTTTGCGTCGATACATTCAGAATGCGAACTGGAATATTCTTAAGATTGTTATTCCGCCAGCCATAGTAGGTCTTTTATTGGGAATGATTTTCTTTACTGCAATTACCCCTCAGGTATTAACGCTTTCAATCGGTATTTTTACCCTCCTCTTTTTGATTCAGAATCTTGCTATGTCTCGCATAGAGGCGAAGGAGACAAAGTCCTATCCCTGGCTTGGGCGGGCTATGGGCTTGACGTCTGGATTTACTTCCTTTGTTGCGCATATTGGTGGGCCACCGATTACGGTGTATATGCTGAGAGAAAAGCTCTTACCAATGGTTTATACCTCGACCTTAGGAGTCTATTTTACGGCCATGAATTTTGGCAAGCTCGGGCCTTATGCCTATTTGAACCTGCTGAATTTCCAGCAGCTTGCAACTTCTATCATCTTGTTACCTTGTGTGCCTGTCGGGGTCTACTTTGGCTTTTATCTTGCCAAAAGAATCTCAATGAAATGGTATTACCGAACAGTAAGATTCTTTTTACTGATTGCCAGCATCAAGTTAATTTCGGATGGGCTTATTTAGTCGCCAATACTTCTTGTAAGAAGCGCGAGATATCCATGAGCTCTTCATGATTAACGGAGTGTTCCATGGGGTATTCATTCCAATCTACTGGATAGCCCATTTGTTCTAGTAAGGCATGCGATGCTTGGGCGCGATCAAGAGTCACCACTGGATCATAAGTGCCATGTGCCATAAAGATCGGCGTCTTGGCATTAGCAGTATGCTTTTCAATATTGGCACTCATTGCTAAGGGTAGGTAGCCTGATAGGGCAATGATGCCAGCAAGCTTGTGTGGAAAACGTAGGCCGATATGCAGGGCCATTGCGCATCCTTGCGAAAAACCAGCCAAAACAATCTTGTCATAGGCAATCCCGCGCTCAGCCTCTTTTTCTATTAGCTGAACAATCGCTGCTGCCGATTTTTGAATGCCTGCAGCATCTTCCTGATCCATCAGGTTTCTGCCAATGATGTCATACCAGGCTGGCATAACGTAGCCACCATTAACGGTGACGGGCATGCTTGGGGCGCTAGGAAATACAAAGCGAGTGCCAGGGCATCCAGATAGTTTTAACTCAGGAATGATGGGTACAAAATCATTGCCGTCTGCTCCAAGGCCGTGCAACCAGATAACGGCGGCCGTAGGATTCGGGCTGGTTTCCAATTCAATACAAGGGAGCATATTTATTTTCTCTAAAGTATGTTTAGTTGATGATTATCGACGGATACGGGTTTCTTCATTCTAAGTTGATACCCTGAGGGGTCTAAAGATGGGTAGAATCTTACTGTTCTCCTCATTCATTAGGCCATCCATGAACTCTAAAAAGCTAACTCACTTTATTCTAGGGGCGATGGTCTTGGGTGTCTTGGTTGGCTATCTTGTCAACTTATACGGTGCAGGAACTTCTTTCCCCGATCAGTACGTCCTTTACATTTCAATCTTGACGGATGTCTTTTTGCGATTGATCAAAATGATCATTGCTCCTTTGGTATTTGCCACATTGGTTGTTGGTATAGCCAAAATGGGTGATGCCTCGACTATCGGTAGAGTGGGTTTAAAAACCTTCTCTTGGTTTATTTCTATGTCGCTGGTTTCTTTATTACTTGGCTTGGTCATGGTCAATATTTTGCAGCCAGGTATTGGCGTGGAATTAACCCTGCCAGAGATCGCAGCCAATACTGGATTAAATAAAGCGAGCCTTAATTTTCCAGATTTTGTAAGGCATATTTTCCCGGTCAGCATCTTTGATGTGATGGCTAAAAACGAGATCTTACAGATTGTGGTTTTTGCTGTTTTCTTTGGGGTTGGCGCAGCAGGCATGGGGTCAAGAGCGGATGAGTTCATTCGTAATCTGGATATGCTCTCCCACATCATGCTCAAGATTACGACTGCAGTGATGAAGATGGCTCCTATCGCAGTCTTCTCGGCAGTTTCTTCCGTTATTGCTGAAAATGGCGTCAGCATATTGATGACCTACGGAAAATTCATGCTCAGCTTTTATGCTGCTATTTTCACCTTATGGATCGTCATCATTCTGATTAGCTCCTTGGTATTAAAAAATCGTACTTGGACTTTAGTGAAGATGTTGCGTGAACCTGCCTTACTTGCATTTACGACTGCGAGTTCAGAGGCGGCTTATCCAATGACCTTAGAAAGAGTGGAGCGCTTTGGCTGTAAAAATAAAATTGCTTCTTTCGTTTTGCCGGTGGGATATTCATTTAACTTAGATGGCTCAATGATGTATTGCACATTTGCTGCGATCTTTATTGCGCAGGTCTACGGCATTGAGATGGAGCTCAGCCAGCAGCTCTTGATGTTACTGGTGTTAATGATCACTTCAAAGGGGATAGCAGGTGTGCCGCGAGCCTCCTTGGTGGTCATTGCCGCAACCCTATCCCAATTTAACCTGCCAGAGGCAGGTGTCCTATTGATCCTTGGGGTAGATCACTTCTTGGATATGGCGCGTTCAGCAACTAATGTATTGGGTAATGGCTTGGCAACGGCCGTTATCTCTAAATGGGAAGGTGAGCTTGAGGGGTAGTTAAATGTCTTCAAATGAATTCCACTTTAATAAAGCTCAGGTGTAAGATAGTTTCATTAACTTGATCTAGTTATTAAAAAAAGGGGCTCAAATGAAACCGTTTTATATCGACTACCCCCAAGAGAAGATTGAAGAGCATCAACATGCTTATCGCTGCCTTCATTGCAAAATTCCAACTACCATCATTTTTGGCTTGCTAGAGAATCACGCTGAACATTGCGACTACCGAATCCATCAAAGTAAATGGACTCAGCTGGCGGTTAAGCTTAGGCATCACAAGACGCATTTTGACGAACCCCATGTTGACGAGGTAGATTGATGAAAACATATCCGATTGCTCTGGAATTAACTGTTTGGGAAGATTTGGGGCTTAATCAATACGAGGTGACGATTGATGAGGTCTCCAAGATTTCTATTAAGCGTACAGATGATGTGCTGCGTACCAGAGAGTTAACGGGTAATGAGGTGAGTACATTAATTGCTGCTATCGAGTCCTTACGCGTTCCTGTGAGTGATGAGCCCAAGGGGGTTGAGGGCAATAAGGCGTCTACTAGTTATGAGCTTATCGTCGAGTCTGCCCACTTCTCCTTAGAGTTCAACTGGGAGGATATTGATACCAGTGGTGTTAATTCAAAAGCTTTTGAATCTGTTGCCGCAATGACGGCTGTAATAGTGAGCCTGGATTTAGCCCACTGAAATCTGAGATTAAGCCTCCATCACAATAAATTCACCTAGCGAAATTCTTTCTCTAAATTGCGAGAAGGAAAAAAGGGCTTTTATTTTTCGTGTATTGATCACCTCAATCTTCCCATCAGGGGTAAGGTTGGCAAGATAATCTCCCTCAGGGAACAGGGCCTCAGGGATGCTTTCAGTCTCGAGTATTTGGGCCGGTAATACCAAGCTCTTTGTAATTTTTATACGCATGCCATATCTTAAGTTTTAATAATTAGAACGACATTTGGCTTTGCACAACTTCAAATCCTATGCACCAAAGAGGGGTCTGATGAGCGGAATCCTAAAAGCCTTTAAAAGCCACCTTCCCAAGTAAGTCACGCATAAATAAGCGATTATTTGCACTTGAGTGGTGCATTACTTCAGTTTTCAGACGCTATGTTTAGCAGATTAATCACCGGTAGATACGGCATTTGTTACATGCTGGGGAATCATTAGATCTCCTTGTGCATTCGGAATAGCTTTGATTGAGACTATGGGTGTTGACCCTCGCACAGAGCCAAATATAGTAGCAATGGCAGTATCAGCCGCATCTCTACCGGTACTGAGTCTTACAAATCCCATGGGTATTGCAATTCCAGAGGGATCAAAAATAAACCAATGACCGCCAAGATATGCCTCTACATACGCATGAAAATCTGTGGGGCCAAGAATGGGGTCTGAGCCATAGTCAATGCCAGTAACAAATCTCGCGGGGATGTTGAGTGCTCTGCATAAGGCAATCATCAGGTGGGCAAAGTCACGACACACACCCGCTTTACTTAAATAAGTGTCTACCGCAGTAGTGTGCTCTGTAGAGGTGTTATTACAAAAGCGAACGTGATTAGTAACCCAATCCTTGATTGCTTGAACGCGACTATAGCCTTGAGCCATATTGCCGAATATCTTTACAGCGATATCTTTCATGAAATCAGATTGGCAGTATCTACTTGGATATAAATAGATCAATACCTCCCCGGGCAAACTATTTATGGACATTTCATATATTTGGGAAGGTGGTGCTAGATAGTGGTTGAGATCAACCGCTCCACCATATTCCAACTTTAAGATTCCGGGAAGCCCTTTAAGGCGAAGCAATTTATTGTGACTACTCGGATCGGTATAACTTCCCAATGGAATATCTTGATTCACATTGAGATATTCGCTAATGATCAGCTGATGATTGGTTTGACACGCCTGAATGCTGAAGATGAAATCACTTCCTGGCTGGTCAATCTCGTAGTTGAGACCAATAGAAAATTCTAATCTGATGGGGTTATCGTTCATGTATATGGTCAGCTAGCTATGATTTAAAAAGAATTGAAGTGCGAAGTCTGTCTGCTAGCGAACATGAAAGCGGCATTATTTTATTTAGCTTGAGTTTGTGCCTGAGCACTCGATGGATGATTTACTTGGCCAATAAAACAATTATTGAAGGAATTTTATGAACCTATTACAAAAAATAGCAGTGCTATTTTTTTGCTTTAGTTTTAATTTCTTTGACTTCTTGTACTGCTTCAGATGCTAAGGGGAGTGAGGGGCAGTGTGTCGACAACAGCATCCTTACGGCAAAGGTCAAAACGGCCATTTTTAATGATTCAACCCTGAAGTCTTGGGAGATTGCCGTCCAGGGCTTTAAAGGCGAAGTGCAGCTTAGTGGTTTTGTGACGGGCATCGAACAAACTAATAAGGCTGTAGAAATCACCAAAACCATTTCCGAGGTCACCTCAGTCAAAAATGATATGAGGGTTAAAGATGGCAATGACCTATTTTACAAATATAGAGTTCTATTTTTTTATTTCATTTTAAGTAGGTCTGATTCGACTACTTTTGCGTGTTTTTTCATAGAAGGCGTCCGGCTTACCTTCTACCCATTGAATAAATTTCTTCATTTCTGGATGTTCTCTCAGGATCTGGGCATGATGGTATTGCCGGGCTAATTCAGATTCAGTAAATAAGGCGTGTATTTGCTTGTGGCAAATGCGGTGAAGGTATTCAGTCCTCTTCCCACCCTTAGATTTGGGGATAAGGTGGTGGGCATCCTTCTGTGAATCTGGGATGGCTCGCTCGCAGATAGGGCAAATGATTGCCGCCGGCTTTTGTATGGCCGGAATTTCTTGAGAAATCAGTTTTTGACGAATTTTTCCAATCATGGGCTCAAGCTAGTTTATTGAATAAGTCTTAAACTTGCAGAGTGCCAAAACTAGTCCCCAAGACCCTCGCAGAACCCGATTTATCTCGCCTCATTGAAATGGCCTGGGAGGATCGCACGCCATTTGATGCGATTGAGAAGATCTTCGGCCTAGGGGAGCCCCAGGTGATAGCCATTATGCGTAAAGAGCTGAAGCGCAGCTCCTTTGAGCTTTGGCGCAAGCGGGTAACTGGACGAGTCACAAAACATAGTGCTTTACGCAGTGAGGATGTGACTCGAGCCTATTGCCCCACTCAATACAAAAATAAATGAAGCAGCAAATCAAGCAGCAAGCCAAGCAGCAAACCACGGAGCCTAAGCGCCTAGTTCTGATTCTGGGGGATCAGCTCGATTTGCAGAGCGCGGCATTACGAGGCTTTGATCCTCAAGCAGATGAAATCATCATGATTGAATCGGCTAATGAGGCTCAGTATGTTTGGTCGCACAAAGCCAAAATTGCTTTATTTCTCTCAGCAATGCGTCACTTTGCAGTAGGGTTAAAAAAGCTGGAATATCCGCTGACCTACATTCAAGGCTCGCCTCTGCCTATTGCCGAGGTTCTCAAAGAGCATATTCTGCAAAAGAAGATAAACCATTTAGTTTGCATCGAACCTGGTGAATGGCGTCTCAAGCAGGCGATTGAGGCATTGGCAAAAGAGCTCAATATTGAGCTGGTAATGCTTGAGGATGAGCATTTCTATTGCTCGCGCCAAGAGTTTGTGGAGTGGACTGCAGGCAAAAAAGAGCTCAGGCTGGAGTACTTTTACCGCCTAATGCGTAAGAAGCACCATGTGTTGATGGATGCTGATGGCAACCCCGAGGGTGGTCAGTGGAACTTCGATCAAGATAATCGCAAGCCCTATTCGAAAAAGGGGCCTGGCATCATCGATGCTCCTGCGGCGTTTGAAGTGGATGCGATTACCAAAGAAGTATTAGCATTCGTTGCAAAAACTTACCCAGATCATCCTGGATCTCTGGAGTTATTTAACTGGCCCGTTACCAGGAACCAAGCTCTCCAAGCTCTTGAGTATTTTGTCGAATACCGCCTCAGAAATTTTGGCGTGTATCAAGATGCTATGTGGGCTGATACCCCTTTTGGATGGCATTCAATTTTGTCGAGCGCATTAAACCTAAAGCTACTGAATCCTCGCGAGGTGATTGATGCGGTCATCATTGCATGGAAAAAGTATGCTTTGGATCTATCAACAATCGAGGGCTTCATTCGGCAAATATTAGGCTGGCGTGAATTTGTCCGGGGCATGTATTACCTTGATATGCCAAAGATGGCACAAGATAACTACTATCAACATCAGCGCCCATTACCCAAATGGTATTGGAATGGGCAGACCCAGATGGCCTGTATGAAAGATGCCATTGGCCAAACGTTGCAATATGGTTATGCACACCATATTCAGCGTTTAATGGTGACTGGAAACTTTGCACTTCTAGCTGAAATTCTGCCTCAAGAAGTGTGTGATTGGTATCTGGCGATTTACGTAGACGCGATTGAGTGGGTTGAGTTGCCTAATACGGCTGGGATGGCCTTATTTGCCAATGGCGGGCGGTTTACTAGTAAGCCTTATATCGCCAGTGGCGCATACATCAAACGCATGAGCAATTATTGTGGCTCATGTAAATACAAGCCTGAGATACGTTATGGGGAAGAGGCATGCCCCGTCACAACTTTGTATTGGAACTTCTTGATCAAGCATCGCGCTCAATTTGAAGCAAGTCCGCGAACTAAGTTAATGACGGCCAATCTCAAAAGAATTAGTGATGAAGATCAAAAAGAAATTGTGCTGCATGCCCAAAAGATTCTGAATCAGCTCGACACGCTATAAAATACCAATGAAGACAACGTTTAAGGGAAACAAAAGCACTCTCCCAAGTAAGGTCTGTGTTGTCTGCAAAAAAGAAATGACTTGGAGAAAATCCTGGGCCAAAAATTGGGAATCAGTCAAATACTGCTCTGATGCTTGTAGGAAGAAAAAGCTCCCTTAATACCTGACTATCAATCCTTGCGAAAGTATTTAATTTGGTAGCGTCAACCCACCTTAAAGCTGATCCGTTATGTAAGAAAGGGCTTAATGCCTTTATAAATGGGGGTCAATATGAAGAAGTTACTAATATGCCTGCTTACAGGAGTCATGCTTGCGGGGGTGGCCACATCAGCCAGCGCTCATGGTGGTAGGGGTTGGTATGGTGGCTATGGCGGATGGCGTGGCGGTTGGGCGCCTTTTGCGGTTGGCGCGGTGGCCGGAGTTGCTGTTGCTAATGCGTACTACAGGCCTCCACGTGTTTATTACACTCCGCAATATGTTTATCCCCCACAACCACAAGCTGCTGCCTATTGCCCTGAAAATGGACTGTACTATCCGCAGACACAGGCCTGCCCAAGCGGTTGGCAACGGGTGACCTATTAGTTGCTGGGAGTAAAGTGCTTGCATGACACCCACTTTGTATTCTTATCGAAGATGTCCATATGCCATGCGAGCCCGCATGGCATTGAAATATGCAGGTATTCAGGTTGAGCACCGAGAAATTGAGTTGCGCAATAAACCGCAATCGATGTTGCAGCTCTCTCCCAAGGGAACTGTCCCTGTTTTACGGATTGATGATCTCGTATTGGATCAAAGCCTAGATATATTGCACTGGGCATTGCAACAGTCTGACCCGCATGGGTGGAGAGAAGTTGATGAGCCTATTGCCAATTCTTGGATTGAAAAAAATGATGGCCCATTTAAGACTCTAGTGGATCAATACAAATACCCCAATCGATTCCCGGAGCTAGATCCAGAAGCAGTGCTCGATGAAGCATTGCAAGTCATGTTGATTCCTATGGACCAGGCGCTGCAAAACTTCCAATACCTAATGGGGGGCAGATTAACTTGGGTGGATGTGGCTATCTTTCCATTCATTAGGCAATTTTCAATGGTTGACCCAAAAAAGTTTGAGCAACTCCCTATACCCGCAGTCAAAAAATGGCTCAATCAGCAGCTTGAATCTGAATTATTCGATTCAGTGATGCAAAAACATCCCACCTGGAAAGATTGAGTCACCCCCACCATAAAAAAGCTATGTTTTAGGCCAAGAAAATGGACTTTTATTAGATCAATTGCTGATTGATTTAAAGTACCCATTTAGCGCATAAAAGCATATTTCAGGGGATTTGATGGAGCCATTATCAAAGTTAAAAGTCGTAGAGATGGGGCAACTCATTGCTGGGCCATTTGCTGCTAAGACCTTGGCTGATTTTGGTGCTGATGTTATCAAGATCGAACCGCCCAAAGAGGGTGATGCATTGCGCAAGTGGCGCCTTCTTAAAGATGGCACTTCAGTCTGGTGGCAAGTGCAGTCACGTAATAAGAAATCACTCTCCTTGGATTTAAGAAAAGCAGAAGCTCAAGATATTGTCAGGACGCTGGTAAAAGAGGCCGATGTATTAATCGAAAACTTTCGCCCTGGAACATTGGAGGGCTGGGGTCTTGATCCAGAAAAATTACTTCAACTCAATCCCAAATTAATTGTTCTTCGTATCAGTGGTTATGGTCAGACTGGTCCATACAGAGATAAACCGGGATTTGGAGTGGTTGCAGAAGCTATGGGCGGTTTGCGACATCTCACTGCTGAACCTGGCAGAGTGCCGGTGCGGGTTGGCATCAGCATCGGCGATACCTTGGCGTCTTTGCATGGTGTGATTGGTATCTTGCTAGCTCTACAAGAGCGCCATAACAGTGGCAAAGGTCAGATTATCGATATTGCATTGTATGAAGCAGTCTTTAATTGCATGGAAAGCCTTTTGCCTGAATACAGCGCATTTGGTGAGGTGCGCCAAGCAGCTGGTAGTGCTTTACCTGGGATTGCTCCAACCAATGCCTACCAGTGCACTGATGGCGGCTATGTATTGGTTGCTGGCAATGGCGATAGCATCTTCAAGCGTCTGATGACAGTGATTGGGCGCGAAGATTTAGGCAATGACCCCCAGCTGGAAACTAATGATGGTCGCGTCAAACGAGTGGCTGAGCTTGATCAAGCTATAGGTGAGTGGGCTAAAACAGTTAGCACTACCAAAGCATTGGAAGCGCTGGATTCTGTATCTGTACCAGCAGGAAAAATTTATACGGTTGCCGATATCGCAAGCGATCCACACTACAAAGCCCGTGAAAATATTCAAACGATTCAGATGCAAGATGGCACGAAGCTGCATGTACCTGGCGTGATTCCGAAGTTATCGCGTACACCAGGATCTATTAAGACTCTTGCCCCAGATATTGGCCAGAACACCGATGAAATACTCAAAAGCATTGGTTTGAGTGATGATCAGGTTGCCTCTTTAAAAGAGCGCGGCATTGCATTTACTAAATAAAGATATAACCATGACCAGAATTTATTTCAATGACGTCGTAATGCGGGATGGCTTTCAGATTGAGCCCAACTTTGTACCAACCGATGATAAGGTGAAGTTGGTTGATGCGCTCAGTGAGTGTGGCTTTGCCAAAATTGAGGTGACCTCATTTACTTCGCCTAAAGCTATTCCGATGCTACGCGATGCTGAGGAAGTGATGGGGCGCATTAAGCGCGCGCCTGGAGTGGAGTACACCGTCTTAGTCCCCAATTTAAGAGGTGCCGAGCGCGCATTGGAATCGAAGGCTGATGAATTTAATCTTGTGATGTCGACTTCAGAGACTCACAACTTAGCCAACCTACGAATGGGTCGAGAAAAGAGCTTTGCTGGATTGGCTGAAGTAATTAAGTATGTTGATGGCAGAACGCCTATTAATGTTTCCTTATCCACTAGTTTTGGCTGCCCCATGGAAGGGGAGGTTTCTCAAACGGTGGTTGAAGGGTTCGCTAAACGTTTTGCAGACCTCGGTGTAAGAGGTATAACAATCTGCGACACCACAGGCATGGCAAATCCTGATCAAGTAAAGAGAATGTGCGACTCATTGCAGAAGCAATTCCCAAATCTACAACTGACATTGCACTTCCACAACACCAGAGGCATGGGCTTAGCCAATGTCTTAGCTGCAGTACAGTCTGGTATTGTTCGTTTTGACGGTTCGTTGGGTGGCCTGGGCGGATGCCCGTATGCACCAGGTGCAAGTGGCAATATTTCTAGCGAGGATGCGATTCATATGCTCGATGCGATGGGTTATGACACCGGCATGAATATTCCTAAGCTAATACAGTTGGCAAGAGAATTACCAAAGATTGTGGGGCACGAGGTCCCTGGGCAGGTGGCAAAGGCCGGCACTACCAACGTATTGCATCCTGAGCCAGATTATGTTGATGAATTACGCCGTGCTCAATAAAGTCTAGATCAGAAGATAAGTATGATTGACCATTTAGATCATTTGGTTCTAACAACCGCAAAAGAAGCGGAGTGCGTCGATTTTTATACACGCGTTCTTGGCATGAAGCTAGAGTCTTTTATTGGGGGCACCCCGCCAGTTGAGCGTAAGGCTTTTAAGTTCGGCAACCAAAAGATCAATCTACACATCAAAGGCAAAGAGTTTGAACCCAAGGCTAATATGCCGACTCCTGGATCGCTCGACCTTTGCTTTATAGCTGATCGTCCTTTACAAGAGGTGATTGAAAAGCTCCATTCAGAATCTTGGCCCATTGTTGAGGGCCCAGTGATCCGAACTGGGGCCACACAAAAAATTAACTCTGTGTATGTTCGCGACCCAGATCAAAACCTCATTGAGATATCTGAACTAATTTAGTTAAAAAATCTTAGGTCAGGGCGCTAACCACTGAATTCAATTCCATAAGCGTCAATTTTTCAATGAAATATTCTCTGTTTTGAGTTTCTTCTTTGATAGTTAAATCTGCAATGCGATTGAGCTCATGAAAACGAGGATGCTTCATTAGTCTTGTGAGATTTTCATCTTGGCTAGAGCTTAGTTTCATATTCATTTGAGACTCCTTTGTTGATCATTGAGTGATGATTCATCATAAGAGGCCGTAATAAATTTGATATAAAACTTTAGTGCTAGCGTCTCTAACTCCTTGCTAATACTTTAGCTCTACTAAATGTGTTTTTAATAAATTTGTCACGTTTTATGAATTACTATTCCCCCGGCTAAAGAAATTAGCTTTCATTTTTTAATTCATATGGGGAAGTAAAGTGGGAAAACTCAGTACAAATTTAATTGTGGCGGTATGCGCATTCTTGATTGGTATCGCAAGCGCGATGGCATTTAATAAACTCAATCCAGGGGATCAGTCTCAAGCGGTGCCGAGCGTTCACTCAGATCCAATGGGTAATGTTAGAGCGATTCAAGACTAATACTTTAGCTCTAGCGCTAGTGAATTATTGACCTAGATCAAGATTCATCATAACGATCGCATTTATAAAAGAGTTCCAGTAGCTATTCAAAATTCTATGACGGTCTTTTGAATATTGATAACCACCCTTCGGGGTGGTTTTTTTCGTCAGTCAGTTGGACTCTAGAAGTGGTAACCAACTCCAAAGACAAAATCGTATCCAGTCGCATCAGCTGTAGATTTAACGATAGCGCCGCTATCCGTTACAACGGTAACTGCCTTTGCTCGATTCACGGCGTAGTTGCCTTCACCAAAAAAGTAAATGGATTCGGTGATCAATTGCTTATATCCCAGTCCGTAAACCGTTCCATTGACTCGAGTGGATTGTTGGGGATAGTTACCGGGGGAGTTGGCATTGAGCGTAGACCCAGCGTAACCTATCTTTGCATAGATTAAATGAGATTTATTAATTACATAGCCAGGCAGTAAGGAAAAGCTAAAAATGTTGGAAACATCGTATGTGCCATATTTTACAGATGCACCGCTAGGCGTAGTTGTCACTAGCGTTGTGCCCACTGACCTTGAGTGACCAGGGTATAAAGCTGCTCCAATTCCTAAAATATAGTTTTCGCTAATGCCAAAGTTATAACCTATCCCTATATTTGCAGCAGGACCATTTGCATGATTTGCAGTTGCTGTATTGGGAAATGTGTAATTTCCAACGGACGTTGTACCGCTAGTACTTTTCGGAATATAACTCTCGTAGCCAATGAGGCCCACTTGACCATAGGCCCCTACCCATGGATTAAGAGGAGAGTCAGCATAAGCATTGAATGAAAATAGTGTGATCAGTAGGGCTGCAATATGATGAAATTTAATGTTTGGCATTGTTGTCTCCTGGAATTAATATTATTTTTTTAAAAGCATTGTGATTGCATTAACAATTTCGTTGTAACCAATAGGCTTATACAGCATGTCAATGCTTAATTCTTTAAATAATTGAATATGCTGAGGAGAGGTATCGGCAGTAATAATAATGGCAGGAATTTCTACGCCAAAACTATCGCGGAGCTGCTGAATAATGAGATCTCCAGTCGTTGTTTCAAGGCGGTAATCACTCAAAATACAATCAATATGATTAATATTTGCCAGCTGACTCATTAACTCTTGGCTATTTTCAGAGAGAGAAAGAACTTTGAATCCATTTTGATTCAAGGCTTGTTTATAGGCATCAAAAATAGTGTGATCATCTTCAAATATCGCAATCGTTTTTGCTTCTAAAAGATTATCTTGTGATCCAAAGTTTTGTTGCAATAAATCATCAGCTAATATTTCAATATGGTCTGGTAGGGCGGTGGTCGAGTAGGGTGTTTGAATGCTAAATGTGGTGCCCGATCCTAGTGTAGATTTCACGGAAAGATCCGTATTAGAAATTACACATAGTCTTTTGACTATAGAAAGGCCCAACCCGAGTCCATCGTGCATATTGCGAGTGCTGTCTACTCTAAAAAATTCATCAAAAATTTTATCTAGCAGGGATGAGTCGATTCCATAGCCTGTATCTTCAATCGTAACGTGTAAACAGTCGTTCTTTGAGATTAGATTAACCCGAACGGATCCTGATGCAGTATATTGAATTGCATTCGATATTAAGTTACCAAGTAGTTGCTGCAGCAAAAACTTATCCCCATGTACACCCATATTCAAAAAATCAAACTGGAGTATTAAATCTTTACTTGCTGCAATTGGAGTAAAGGTGTTGGATAAAAAGCCAACTAGCTCGATAAGCTCAAATGGCTTTTCGAGCTTATTGGAGGTGCCTGCATCGAGTTTGCTTAAATCCAATAGGGACTTAAACATGGAGTTAAGAGTCTGGATACTTTTTTTAATCTGAAGAAAATTAATTTTTTCTTTTTGGTTGAGCTTATTAGGCTCGAATAAGTCTAGATAAATGTTGACAGCATGGAGCGGCTGTCTTAAGTCATGGCTGGCGGTGGCAATAAACTTTGATTTGGCAATGTTTGCTGCAATCGCAATATTGCGCTCGTATTCAAGCTCCTTATTCAGAGACTGGTTCTGAATTTGTAAGCTGACTGTTTGTATCCAAGACTTCGAAAAATAGGAAGCCATCTTAATGGTGTAAAGAAAGAATGCAAAGTTACCCAATTGGATGGGCCATGGGAACATCACTGGAGGGAGAATGGAGGCGAGAAACTGGCAGCTGAAGATCGGAAGTGCAAAGCATAGAACCGTTGATCGATGAACAGAGTAGCCATATAAACCTACGAACACCGCTGTAGAGCTCATCAATAAATAGATGCATTGCAGGCTAAATGGTAAAACAGTTGCAATCATTAGCCACCCAAGTCCCCAGCAGGCCGTTACTGATACGACACCCAGATTTAAGTTGAATATTTTTTGCTTGGTTGTTAGTTTTGGATCTTTATTCCTTGTAAAGATCATGTAGGCTCTAAACACTACGCATGTGATCATTGCCACTAACCAGATGGCAAGATTGACCGGGGGGGTCTCCTGAAAAATCAAAATTCCGGTAAATAGTGGCCCAATAACTGTGCCTGCAGTGTTGGTCCGCGAGGCAGTTTCAAGAAACCTATACTTTTCTTCTAACAACAAATCTTTGTTGTCCTCTATAGAGAAGAGATCCATGTCTTACACCCAGCCGTTTTCTTTTGCTTTTATTACGGCTTGAGTGCGATTAAACACTTGCATCTTTTTAAAGATCTCACCCAAATGCACCTTAACAGTCTGTTCGCTGATATTGAGTGAGTAGGCGATCATTTTGTTGGAGTCGCCATTCGATATATGGTTAAGGATTTGTTTTTGCCTGTCGGTGAGCGGAGTGGGCTTAGACTCATTGGAACTGAGGCCCATTAAATCGCAAAGACTTTGGTAAATAAATGAGGTGTCACTGCTCTTTGGTATAAAAATGCTGCAACCCGCTTCAATACACTCTTGCGCCAAACTTTCCTTTTCAAGCCCGGAAATTGCAGCAATAGCAATAACGTCATCACATTTTTTAAATTCTTGAATGCCAAACAGCTGATTTTCAGAATCCGGTATGAGCAAGTCTAAAAGAATGACCCAGCTTGACTTTTTGGAGCGTACTATATTCAAGCCCTCTTTAATCGAGTTTGCTGAAAAAACTTGTGTTCCGCAGGAAAAGAATTTTCTAGTAAGAAACTGGTGAAGTGCATCCCGATAAACTGGATGATCGTCAACGATTAATAGTGAAACAGAATGCATGGCGACCCTTATTCTCGGCCTATTTGAGGTGTGTTTTTATCTAGAATGATTATTGCATCCATCATCTTTCTATTTCTAGTACTTTAGCTCTATATAAACGCTTGACCAAGATCAATAATCTTTTGCTAAGCCCTGTTTAGCTCGCTAATTTAAGGGTTTTCCTAAACTTTAAGTTGCGGGCGCATATGTCAGTTCAGTGACTAGAGCTAAAGTGCTATAGCTAAGAGAGGGTAGCGCTCTTAGGATGGTTCAAGTTCAATTTTTCGGAGATCCATCATGTCATCAACTTCTATTTTTGGTCGCCACCAGCTCGTTGCTTTGTTGATGCTTGTATTGCTCGTATTTGGTTCTGTGGCAATCGCCGCAACGAACATTCAATTGGGCGGGGATGGCTCTGTTCGCGCCAATCCAAACAACCCACATCAGATTCCGACCTATTTGGATCCCAAGTCTGAAAGCTTGTCCGAAGAAATCCGTCTCATTAAGTATGAAATAAGGGAAGAGGTATTGGAGGTCAGCGATTCAGTTCACGAGATTGCGATGCGTGATTTTCGTGGTCAAGCACAGCCCATTTTGGATTACACCACTGGGACATCCAACTAATTCATTTGATCCAATCTTCGCTCTCAATATTTGAAGATCAACTCATGGAAATCTCCCTATATCTGCCGATTTTTGAAGCTCTGGGTCACGAGACTAGATTTAAGGTGTTCATGTCCATCTATCGCTCCGGAAAAGTAGGGGTGAGACCAAAAGAAATCATTGATAAATTTGGCGTGGACTCAGGGACGCTAGATTTTCATTTAAAGAGGCTTACGGCTGTTGGGTTGATTGTTCTAAAGTTTGGTTGCCAAAGAGGAATTTATTGCGCCAACGAAAACATTCCCCATGAGCTGGCACAACTATTTGCTTCAGGGCTCAGTAGCAATGAGCTATTAATAGGCGGTCCTGCGCCCCTCAGTCTTCCCTCGGCTGAGCGCCTACATTAAGGGCGGCTCAGCCCGAAGATTGATATAGCTAAAATACAAAAGCCACCCAGGGGTGGCTTTTGTATTTCTAGTAGACTGAGTGTAACTATTCGCATCAAATTTTCATTTTGAAACAGTCGCCAAAAGATAAAACCATGAATCGCTTAACCACTCTATTTTTTATGGCTGCAGTATTCGCTCCATTGCAAGCCTATGCCGATTCGCATTTTTATCAGTGCCAGGTAATGAGCGATGCCTACATTAAGGCAGATGGTTCTCTAGATGTATTGCGAGATAGCCCAAGGGTCGGGGAGAAATTTACTGTGATCAAGGGTACTGGTGAGGTGATTGGGGACGTCATGGACGCCCTCAGCACTCCTAAAGTGCTTGCATCGGGTAATGGGAAAGGTTCCTATAAGGTCCTTTGGGAGCAAAATGCTGCAGGCAATAACGGAGCCTTCGTTGATTACTTAAATATCGATGAATTTGTAAAAGGGAAAAAGAAACCATTTGGTTTCTTTTCTGGAGGGTTGCTCTTAACGGGGCTTTGTGAATAGTTTTGGCTCAGGAGCGCCTGGCTGCTTGAGGGGGTGTGCATTTGCGAAGCTCGGAATCTTCATGCAGTTTTCAAAGATGCTATTGAGGGTAGGGGCAGCGCTCATATCCACATTAAATAGTTTTGCACCAATCACATGTGAAGCTAAAGCAATATCAGCAATCGTCACTTCATCACCGAATGAATAGGTTTTAGATTTGCCTAACTTGATTAAAGTGCTTTCTATTGCTTCGTTGCCTTTAGTAAACCAATGTTGCGCCCATTTTGTTTGGGCGGTTTCATCAAGACCCCACTCTTTATTCAGGAAGTTTCTGACTCTAGGAACAATCAGTGGGTGAGTATCGGCAATAGTAATTAAAGCAAGCGCCTTCACTTCTGCCTTATCGATGGGTTTGCTGGGAATTAGTTTTGGACTTGGCCAAATATCTTCTACGTACTCCAGAATAGCTAGCGATTGAATGATTTCATGACCGTTATGCTTGAGCAGAGGAACCACGTGTTGTGGGTTGAGCGAACTATAGGCTTCACCAAATTGTTCACCACCAGCTAAATTAATAGACACCTCTTCAAAAGGAACTCCCTTTAGGTTTAGGGCAGCCCTAACGCGATAAGCAGCTAGGGAGCGCCAGAATCCATAAAGGGTTACGCTCATGATTAGGCGTTAATGAAGTCGCGGATAGCGCTCATAAATACTGCTGGAGCTTGCAACTGAGGAACGTGTGCCAAGCCAGGCAAGATGTTCAAAGTGGCATTTGGCAAGCCAGCATGAAGTTCTACAGACATGGCTGAAGGAGTTGCTTCATCAAGCTCTCCCACGAGCACCAACACTGGTTGAGTCACATTAGATAGTTGATCACGAATATCCAAGCCAGCCAAAGCGGCGCAGGCACCATGGAAAGTTTCAGTATCAAGACTCAAGAAACGTTTCTTTCTTTCGGCAACGAGGGTTGGATTTTGCTCTTGGAACTCAGGGGCAAACAAGCGGCGCATCGCAACATCAGCAATGGCCTCTAAACCCTTCTCTTTAGCAGCATTAGACATTCCTCGGAAAGCAGCGCGACCAGGTTCGGAGAACATGGCGCCACAATCAGCCAGCACCAAGCGTGAGGCTAGTTGTGGGTGACGAATGCTAGTGATCAAAGCGATGAAGCCGCCGTAACCATTGCCTAAGAAGATGGGCTTTTCAGAAAGGTGTAGGGATTCGATAGCTTTAGCAATGTGAGCAGCAATCGTATTTAGATCTCCGCCCACGAAGTCAGAGCCTTCAAACCCAGGCAGGTTAAGCGAGATCACTTGATGGGTTTTAACCAAGTCTGCTGCCAATGGTGCGAATGAACTACTGTCAGCCAATAGAGAGTGAAACAACACAATGGGTTTGCCAGAGCCGGAGATATCCAAGCTCAATTTTTTGTTATCGATGGTTACAGTTTTATTTGCCATGTGAATATATTTCCTTGCTCTCTAATGGAAGACGGGTGATTAGTTAAGGCGTGGCTGGCTGGCAGTATCTTTGTACCAGTCAAACGGCGCATCATCCAAACGAATCATGACGCTCTTAGTTTCAAAGTGTTGATCAAACGATTCTGTACCGCACTCACGACCAATGCCGGAGTCCTTAATACCGCCCCATGGTGATGCTGGGTCTAAACGGTGGTGATCATTTACCCAAACAATGCCGCACTTCAACTTGGCAGCGACGCGGTGTGCTCTAGTCACGTCATTTGTTCGAATTGCGCCCGCCAGACCAAACGGAGAGTCATTTGCCAGCTCGAGACCTTCTTCTTCGGTAGTGAATTTAGTCACAGATACGAATGGCCCAAACACTTCCTCTTGGAAAATACGCATGTCACGTGTGACATCAGCAAAAACCGTTGGCTCAACAAAGAAGCCATCTTTCATGGATGCATCAGTTGGCACCTTACCCCCAGCTACTAGGCGAGCTTTATCTTCATTGAGCCCAATATCGATATATTTGAGAACGCGTTGTTGTTGACGTGCTGAGACGACAGGCCCTAGTTGCACTGTTGGATCAATCGGGTTGCCAATGCGAATGGACTTCGCTTTAGCTGCGAGCTTTTCAACAAACTCATCATAGATTTTTGCCTGAACAATTTGACGGCTTCCACAAATACAGGTTTGTCCTGCACCGATGAAGGCGCCAAATGCAGCATAGTTCACTGCCTGATCCACGTTGAAGTCATCAAATACGAGAACTGGAGTTTTGCCACCGAGCTCTAAGGTCTGATGTGCAAAGTTGCTACCAGCCAATGCGCCAGTAATACGACCAGCTTCTGTACCGCCAGTCAGAACCCACTTGGCCAAACCAGGATGCTCAGCTAGGGCTTTGCCAGTTGATGGTCCAAGACCGGTAATCACGTTAAATACTCCTGGAGGTAAACCAGCCTCTACAAAAAGCTCAGCAAGACGTAAGGTGGTTAAGGGAGTGTATTCAGAGGGTTTTACTACTGTCGTACAACCAGATGCAAGGGTAGGGGCTAAGCTCTTTACCATGATCATCAATGGGTGATTGAATGGTGTGGAGTTGCCTACAACGCCAATCGGAGTACGCAAGGTGTAGTTCAGATAGTTGCCATCTACTGGAATGACAGAATCACGACGTGCAATAGCAAGGCCTGCGTTGTAACGGAAGAAGTCTGGCAAGCGAGAGACTTGGGCACGAGTCTCATTTAAGGAGCGTCCGTTATTGGCGGTTTCTAGTGTGTAGATTTCTTCTAGGTTGGCTTCAAAAACATCAGCTAGTTTATTGATGAGCTTAGCTCTTGTGCGATTAGACATGGCGCTCCACTCGGAGCTAGAAAAGGCTTTAGCAGAGCTTTTTACTGCTTTATCAACGTCTGCGTCTGTCGCATGTGAGATTTGTGCAAGCATCTCACCAGTTGCTGGATTTAATACATCCAGTAACTCAGGTTGGGATGCAGGCACTTCTTTACCATCAATAAATAATCCACGAATAGGGACTTGCTTGTTAGGGTTTGACATGGTGGTCCTTTTAAAAATAAATTGAATTAGTTAACAATCATTCCGCGTGAAACTGCATTACTTACGCGCTTGCCAGCAGCAAGCACATGCTGCTCAGCTAAACGCTGGGCAGCTTTAATAGATCTGGCTTGGACGATATCGATGATTTCGCGATGCTCCTCTACAAGCGCCTCTGGCTTGCCGTGGTTCATATTACTCACGCTAATCTGTACGGCTCTTTCCATTAAATCGATGAGGTCAATCAGTTGATCGCGCATGCGCGGATTGCCGCCGAGTTCAGCCATCTTGCGATGGAATGATTTGTTGTATCCAACAAATCCATCCTTCCATTGATTTTCATCAAAGCGTTTGTATTGATCTAGGGCTTGTAGCTGCTCATCACTCGCATGACGGATGACGCGTTCGATGTTGGCTCGTTCAAGCGCTGCGCGCAAATGAAACATATCCAGCATGTCTGAAATCGAAACAGGGGCTACCCGATAACCTTGGCGTGGAATGGTGATCACTAAGCCTTCGCGCTCTAAGCTAATGAGAGCATCGCGTACTGGGGATTTGCTGACTTCAAACCGCGCCGCCAATTCGGCTTCTCGTATTTCGGCGCCAGGCATTAATTGGCACGACAAAATATCGTGACGAAGCTCTTCGTACACTCTCTCGCGGAGCAGTCGACCGTCTGTTTCTACGGGTTCTGTAATAGTAGCTGTCATGGTTTCAGAGATATTAGGCTCTCTATAAATATAAATCGTAATATATCACAAGGGTTTTATAGGATGATAAGGATTTTTATAAGTATATGATATATATAGATAAATAATATTTACAGAAAAATATTGCGTAAATTTAAATTTATTGTAGTATATCAACTAAGACGTTAAAACTACAATTACAGAGTACAAAACACCGCGAGGAGACAGTTATGTTGAAGAAGATCCACCTAAAAGCCGTAGCGCTTGCAGTAACGGGGGCGCTGTTAACCCCTGCAGCCTTTGCGGCTGACAGCACACCGATTCGGGTTGGTTTCTTAACCATCAAATCGGGTGCTTTGGCTGCGGGCGGCAAACAGATGGAGGAGGCAATCAATCTGTTTATGAAGGAGCGCAATAACACGATCGCCGGTAGAAAGGTGGAGCTATTCGTTGCTGATACTTCTGGCCAACCAGCCGTTACTAAAACTAAAACACAAGAGCTAGTAGAAAAAGATAAGGTTCAGGTCATTATTGGACCTTTGGCAGCATTTGAAGCGATTGCAGTAGATGACTACATTAAAAAAGTAGGCGTACCTGTAATCTCCCCATCTGCTGGCGCTGAAGATTTAACACAACGCAAACCAAATCCATGGTTTGTTCGTGGTGTTGGTAGCTCAGCTCAACCAAGTCATGCGCTTGGCGAGTACGCTGCTAAAGACTTAAAGTACAAGCGCATTGCCATCATTGCTGATGACTTTGCTTTTGGTCATGAGATTGCAGCTGGTTTCCAAAGAACATTTGAAGAGAACGGCGGCAAGGTAGTACAAAAGCTCTGGACTCCTTTGAACGTAGCTGACTATGGTACTTACATTGGCCAGATTAAGCCAAACGTTGACGCTGTATTTGCGGCCTTTGCTGGCGGCAATGGTGTGAAGTTTGTGAAGCAGTACAGTGAGTACGGCTTAAAAGGAAAAATTCCTTTGCTTGGTGCAATGACTACGGTCGATGAAGGTATTTTGCCTTTCATGGGCGATGACGCGCTGGGTGTGATTTCCACTGGTTGGTATTCTGCAAACCTGAATAACGCAGCTAATGCGAAGTTTGTTAAAGATTTCAATGCGATGTATAAAAAGGATCCTGGCTACTATTCCATGGGCGCCTATGGTGCTGCATTGATGCTTGAACAGGCTTTAAAAGATGTTAAAGGGAATATTGAAGACAAGAATGCCTTCATGGCTGCATTGCGTGCAGTGCAATTGCCAAATGATCCAAGAGGCAAGGTGACATTAGATGCATTGGGTAACCCAATTATGGATATTTATATCCGTAAAGTTGAGAAAAAAGATGGCAAGCTTACTAACGTTGTGATCAAAACTTATCCAGCGGTTAGCCAGTTCTGGACATATAAAGCGAAGGACTTCCTAGCTAACCCTGTTTACTCTAGAGATTACCCACCTGCGAATAACTTAGAAAACTGATTCGCTGAATATGTCCTTTTGGTTAATTCAGAGTCTTAATAGCCTTGCCCTCGGGGGAGTTCTTTTCACCCTGGCGGCAGGCTTTTCATTAATTTTCGGATTGATGCGCATTGCCAACCTTTCGCACGGCGCTTATTTCATGTTGGGTGCTTATGTTGGCTTAAGTGTGATTGAGGCAGGGTACTCTTTCTTCTTAGCTATATTGGCTGCTGCAATTGCCATTGGTTTATTAGGTATTGCAGTAGAAAGAGTCATTCTGCGTCGCTTAGCGGGTAACAGTCTGTCTCAGGTATTGGCAACTTTAGGTGTGGCATTTGTCATTGCAGATTGCAGTCTTTGGTTTTGGGGTGGTGATCCTCGTCCGGTTGCGGCTCCAAGCTTTCTTGCTGGCGGTATTCAGATCCTTGGTCAAACCTTTCCCCTCTATCGAATCGCTTTAGTCATCTTTAGTATTTTTGTGGCGCTCGGCTTATGGCTCTTGCTAGACAAAACAAAGCTAGGCGTCATGATTCGTGCCAGTGTTGATGATCGCCAAATGGCTCAGGGCATTGGTGTGCCTGCTACTAAGTTGTTCTCCATTGTTTTTTGCTTGGGGGCGGCCTTAGCAGGTGTCGGCGGTATTGCTGCTGCTCCAATTTTGTCAGTTTATCCAGGTCTGGATGCAGACATGCTGCCAATTGCATTGGTTGTCGTGATTCTGGGGGGCCTCGGCAGTTTGTTGGGTGCATTCATTGGCAGCTTTTTGATTGGTTTTATCTACAGCTTTGGCCAGGCCCTGTTTCCCGATTTGGCCTACATCATTTTATTTTTACCAATGCTGATTATTTTGGCTGTCCGCCCCCGTGGCTTGTTTGGAAAGATTAGCGCTTGAACCGCATTTTTTATATTGTCATTCTGGCTGTATTGCTTGCACTTCCGATCATTCTCGGCGGAACGTATTACACCAACTTAGCGAGTCAAATTCTAATCGCCGGTATCTTTGCCATGAGTCTTAATTTGCTCGTAGGTTATGCCGGCCTAACTTCATTAGGCCATGCGGGTTATTTGGGTTTGGCTGCGTATATTAGTAGTTGGTTGACAGTAAAGCTAGGCTGGAGTCATGCAAGTACGGCAGCCATTGCGATTGCAGGCACTACTGCCGTCGCCGGTATATTTGGTTTGATTGCCTTACGCGCTACGGGTATTAGTTTTCTGATGATTACTTTAGCGTTTGGGCAAATTCTATGGGGCTTAGCTTATCGCTGGGCCAGCGTCACTGGTGGTGATAATGGAATATCTGGTATTACCAGACCGCATATTTTTGGGTTCGATTTAGGTGAGGCAAGTTATTTCTACTACTTCACCCTTTTTGTATTTTTATTGGTTTGGATTGCGATTGCGATCTTGGTGCGCTCTCCTTTTGGTGCGACCATTCGCGGGACCAAAGATCAGCCTCGTAGGATGAGTGCGCTTGGTTTTAACGTCTGGTTAATTCGCTGGGTAACCTTCACTGCTTGTGGCTTCTTCGGCTCAATCGGTGGAATTATGTATGTCTACTACCACCAATTTATTAGCCCACACAGCCTTTCATTGGCAAACTCTGCTGAGATGCTCTTGATGGTGATTGCTGGAGGTGCTGGCACCTTGATGGGCCCAGTTATTGGAGCTGCTTTAGTGATGTTGCTAAAGAATGTAGCAAGCCAATATGTAGATCACTGGGTGACTTTATTAGGTTTGGTATTTATTTTCATTGTAATGTTCATTCCAGGCGGCATTGTTGCTGGATTTGATCGCATTAAAAATGCACTCAACTCAAACAAGTAAAAGATGAGTCCCATTCTTCAAGTTTCCGATTTAAGCAAATCCTTTGGTGGTCTAAAGGTGACTAAGGGTGTCAATCTCACTGTGAATGCCGGAGAGAGGCACCTATTGATCGGGCCAAATGGTGCTGGCAAGACAACATTGTTTAACCTCATCTCAGGTGATCTTGCTTCAGACTCTGGAACCATCATGCTTGCTGGAATAAATGTTACCAAGCTGCCAACTGCTAAGCGTGCACAACTCGATTTAGCAAGAACCTATCAAATTCTGACGTTGTTTGGCAAAGACAATTTGATTTCTAACGTGAAATTAGCCTTACTAGGCAAAATGCCACTACGTTGGAAGTGCTGGGGGTCCTTCTTATCCGAGTCGGACTTGGATCAGAAGGCATTAGCCGTTTTAGAAAAGGTGGGGTTGGGCGCTAAAGCCTATCTACCCTTAGAGCAGACCTCCTATGGGGAGAAGCGTCGCTTAGAGATTGCGATGGCCCTAGCTCAAAACCCACAAATTTTATTACTTGACGAACCTTTGGCAGGCTTATCTACAGAAGAACGTGAAACCATTACTGAGTTGCTCCAGCAAATCGATCGCAATATTACCATTTTGATGATTGAGCATGATATGGCTGTGGCCTTGGCGTTTGCTGACCGAGTAACGCTTTTGCATTACGGTGAAGTAATTACGAGTGGCACGCGCCAAGAAGTGGTAAATGATCCGCGTACCAAGGAGATTTATCTTGGCCACTAATGCCATCTTAAAGATTGAAGGCTTAAATGCCTTTTATGGCGATAGCCATATTCTGTATGACATCTCATTTGAGCTAAAGAAAGACACCGTGCTTGCGCTATTGGGCAGAAACGGTGCAGGCAAGACTACTTGCATTAGCTCCATCATTGGTTTCTTATCCGGCAGAAGTGGTTTGATTGAGTTGGATGGTGTGGCATTACAAAACTTATCACCAGAGAAAATCTGCCAAGCAGGCATCGGCATTGTTCCGCAAGGGCGCCGTATCTTCCCTAGTCTTACCGTTAAAGAGAATTTAGATGTGGCTTATCAAGCGCCTCGTGCTGGCAGTGCACGTCAATGGTCGCTTGAAGACGTATTCCAGTTCTTCCCGCGCTTGAATGAGCGCAAGAACCAGATTGCGGGCAGCTTATCTGGCGGTGAGCAACAGATGCTAGCAATTGGTAGAGCCTTAATGACCAATCCTAAAGTATTGCTATTGGATGAGCCTTCAGAAGGTTTGGCCCCACAAATTGTCAAAGAAGTGGGCAATATTATTGCCACCCTCAAGCCGTTTATTTCTATTGTTTTAGTTGAGCAAAATCTCAATCTTGCTTTAAGTGTGGCAGATGATGTCGTGCTGTTGAATGGAGGCAAGGTCGTCTTTAGTGGCAGCAAAGCGCTATTTACTGAAAAGCAGCAGGAGCTACAAGCTCACTTGAGTGTGGAGTAACTGATATGCAGGATTTATTAAAGACGGCAAAGATCGGCAAGTACAACATTCAATATGTGGATGTTGGCAAAGGTGTTCCAGTGGTTTTAATCCACGGCCTTGCAGGTGACTATAGCGCATGGACAGCACAGATTCAGCTTTTAAAAGATCACTACAGAGTGATTGCATTTGATAACCGGGGTGCAGGCAAGAGTACCCAAGTAGATGAACCTATTAGCACCCAAGATCTTGCGAAAGATACCCTGGGCTTGATGGATTTTTTAAATATCCCATCAGCGCATGTTGTTGGTAGATCTATGGGTGGCGCGGTTGCTCAGCACATGGCTTTAATGTCACCGGAGCGAGTGAAGTCCTTAGTACTGTGCGCATCGTTTGCAATGCTTGACCCACTTGGTCGTCGAGTGTTGTTAAATATGCGGGAGGCACTTGAATGGCGCATGAGTTGGGCTGATCATGCAAGGCATTCTGTACAAAACTTTGTCTCAGCAGAGTTTTTTAATACTAAGCAAGAGCAAGTTAAAAAGATTGAAGCACTCATTGGCGGAGAAACCCGATTGCCTGCGTGCTACAGCCGTCAGAATGAAGCCTGCCAAAACCACGACACTGTAGATCAGTTGGCTTTTATCAAGCAACCAACTCTGATCATGGCCGGTAAAAATGATCCAATTTGCTCTTTAACTGCTACAGAGATCATGGGCAAAGGTATTGCTGGTTCAGAAACCATTCTGTTTGACAATGCGAGCCATTTTTTCTTAATGGAGCAGCCTGAGAAATTTAATCGGAGCCTTAAAGAGTGGCTTGATACACATTAAGCAAAGCTTAGAAAAATAATAGGCAAAGAAAAAGCCCTTGAGCGGATGCTCGGAGGCTTTTTTATAACTAACTAGGCGAGGTTTTAGCTTAATTGGTTTATAAATTGAGCAGGCGTTCGGCATTACCACCAAGGATGGCGATCCGATCTGCATTATTCAGCCCTGGAGTTGCCATGACATGCTCTACCGGAAATTCTTCCCAGGGAATAGGGTGATCTGTACCAATCACTACTTGGCTAACGCCAACCTGTGACACCAGATACTTTAATGCCTCTGGTGTAAAAACGAGCGAATCAAAGTACAGTTGTTTTAGATACTCAGACGGCTTCTTCTTCAAAACAATATTAGGATCGCAGTTTTGGGGTGACACAAAGCAGCTATGGTCCATACGGGGCGCATAGGAGCCTAGAAATCCGCCTCCATGGGCTGCCAGCACTTTGAGTTGTGGATATTTATCTAGGACACCTTCATAGATGAGGTGTTGTAATGCGATTGTTGTATCCAATGGATTACCAATCACATTAGACATCCAGCCATTTCCCTTAAACCGCTGAGCAAGTTGCGGAGTGCTTTGCGGATGAATAAATAGGGCAACATTCAGCTCCTGGGCTTTTGCTAGCACGGGATGAAACTTGGGGTCTGAAAAATCTTGCCCCAATACGCTTCCGCCAATTGCGGCACCACGTAAACCCTGTTTTTTTACTGCATACTCGAGTTGCTCTACTGCTAGATCGGGGTATTGCATAGTCAGTGATGCAAAAGCGGCAAACTTATCAGGTCTGAGATGACAGAGCTCTGCTAAATGAGCGTTATTGAGACGGCAGATCTCGACAGCAGTCTCTTTATCTTTGCGATACCAGTAGGGATTCACGCTGAGCACTTGCATATCAATACCCTGAGCATCCATCGCTTTAATGCGCTCATTGATTTTGATGAAATGCTCTGGAATGCCTTTGGTTGGTGGTGGAACTGAAGCGGCATCATCACCCATCAAGTCAATGGCATCTTGGAACATGCAGTGTGCGTGTACGTCGATGGTTTTTATGCGCCTACCATTGATAAAAACAGGGGTAATGCGTTTAGGTTTCGCTATATCGGCAGCATGCGCTAATCCACAACCGCAAAAAAATAAGCCACCCAGGGCCTTGCCAGAAGTCTTCAAAAATGATCGGCGGTTATTCATAAAGACACTTTCAAGTGTGGGTTAACGTACTAAATCCATGCCGCTATTTTTAATGGGTATGGCCGCGCTTGGTGAGCTTAAATATTCAACCAGTTTTTTGGCCGCCTCTTGATTTGGCGAATTCAGAATAATGGCTGCGCTAAAAGTCTGAATGAGTTGAATATCGCCAGGAAGGGCGCCGACATAGTCAATACCGGGAACGTTGACCAATTCACTGCTGGGCTGAATGGCAATATTTGCCTTATGCGCAGCCAGAATGGCAGTAGATTCAGCACCCCTTTCGGTGACTTGAACCTCAATTTGATTGCTGATCCCTAGACGTGGAAATAGTTCAGCATTTAAATAGATACCGCTTGTGCTGCCTGGCATAACAATTTTTTTTGCTTTTACTAGGGCATTTGAAAAAGACTGAATGGTAGAGATGTCTGGTCTTGGATTTCCTGATGGGATCGCAAGGCCTAAGGGGGCTTTGGCTAAATCGACATCCGAGTTTGGCAGAATCTTATTCTGAGCCATGAGTTCGGCTAATCCCTCGCGCGACAAAATGACTATATCTGCCGTTGTGCCCGCATTCAGTTGGGATTTGATGGTTTTAGGTCCGGAGCCCTGGGAAGCGCCTGATTTGGTGATTACTTTAATGCCAGTTTTCTGTTCAAAGCCGGGTAGCATTTGATTGTAGGGTCCCGAAAAACCACCCGATATCATGACCCCAAGTTGAGCTATAGCTGGTGAGCTCCAAATGAAATAAATGGAAAGGCAAAACTTAAGTAAGTATCTCAATGCTGTCTCAACTTCGTAATATGTTTTATGGGCTTAAGCTTAACCTGAAAAGACGTCCATCAACTTCGTATTTTGGGTTATCCCTAGGGTTATCCTAAAGAGTCCATTAATTTATTGGTGGTGAGAGGGGTGAATAAAAAAGCTCTTGATCCAAAAATACAAGGACTTATGTATATGCGGTGGGTCAGGCGAGATTCGAACTCGCGACCAACGGGCCTAAATAGATTTAATTGGGATACATAGGGGTGTGACTTTTCTAGACAGTAGGTTTGTCGGGTTAAACGACAAAAAGTTGTCCTAGTTCAAGTTCCCATGGTTCCAGGACAAGTAACAAAGTGGAAAATAGGGCATCCCCTTTGTAACGGTATAAATTCCTATTCTTAGTGCAATTCTTAATTTGATGACGCTTTGTTTTGGTGCAGACGCTCTGTTTTGGTGATTATTTGAATTTGCACCAACATGAAACATCCTCTAATCAATGCAGGCAGTGGTTGTATGTGCCCAACTGATTAATTTACTCAAGAGGTGAGACATGAAGCGTAGATCAATTTTGAAGTTGTCAGCTTTGGCTGCGGCTTTGAGTTTTACAGGTTTAAGTCATTTGGCGATGGCTCAAAGCAAGGAGCCAATTAAGGTTGGTATTTTGCATTCACTATCCGGAACAATGGCAATCTCCGAAACATCACTTAAAGATATGGATTTGATGGTGATTGACCAGATTAATAAAAGCGGCGGAGTATTGGGTCGTAAATTAGAGCCAGTAGTGGTTGATCCAGCTTCCAATTGGCCATTATTTGCTGAAAAGGCTCGACAGCTTTTAACTAAAGATAAGGTTTCGGTTGTTTTTGGCTGCTGGACTTCCGTATCACGTAAATCTGTACTGCCAGTTTTTGAAGAGCTCAATGGCTTACTCTTCTACCCCGTGCAGTACGAAGGCGAAGAAATGTCTCGTAATGTGTTCTACACCGGTGCAGCGCCTAATCAACAAGCAATTCCAGCAGTAGAGTATTTGATGAGTAAAGAGGGCGGCGGTGCTAAGCGCTGGGTTCTTTTGGGAACTGACTACGTATACCCACGTACAACCAATAAGATCTTGCGCGCATTCTTGAAATCTAAAGGTGTTAAAGATGATGATATTCAAGAAACATACACACCATTTGGTCACTCAGACTATCAAACTATTGTTGCCAATATCAAGAAGTTCTCTCAAGGCGGCAAGACAGCAGTTGTTTCTACTATTAACGGCGACTCAAACGTTCCTTTCTATAAAGAATTGGGTAATGCAGGCTTGAAAGCGAAAGATGTTCCAGTAGTGGCATTCTCTGTTGGTGAAGAGGAATTGCGTGGCGTTGATACCAAGCCGTTGGTAGGTCAATTGGCTGCATGGAATTACTTCATGTCAGTTAAGAACCCAGTTAATGACGAGTGGAAAAAACAGTGGGCCGCTTACTCTGTAGAGAAAAAGTTGCCAGGGGCTAGCAAGCCTTTGACAGATGACCCAATGGAGGCTAGTCGTACCGGTATCTTGATGTGGAAAGCGGCTGTTGAGAAAGCGGGCACAACCGATGTTGATGCTGTTCGTAAGGCAATGATTGGTCAAAAACTTAACACTCCAAGTGGTTATCTTGAGGTGATGGGTGCTAATCACCATTTGTCTAAGCCGGTCATGATTGGTGAAATCAAGGCAGACGGACAATTCAACGTGATCTACAAAACTCCAACAGCTATTCCAGCTAAACCATGGAGCCAGTATATCGACGGTAATGCAGGCAAGCCTGATTCAGTACAGTAATTTTCAATAGAAAATGCCCTCCCTCGCTTGGGGGAGGGTTTTCACAATCACCATGAAATTTCCAATCTTTTCAAAACTAATCCTTTCTGCTGCTTGTGTATTGGCATGTGGGATTACTTTTGCAAAAATTAATGTTGCAGATTTAAAGCCCCTGTTTAGTGATAACTTTGATGCCAAAGTTAAAGTGGTCCAAAATTTATCTAAAGAGGGTAGTCCCGAAGCCTTAGAAATTCTTCAGGCTCTCAGTGCAGAAAGCCTTTTCTTGTCGCCCCAAGGTGTTGTAGTTCAAAAGGGCGATCAATATTTAGATCCCTTAACCGGACTAAGTGTTTCAGTGAAGCCGGATGAACTGCAAGACGTTATTCTGAATAATCAACTGCGCGGTAAAGTTGATAATGCCTTGCTAGGTTTACAGCTAGCTTCTGCAGATCCACAGATTCGCGCTAAGGCAGTCGACTCTTTAATCAAGGATCCCGAGCCAGACACCTTCCCATTGGTTGAAAACTTACTGGCTACCGAAAAGGATCCTGCGCTCAAGCCAAAAGTACAGAAGCTCTGGGCGCTCCTTGCTTTGCAATCCGACAATCAAGAATCAAAACTAAAGGCAATTGAACTCTTAGGCGATAGTGGTGATCCACAAGTTGCTGCATTGCTGGCGCCTTTGGCAAAAGAGGGTGGCCCAGTGCAAGAGGCGGCTGAAAAGGCTTTAGCCAAAATTAAGAAGTCTGAGTTTAGCGGCGAAATCCTGGGTAATGTGATCGCTGGGTTTAGTTATGGAAGTATTTTGTTACTTTGCGCTTTGGGCTTGGCGATTACTTATGGCTTGATTGGCGTCATCAATATGGCGCACGGTGAATTCCTGATGGTTGGTGCTTATGCAACTTATGTTGTACAAGGATTTTTCAGGCAATATGCTCCTGGCTATTTAGATTGGTATTTGTTATTCGCTTTGCCGGTTGCTTTTATTGCCGCCGCCTTAGTGGGTATTTTGATCGAAAGAACGGTCATTAAATTTTTATATGGTCGTCCGCTAGAAACCTTATTAGCCACCTTTGGCGTCAGTTTGCTGATGATTCAGATGACCAGAACTATTTTTGGCGCTCAAAATGTCGAGGTGGCTAATCCAACGTGGATGTCTGGTGCCATGCAGGTACTACCTAACTTGGTTGTGCCCTATAACCGGATCATTATTTTTGCTTTTGCGATTGCGGTAGTAATCGTGACTTGGCTAGTATTAAACAAAACTCGTCTAGGGCTTTTCGTCAGGGCGGTTACTCAAAACCGGACTATGGCTGCATGCGTGGGTGTCAAAACAGTGCGCGTGGATATGTATGCCTTTGCATTTGGCGCAGGCATTGCCGGTCTTGGTGGTGTAGCCCTCTCACAGATTGGTAACGTAGGTCCCGATCTTGGTCAAAGCTATATTGTTGATTCCTTCATGGTGGTGGTACTCGGTGGAGTAGGTCAGCTTGCAGGCACTATTTATGGTGCATTTGGACTTGGTATCACCAGCAAATTATTAGAGCCATTTATTGGCGCCGTATTGGCCAAGATTGCTATCTTAGTGTTCATTATTATTTTTATCCAAAGACGTCCTCAAGGCCTCTTCGCACTGAAAGGCAGGAGCGTTGATTAATATGGATATTAGAAAGCTTGCTCCTTCATCTAGCTTTAGTTTGGCAATTCCTGAGCGTGAATCCATACTCAGCAAGCGTGCTTATATTGCCTTAGCAGCATTGACACTGTGCGTATTAATTGGTGTGCCAATATTTTCTTTGCTGGTTCCCGAGACTAGTATGTTCTACATGTCTGCTTATGCGCTTAGTTTAATTGGCAAGATTATGTGCTTTGCAATTGCGGCCTTAGCGCTTGATTTGGTTTGGGGTTACTGCGGAATATTGAGTTTGGGGCATGGATTGTTCTTTGCTATTGGCGGTTACATCATGGGCATGTATCTCATGCGCCAGATAGGAACTGAAGGTGTATACAAAAGCGAATTACCTGACTTCATGGTTTTCTTAGACTGGAAAGAGTTGCCTTGGTTCTGGAAGGGGAGCGAACACTTTTGGTGGATGCTCTTGATGCTCATTCTGGTTCCGGGAGTGATTTCCTGGGTATTTGGTTACTTTGCCTTTCGCTCCAGAATTAAAGGGGTGTACTTCTCGATCATTACGCAGGCATTAACGTATGCTGCCATGCTTCTTTTCTTTAGAAATGAAACAGGTTTTGGGGGCAATAATGGTTTCACGGACTTTAAGCGGATATTGGGTTACTCCATCAGCGCGCCAAGTACTCGCGTCACACTTTTCATTGTTACCTTCTTAGTCCTGTTGGGCAGTTTTATTCTTTGCCGAGCCCTGGTGACCTCAAAAATGGGAAGGGTGATTACAGCGGTACGGGATGCAGAATCTCGTTTGATGTTTTGTGGGTACAACCCCTTAGGTTACAAACTCTTTATTTGGGTTCTATCTGCCATCCTATGCGCCATTGCTGGAGCTTTATTCGTTCCGCAGGTGGGCATCATTAATCCTGGAGAGATGTCTCCAACAAACTCGATTGAGATGGCGATCTGGGTAGCAGTAGGTGGCCGCGGCACCTTGCTAGGTCCAATTATTGGCGCATTTGCGGTGAGCGGGGCTAAGAGTTTTTTTACCACTAACTTTGCAGAATATTGGCTGTTTTTCTTAGGAATGATGTTTGTATTGGTGACCTTGTTTCTACCGAATGGATTGCTGGGTATCTATCACAAATTCGTTGTTAAGAAGGGTGGGTCAAAATGAGCGCTCACTTTCTTGAGAAGGGAATCGATACTTCTCATACTGGAATCCTCTATGTGGATGATCTATCGGTCAATTTTGACGGTTTTCAGGCCATTAATAAATTGTCATTGACGATTGATGTCGGCGAACTGCGCTGTGTGATTGGGCCTAATGGCGCCGGTAAGACTACCTTAATGGATGTCATTACCGGTAAAACTCGCTCTAACATTGCTGATATTGATGGCTCCGTTTATTTAGGTTCGACCATTGATCTGATGACCATGAACGAGCCACAAATTGCCCAAATTGGCGTTGGCCGTAAATTTCAAAAGCCCACGGTATTTGAGCATCACCCTGTTTGGGAAAATCTTGAATTGGCGATGGCTGGAGATAAATCATGGCATCACTCCTTGATTGCTAAAGTAGATCTAGAGGGCCGTCGTTTGATGGAATCAGTGCTTGCCCTTACACAGTTAGAGTCAGAAGCTTATCGTGAAGCTGGCCTTCTTTCTCACGGTCAAAAGCAACGCTTAGAGATTGGTATGCTTCTAATGCAGCAGCCCAAGCTGTTATTGCTTGATGAGCCCGTTGCAGGGATGACGGACGAAGAAACAATGCGCTTAGCTGAGCTTCTAAATTCATTACGTGGTCAATGCTCGATGATGGTAGTTGAGCATGATATGGAATTTGTTGCTGCTTTAGCGGGCCCAAAAGGTAAGGTGACTGTATTGGCTGAAGGTTCAGTTCTAGCCGAAGGCACTTTGGATGAAGTGAAGCGTGATGAACGCGTAATCGAATCGTATTTAGGGCGTTAATCATGCTTATCGTCAAAGATCTCAATCAATATTATGGCGGAAGCCATATTTTGCGTAATGTGAATTTTGAAGTCCCCAAGGGTCAATTAACCAGTTTGCTTGGGCGAAATGGCGTTGGCAAAACCACTTTGCTCAAATCGCTTATGGGTGTGGTGAAAGTAAAGACTGGCTCGATTGCTTGGGATGGAAAAGAATTGGCCAATCTACCCCCGTGGTCTCGGGTGGACGGTGGATTTGCCTATGTTCCTCAAGGTCGAGAAATTTTCCCAAGACTCACAGTCGAAGAAAACTTGCTCATTGGAGCGGCAAAATTCTCAAGCCCAAAAAATATCCCTGGATATATTTACGAGCTATTTCCAATTCTGTCGGATATGAAGGCGCGTCGGGGCGGTGATTTGTCAGGTGGCCAACAACAGCAGTTAGCAATTGGGCGTGCATTGATGTCTCAGCCAGAGTTGATCATTTTGGATGAGCCTACCGAGGGTATTCAGCCATCGATTATTCAGGACATTGGTCGATGCCTTCGCAAGTTAGTCGATGAAATGGGTATTACCGTTCTTCTCGTTGAACAATATTACGACTTTGCAAAAGAGCTCTCAGATAACTATATTGTGATGCGCCGCGGTGAAGTCGTCGCGCAAGGCAAAGGTGCTGATATGGATCTCAATGGTGTTCAGGAGATGATTTCGGTTTAAAGTGGATACTCATTCCACTTAGATGGCTTACCCATATGTTTTTGGCTCCAGACAACGCAGTAAAAAAGCTATTTAGGCCTCTAAGTCCTAGTTGGCTAGCCAAACTGAGCCTATCTTATGAGCGCACTGTAATTGGCACTGTATTAAAGAAAAGTTTGCATGAGGGGCCACTGCGAGTTCAAAAAGCTTTATATCCCGAAGGTGATGATATTTGCCACACGGTCATCATTCACCCGCCAGCAGGTATCGCAGGCGGAGATACCTTAGATATCCAGGTTGCTGTTGGCAAGGGTAGTCATGTGGTTCTATCTACTCCAAGTGCCACTAAATGGTACAAATCATTTAAAAATCCTGCTACTCAAAATATTCAATTTGAGCTGGGTGAGAATGCAAAATTAGATTGGCTACCTCAAGAGAATCTTTTTTTTAAAGGCGCAAACTCTAACGTTATTACCAGGATGAGCCTTTCATCGAATGCTTCATTTATTGGTTGGGACGCCCTGATGTTAGGACGCCATGCCTCTGGCGAGGAATGGTCTAGTGGCCACATTCATATGCTCAATGAAATAAGGCGTGATGGAAAGTTAATTTGGATCGAGAACGGGCATATAGATGCCGAAGATCAATACTCCAGATCTTTAACTCAACTAGGGTCTTGGCCTGTTTGTGCAACTCTATGGGCCGTAGGACCAAGGTGCTCAGCTAATTTAGTTGAAACCTTTGCTGAGATGATGCCTTGGACTGATTCATTACGGGCTGGGGTGACGTTGATGCCACAAGGCGTCTTTTTGGTGAGGGTAGTCTCTAATGATATGGAGATAGCCAGAAATTTTATGATTGATGTATGGTCCAAATTAAGACCAATCGTTCATGGTGTGCCAGCTCAGCCATTACGGCTTTGGGCTTCTTAGGATTGTTATAGGTGAGATATGGAATTAACTCCACGCGAAAAAGATAAATTACTCATATTCACAGCGGCACTCTTAGCGGAGCGCAGAAAGGCTCGGGGCCTCAAGTTGAACTATCCGGAATCAGTCGCTTTAATTAGCGCTTCGATTATGGAGGGTGCTCGCGATGGCAAAACTGTCGCACAACTGATGCACGAAGGGCAAGCGATACTAGGTCGCGAAGATGTCATGGAAGGGGTTCCAGAAATGATTCCAGATATTCAGATTGAGGCAACATTTCCTGATGGAACAAAATTAGTCACAGTTCATAACCCGATTGTTTAGGAGCAATACAAATGAGTCTTTATATAAAAAAAATATTGTTAGCTTTTGCTGGATTGATCGGAGTTCTATCTTCAAATTTGGTTTATGCCCACCCAGGACATGAAACTTCGGTTAGTTTCCTATCGGGTCTGATGCATCCATTTAGTGGCTTTGATCATTTTTTAGTCATTGTGCTCGTAGGATTTTGGAGTGCTTTCATGCTGAAAAAAATCTGGCTTGGGCCTTGTGTTTTTATATTAGGTATGTGTCTTGGGGTATTTGCTGGCCTAAGTAATTTACCTCTTCATATCTTTGAATTTGGAATCGCTGCTTCTGTAATTGCAATGGGATTATTGTTGCTTGTACAGCGCCAGTACTCCAATAATGCAATCCTTGCCTTAATTAGTTTTTTTGGAATATTTCATGGGTTTGCCCACGCTGCATTATTTTCAAATGGATCCCTTGGAGCCCCCTTGGTAGCACAAGATATGGCTGGCTTGATTTTGGCGACAGGGATCTTGCATTTATCAGGCGCTCTATTGGTCAAGCTCCTTAGGGACAAGACGGCGATCTTTGCAAGAGTGACTGGATTTGCTAGTGTTATATACGGCTGGGTATTAATCAGTCAGCTTTCCTTTGCACTGCTTGGCGGAGCATCGACATGAGTTCGCCATCAAGTGCAAATAGCCAACGCTTTATTCCAGGGCAGATGTTTGTAGAGCCTGGAGATATTGAGTTGAATGTTGGCCGAAAAACACTTTCAATTGAAGTCTCTAATAGTGGCGATCGTCCTATTCAAATCGGTTCCCATTTTCACTTCTTTGAAGTAAATGATGCCCTAGTATTTGATCGCGATAAAACGAAGGGCATGCGATTAAATATTGTTGCAGGCACTGCTGTGCGTTTTGAGCCAGGCCAAAAGCGCACTATTGAGCTTGTAGAGGTGGCTGGTGAGAAGAAGATTTATGGCTTTGCTGGCCGCGTTATGGGGGGTCTCTAATGGCTAAGATTGGTCGTCAAGCCTATGCTGAAATGTTTGGCCCTACTGTAGGTGATCGTTTAAGACTGGCGGATACCGGCCTCATGATTGAGGTTGAAAAGGACCTCACTATCTATGGCGAAGAAGTCAAATTTGGCGGTGGTAAAGTCATTCGTGATGGTATGGGCCAAAGTCAACGCGAGTCAAAGGACTGTGCCGATACCGTTATTACCAATGCGGTAATCATTGATCACTGGGGCATTATCAAAGCTGATATCTCTATTAAAAATGGCAGAATATCTAATATTGGTAAGGCTGGTAACCCAGATATTCAACCGGGGATCACTTCTGTCATTGGCCCTGGTACCGAAATTATTGCTGGCGAAGGAATGATAGTGACGGCGGGTGGTATTGATACTCATATCCACTTTATTTGTCCGCAGCAAATTGAAGAGGCTTTAATGTCTGGGGTAACCACCATGATTGGTGGCGGTACGGGCCCAGCAACTGGTACTTTTGCAACTACTTGCACGCCTGGTCCTTGGCATATTCAAAGAATGTTGCAATCCATCGATGCATATCCTATGAATATTGGCCTATTGGGTAAAGGCAATGCTAGCTTGCCAGCTGGATTACGAGAGCAAGTTGATGCAGGCGCAATTGGATTGAAGTTGCATGAAGACTGGGGGACTACGCCAGCAGCGATTGATTGTTGTTTGGGCGTTGCTGATGAAACTGATACTCAGGTGGCAATTCATACCGATACTTTAAATGAGTCAGGATTTGTAGAAACTACCTTAGCTGCATTTAAGGGGCGCACTATTCACACTTATCACACCGAGGGCGCGGGCGGCGGTCATGCCCCCGACATTATTCGTGCGTGTGGCGAGTCAAATGTATTGCCATCCTCAACTAACCCCACCAGACCATTTACGGTTAATACATTAGATGAGCATTTGGATATGCTGATGGTGTGCCATCATCTTGATGCATCTATCGCTGAAGATATTGCCTTTGCAGAATCGCGCATTCGTCGTGAAACCATCGCTGCGGAGGATATCTTGCATGACTTAGGCGCCTTCTCGATGCTTTCATCAGATTCTCAAGCGATGGGGCGTGTGGGTGAGGTGATTATTCGTACCTGGCAAACTGCTGACAAGATGAAAGTACAGCGTGGTTTGCTTCCGGGTGATACAAATCGTCACGATAACTTCCGAGTCAAGCGTTACATCTCTAAGTACACCATTAATCCTGCCATTACCCATGGCATTTCTCATGTTGTTGGGTCTATTGAGGTGGGTAAGTATGCGGATTTAGTATTTTGGAAGCCTGCCTTCTTCGGCGTCAAGCCTTCATTAATATTAAAGGGTGGGTCTATTGCGGCAGCGGCTATGGGCGATCCAAACGCATCTATTCCAACGCCGCAGCCCGTTCATTACCGAAATATGTTTGCGGGCATTGGCCAGGGGATACGTCATAGCTCGTTAACTTTCATTTCTCAATCGGCTATGAATGCCAATATTCGCGATGCTTATGGATTAGAGAAGCAAGTTGAGGCGGTAAAGAATTGTCGATCTATCACCAAGGCAGATATGGTCCACAACGATTGGCAGCCAAATATCTCCGTAGATCCAGAGACCTACCAAGTGATAGCAAATGGCGAACTATTAACTTGTGAGCCAGCAAAGGTATTACCAATGGCTCAACGATATTTCTTGTTCTAGGAAAAATTATGTCAGAACCAATTCGCGTTGAGAAAATCATCCCCAAAGGACAGGGCTTAGCCAAAGCAGTTATTGCTAGAGCGCTCGAACTAAAGTTGCCATTTGAGGTACGCAATAAAAGCCGTTTTTCAGAAATACTTTCCGATGGTCGCGAGGCACACTTTTTTCTGCCAAGAGGTAATGTGCTGGCAAGTGATGATATTTTGATTGCAGATGATGGATCCATGATTCGAATCTCCGCGGCGGATCAAGAGGTAATAACAATTGCCTCTACCGATGCACATCAGCTAATGAGGGCGGCTTACCACTTAGGTAATCGACATATTCCTGTTCAGGTAGGCTTAGGATTCTTGAGGATTGAGCCTGACTCAGTGTTAGAGGGCATGATTCATCAACTGGGGTTGGAGTCTAAGCATGAATTTGCCCCGTTTGAGCCTGAAACAGGTGCGTATGGAGGTGGACATCGCCATAGTCATGCTGAGACATTTGATAGTGACTATGCCTTAGCTCAAAAAGTGTATGCCGAACATGAGAAGCCACATGTTCATGGGCCTGGATGCTCTCACCATCATCACGGCGATCATGATCATTCACATGAGCATTGATCTAAACGAAATCACTGCATTGATGCAGTTGGCATCACCAGCATTGCCAATCGGTGGATATAGCTATTCTCAGGGCTTAGAAGCTGCCATTGATTCTGGCTTGGTAAACGATGCTCCAACTGCAGAAGCATGGATAAAAGATGTATTTTTAGGTGTCTTTGTCAGATCTGAAGCCCCACTTTGGCTTCTCAGTTATGAGGCATGGGCAAAAAAAGATATTGATTCCGCCCAAAGTCTGAACGACTATTTCTTAGCCAGTCGCGAAACCTCAGAGCTCAGATCAGAAGCTGAGCAGATGGGTTGGTCTTTATTGCAAATTGCTCAGTCTTTGGGTTGGGGTAGCGAATACCTTACTAAATTATCTGCAATCAAACCTTTGTCATTATTGACGGCCCATAGCTATGCCTGTTTTCATCTAAATATACAGTCAAAGAATGGGCTTGCAGCTTATGCATTCTCATGGATAGAAAACCAAGTAGCAGCTTCTTTAAAAGCTATACCGCTGGGTCAAGTAGCAGGGCAGCATGCCCTAACAAAGCTTCGCTTGCTTGTTCCTGAAATGGTTGAGCAGGCTGAACAAAGAGCCAAATCTGGTTTATCGATGGTTGACAATTTTGCACCGATGTTGGCTATCCTTTCTTCCAGACACGAGACTCAGTATTCCCGATTATTCCGTTCATAGAAATAAGAAATGATGAGAACTAAAAAAAATCCCCCTTTGAGAGTTGGTATTGGTGGCCCTGTAGGTTCAGGCAAGACAACTTTGCTCGAGATGCTTTGTAAAGCAATGCGTGATCAGTATGACTTGGTAGTGATTACCAACGACATATACACTAAAGAAGATCAGCGTTTACTTACTGTTGCAGGTGCATTAGATCCAGAGCGAATCATGGGGGTTGAGACAGGCGGTTGCCCGCATACCGCCATTAGAGAAGACGCCTCTATCAATTTAGAAGCTGTTGATCGTATGCAACGGCAGTATCCAGATGTAGATATTATTTTTATTGAGTCTGGTGGTGATAATTTGGCGGCAACTTTCAGCCCAGAGCTTTCTGACCTGACGATTTATGTGATTGATGTAGCTGGAGGGGAAAAGATTCCTCGTAAAGGTGGCCCAGGAATTACACGTTCTGATTTATTGGTAATCAATAAGACCGATCTTGCTCCTTATGTTGGAGCTTCCTTACCCATCATGGAGTCAGACGCTAAAAAGATGCGTGGTGATCGACCATTTATTATGGGTAGTGTGAAGTCAGGCGATGGGCTTAAAGGAATTATTGAGTTTATTGAGAAGAAGGGACTGCTAAAGAATTAGGTTTTATGAGTTTATTTTTTCAATGTACGACCCTCTTACTTCTAACTATTTTTATCGCATCGCCAGCTAGTGCTCATGGAATTGCTGGCGATAGATACTTTCCACCTACTATCGTTGTAGATGATCCATATGCTGCTAATGAGGCTCATGGCGTAGTCGGTAGAACCCCGAATATTGGTGCTGGAAATTCGAATACCACCTCAGGAAATGTGGCGCTAGTAGGCGCCGGCATAGAACCTTTTGATGGCTTTGGTATTGCGATAGATGGTGTGTATCGACAACCCAATGGCAATCTAACGCCGCAGGCTAACGGATTTGATAATCTCTATTACACGGTAAAGAAAGAATTAGAAATTAACGACGAGCATGAGTTTGCGGTAACTATCGGTATGACGGGGCAGGCATCACGCACCGGCGGAAAGGGTTCGGATGCTTACAGCACCTATGCCCCGACAATTTACTATGCAAAGGGATTTGGGGATTTGCCCAATTCAATGGCGTTACTTAAACCATTTGCATTAACAGGAATACTGGGCTATCAAATACCTACCGAGCAAACTCAAGCAAAAGTATTTAATTGGGGCTTTACTGCTCAATATAGTTTTTTATATTTGAACCGTTATGTCCGCTCAACTGGCTGGAATGATTTTTTTAATAGATTGGTTGCTGTAGTTGAATTTCCTATGCAAACATGCCTTACTACTCGTTGTGCTGGACAAATTACTGGATCAGTAAATCCTGGTGTGGTCTGGGTAGGGGAGCATTTCAACTTATCTGCTGAGGTGGTATTTCCGGTAAACAGTCAATCAGGTGTATCAAATGGAATCCTTTTCCAGATTCATAAGTACCTTGGTAAAGAATAGCTCGATCAATCATTATTGCTTTAAGTGCTGCTTATTGTTATGCGAAGTCCTAGCTGATTACTTGATCAAAAATGCGAAGATTAAAACTTTTTTATAGTAGTTAATTCATTTCATCCTGAGGCGCTAAGAATCAAAATAAACCCACTCGAGGATGGCCACCCAGATATAAAATGTCGGTTAACCCGACAACACAAGTGTCGCGTTTCGAGACGCCCATAGTCCAATCTGTCATCTAGCGCCCACCATCCCCACTCGAAACGTCTATTAAGTTCCGCATTGCTCCTAACAGTTGTCACATTTCACCAACCTAGAAAGACAAAACCCCCACTATTGCTAGTGAGGGTTTCTTGATACTGGTGGGTCGGGCGAGATTCGAACTCGCGACCAACGGTGTTTAGGCCGTAAGTTGGCGCTGCTTAATGAGTTCTGCGGCAGGGATCCGCACTATCTTGCCATCAATGGTAGTTACGATTGCAGTATTGGTTTGAATTGCCAAGTCTATTGCAGCTTGTCCAGCACGTTGCATGGCGTAGTAGGATCCAGCAATATCAGGATCTGATGAATTACGTATATCTTTGCTTGGAGTTACCGCAAAAGGCTTTTTTATGGGATTATTTTTTTCCATAAGCAGCATCATGATCTGGTTCAATTAATAAAACCCTTAGGAAATGATCTTCTCTGAAGCCAATTCCCCGGATTGATTTGCTAACTCGAAATGAGTAGAGTGCATCAATGCCTTTTGGTGTGGGAATGCTATGAATCTTTTCCCACTTCAATCCCTTATCGCGGTAAACCTGGTTCCAGGTCAATTGCGTGATTTTCTCAAAAGTGGCTAAGGCTTTCTCTTGTTCGGATGGCTCCAAACTCTCCCAGGTAGATTGGAAGATGGGGCTATTCAGATCAAGCTCAACTAAAGGCTCAGGCTTTGCGTTTTGCGCCATGAGTTTTAGCCATTTTTAGTTTAGAAAGGTCAGTTGCTTTGGCTGGCGTATTTTGTGCCCAGACCAAGGCTGCTGATAAGTCCTTTTTAATGGCGGGCGTATGTACCCAACGCTCATTGTCGGGAATAACTGTGGCGGTACGAATAACCCAAACGCCAGGTTCAGGCGTTTCCACTAATACCTGACGTCCCGCATGCTCTTTGCCAAGCGAGATCTGCCCACTGGATCCAATGGATTTAATAACTTGATGATCTATCACTGCGCCCATGGCGTTCTCCTATATTCATGCAGCATGATTGCATTATAGCATGATATTAAAACAAGATGCTAATTAAGGTTTCAATTGAAAGGGGGTAATGCCAATTAACCGATTGTTAAAAGAAAAAGCCCCTAGATTTCTCCAGAGGCTTTTGTATAACTGGTGGGTCGGGCGAGATTCGAACTCGCGACCAACGGATTAAAAGTCCGCTGCTCTACCGACTGAGCTACCGACCCAGTTAAGCCATAAATTATAGCAAGAAGTTTGTTTGCCATCCTCAAGTCTGCGAGGTCTGCCCCTCAGCCCTTGTACTTACAAGTTCCTAGGAGTTGATCCGCCTGGCGACCGGTGGATTTTTAGAAAAATAGTCCTTAATTCCCTTCAAAATAGCCTCTGCAATTCGGTCTTGGTAGCCGTCATCGTTTAGGCGCGCCTCTTCTTGGGGATTGCTAATAAAAGCCGTCTCAACCAAGATGGAGGGAATGTCTGGGGCCTTTAAAACTGCAAAACTGGCTTGCTCCACCTTCCCCTTATGTAGGGGTGCAAATCCACCGATTTGCTTCAGGATGGAGTTACCTACTTGTAGTGAGTCTTTGATCTGGGCCGTGGTCGACATATCCAGGAGTAGGTTAGCAACTTGACGATCTTGTGTTTTGATATTGATGCCGCCAATAAGGTCGGAAGCATTTTCTTTGTTCGCCATCCATCTGGCAGCAGTACTACTAGCTCCCATTTGAGATAGTGCAAATACGGATGCACCTTTAGCATTTCTTTCAATAAAGGCATCCGCATGAATGGATACAAATAAATCCGCTTCAACACGTCTGGCTTTTTGAACCCTGACATGCAGTGGCACAAAGTAGTCACCATCTCTGGTTAAGAAAGGGCGCATATAGGCTTCGCCTTCAATCTTATCTTTGAGTCTCTTGGCAATCGCAAGCACCACATTCTTTTCTCTAGATCCAGCTGCACCAATGGCGCCGGGATCTTCGCCACCATGGCCGGGATCAATCGCAATCGTGATCAAGCGTTTGTACTTAGCAGGCGCTGGCAATTCCTTGGGGTCTGGAATAGCTTGCGCAACTGGTGCAGCTGGAGTTTTAGCCAGCTCCTTTTCTTTCTTGGTGGCGAACTGCGCAATCAGATCCACTTCTTCATTGGATTTTTCAAGAGCGCTTTCTTTCTTGGCGCTACTTCTCACTAAAGCCATTAATGGATCTGGTGGCGAAGTGGGGTAGAGGTCAAACACCATGCGGTAGTTGTACCCACCAATGGGATCAAGCGTAAAGAGCTGTGGCTTGATGGGTTCTTTTAAGTCAAACACCAAACGTACAACCCCTGGTTGAAATTGCCCAATCCGAACTTGCGAAATATACGGATCATTCGGCTTTACCTTGGCCACCAAATCTTTCAGAGTGGGATTGAGTTCCAATCCTTGCACGTCAACTACTAAGCGATCGGGGTTAGTCAGAATCTGTTGGGTAATCGGTAGCGGTGTATCGGACTCTAAGGTAACGCGGGTGTAGTCCTCGGAAGGCCAGACGCGCACACCTAAGATCTTGGCACCCCAGGCAATATCAAGCTCCGTCAGCAGCAGAGCAAAGCTCAAGAACTTCGCTGAAGTCTTGAGGTATTGCCTTCTAGAGCGATTGATTTTTTGATTGCTCATTAGCTCTTTAGTTATTGCCGAGCGACTTGTATATCGTCAACTACAGCTTTACCTCTAATAGATAAAGCCTTGATAGTGATCGAGCGCATATTTTCATCGGCGCCGGCAGATAACAGAATCTGAATATCAAATGCAGGCAAAGTGCCCTCTGCTTTTTCTGGCCACTCAATTAAGCAAATACCCGGAACATCAAAATGCTCTGCAAATCCCGCTTCTTGCCATTCCAGGGGATCACGCATACGATACAAATCAAAGTGGTGCACAGTGATTGCTTGATCTTTTAAAGTAAGTGGATAGGGTTCGCACAAAGTGTAAGTAGGACTCTTTACTTTGCCCGCATGACCCATCGCCTGAATGAGGTATCTCGCAAAGGTCGTTTTGCCGGCGCCAAGATCACCCTCTAAGGAAATGTTTAGGTGTGAACTGGGCTGCCTAGTCAGAAAGTGCTCAAAACTGGCTGCCAGTTGCTTAGCAAGAGAAGCGGTATCGGCTTCCTGCCTACAATAGAGATCTATTGAAGTGAGTGGAATTGCCGTGGTTGCCTGTGTTTGAGCCATTCCCCTAGTTTATTCAATTATTGCGCTACATTCTGTATTCCCTATGCCTTTATCTATTAGCCCTCAATCTTTAAATGAGTCCAATCTACGTGATTGGCTTGGGGAGCAGGCTGCGTCCTTAGGGTTTGATGGCGTACGCATTACCGACACCCATTTAGGGCCTGCAACCGAGCGTTTGCAGGAATGGCTGGCTGAGGGACGTCATGGCCATATGGAGTACATGGAGCGCCATGCCGAATTACGCTCTCATCCTGAGCTATTGGTATCCGGTACAGTGCGCGTCATTTGTGTATCCATGAACTACCTCCCACCCGAAACTGATTTCGATACTGAGTGGCAAAGGTTGGAAAATCCCTCTCAGGCAGTTGTTTCGATGTATGCCAGAGGGCGCGATTATCACAAGGTACTCCGAAATCGCTTGCAAGAATTTGCCCAACGCATTGAAGAGCGGATTGGGAAGTTGGGCTATCGCGTATTTACAGATTCAGCACCGTTGATGGAAGTGGAGTTGGCACGTAAGGCGGGTTTAGGTTGGCGTGGCAAGCACACACTATTACTGAATCGAGAATCTGGCTCAACATTTTTCTTGGGTGAGATCTTGGTGGATGTACCACTTCCATTAGATCAAGAGATTGAAGCGCATTGCGGTACCTGCACCTCTTGTATCGATATTTGTCCTACTCAAGCCATTACTGCGCCGTATCAATTAGACGCACGCAGATGTATTTCTTATCTCACCATTGAAAATCCTGAGGCTATACCAGTTGAATTTAGAAGTGCCATGGGTAATCGCGTATACGGCTGTGATGATTGCCAACTGATTTGCCCATGGAATAAATTCGCTAAACGCACTGAGTTACCAGACTTTGCCAGACGCCATGGCTTGGGGCAGGCAAGTCTCTTGCATCTGTGGTCCTGGACTGAAGCGGAGTTTGACCAACGCCATGAAGGCAGCGCCATTCGTAGAATAGGTTATAGCCGCTGGCGTCGCAATTTAGCCGTAGCAATGGGTAATGCGCTGGCAAGCACTGCTGTAGCAGACGGCGATAAGTCAGCAATACGCACAGCTTTAAGTGAGGCACTTGCTGATGCAGACGCTTTAGTAACTGAGCATATTGAGTGGGCCCTAAAGGCTTAGAAGCCCTACAAAGCTTACAATTAACTCATGTCATCCGCAGACCAGCCCTATATTGATCCTAGCGAAATCGCGCTAGAAGAGTCTGCGGCAGAGCGCTTTAAAAATCCCAGCGATGCATTTTGGTCTGGCATTCGGGATGCAGCAGGTGCTCCCGCAATGGTGCTCTTTGCTGGCATGGTGGGCTTCGGGGCAATGGGTAAAACTAATGGCTTTGATGTTTGGTTTACGACCTTTACTTCCTTCTTTATGTTCGCATTACCAGGGCAGGTGGTCCTGCTCGAGATGGCCATTACCGGCTCATCAGTTGTGGCTATTGCTTTAGCGGTCACACTCACATCCACTCGCTTTATCACTATGACGGTGACACTCTTTCCGCAGTTCCACCAAAAAGATCGCAATCGCAGTCTCTATGCTTCAGTACACCTACTGGCGATGACGGCATGGGCTATCTCCATGCGCGAGTTTCATGCGATTGAAGTGAGGCATCGCCTGAGTTATTTTGTTGGTTTAGGATTGCTGTGTTGGTTAATCTCTATTCCGGGAACCATTCTGGGTTTTTATCTGGCAGGTATGGTGCCACCCGCTGTGACCCTAGGATTGGTCTTTATTAACCCCCTGTTTTTCTTGCTGACATTTACCGAGGTAAAGCCTTGGATTAACCGCATTGCGATTTGCTTAGGGTGTATCTTTGGCCCCATCTTCTTCATAGTAGATCGCGATACCAGCCTATTAACCGCAGGATTGGTTTCCGGAACCATGGCTTACTTTATTGATCTCAAGTTCTTGCGCAAGAAAACTGGGGTGGTTGGATGATAGACACGATCAACACCATGACTAACGCGCTCTCGGGTTGGGGTTTGTGGATTGCTTTAGTGGGCGCCTGCCTAGGTACTTACTTCTGCCGTGCGATTGGCGTCTTGCTATCACAAAGCATCAATCAAGATAGCGAGATCTTCCGCTGGTTAGCTGCTGTGACCTATGCGATGGTTGCTGCTTTAACTATTCGCTTGATTGTGATGCCACTCGGCCTAATGGCAACCGTACCTTTGTGGATACGAGCGCTGATTTGTGTCTTAGCTATCGGTGTGATGATCTCTAAACCCACCAAGCGATTGGTTCCTGCATTACTGACGGGAACTTTGCTGATGGTGGGTTACGGCGTAATTCGTTAAACAAAAATACGCCGCCCTATCCTCTTTTTCCTATAGATGCGCCGCCAATATTTTGGCGATATGTACAGCTTCTCTTTGGGTGCCATCGGCAATTTGATGACGACAGCTGGTGCCATCAGCTACCACCCAACTACCTGGTGATTTACGTATGCTGGGCAATAGACTGGCTTCTGCCATTTGCTTAGACACTTCAATGTGCTCAGCCTCATAGCCAAAGCTACCAGCCATACCGCAGCAAGAAGATTCAATTAGCTTAGGTTCTGCATTGGGAATAAGTTTGAGTAATTCCATTGCAGGGGTCACTGCAGCAAATGCTTTCTGATGACAGTGACCATGAAACAATACTGACTTATCAGCTGCTTTGAGATTCAATTTGATCTTGCCTGCTCGTACTTCGCTAGCCAAGAACTCTTCGAGCAATTGCGCTTGTTTAGAAACGCTGACAGCACGATCACCAAAACCCATTACCAAGGACTCATCCTTTAGGGTAAAGAGACAAGAAGGCTCTAAACCAATAATTGGAATGTTCTTATCTGCGTAGGGCGCGAGGTGATCAACCAATTCACCTAGGGCGGCTTTGGCCTTATCCACCATACCTGCAGCTAAATAGGTTCTGCCACAACAAAACTCTTTAGAGCAGCCGCTTTCACTTTTATTTATTTGTTTTGTGGTGTTGCTTTGACTCTTATGGGGAATATGAACCCGATAGCCAGCGGCATTAAGTACTTTTAATGCCGCTTGAAGATTCTCATCTTCAAAGTAGGCGTTAAAGGTATCCGCCAATAGAACAACGCCTTTGCCATCAGCATTACTAGTCAATTCTTCTGAGCTGTATTGATAAGTGTTTGCCGCTTTCTGATTCCAGAAAGTTTGACTCTTCCAAGTCGGTAAGCTTCTTTGCGCAGAAATACCCATGACCCACTCTTGGAGTGTGGCAATGGGTTTAATGTGATTACGTAAGTTGAGTAAGGCTGGTAGGAGTGGAATGGCGCTAATCGTGCTGGCATATTGAGGTAAATAAGCGACTGCCAGATCTCGTAATGAATGACCAACACGCTTCTTATAAGCAGATAGGAACTCAATCTTCATCTTGGCCATATCCACGCCAGTAGGGCACTCGCGACGACAAGCCTTACAGCTCACGCATAGTTCCATCACTTCTTTGATGGCATCGCTACCGAGTGGCGACATCTCATCTTTGATATCGAGTTGATTTGAAAGCGCCAGACGCAAAGTATTTGCTCTGCCACGGGTGAGGTGTTTCTCATCACGCGTTACGCGATAGCTTGGGCACATCACTTCGGCGTCAAACTTGCGACAGTGACCATTGTTGTTACACATCTCAACTGCTTTGGCTAAACCCATCGCTGGATCGCCACCTGTACCAGGGGCAGTAGTGGCTTCTGTGACAGCATCGTTTTGTACGTTCCAAGCCGACCAATCCAATGCTGGCTGTAATGGAATAACTTTATAGCTTGGCGGAAATCTAAAGTTGCTCGCATCATCCATCTTGGGTGGATTAATAATCTTGCCGGGATTAAACAATCCCTTGGGATCAAAGGCGTGCTTGATTTCTGCAAGGGCTTCAGTGATCTTGGGGCCAAACTGCCAAGAGATCCATTCGCCACGGCAAAGACCATCACCATGCTCACCGCTATAAGCGCCCTTGTATTTGCGGACTAAGGCAGAAGCCTCTTCAGCAACCGCACGCATCTTCTGGGCGCCGTCTCTGCGCATATCCAAGATAGGGCGCACATGCAATGTGCCCACAGAAGCATGGGCATACCAAGTGCCTCGTGAGCCATATTTAGAAAACACATCTGTTAAAGCTTGGGTATATTCGGCCAAACTTTCTAGCGGAACAGCACAGTCTTCAATAAAACTTACTGGCTTGCCATCACCTTTAAGGCTCATCATGATGTTTAGACCAGCCTTACGCACTTCCCATAAATTCTTTTGCAAAGACGCATCAGGCATCGGCACAACAGATCCCGGAAGACCTAAGTCACTCATCAACTCTTGAAGTGCTTTGAGCTTATCTAATAGTGGCGCATGGGCTTCGCCTGAAAACTCCACCAACAAGATCGCTTCTGGAGTCTGAGCTGTGTGATCTATTAAGGCGGTTTCAATAGTCTTCTTAAAACTCGGATTGCTACGTGCTAAGTCAATCATGGTGCGATCGACTAGTTCAACTGCAGTAGGGCCAAGCTTCACAATATGTTGTGCGCTATCCATTGCTTTGTAGAAGCTAGCGAAGTTCACAATACCCAGCACCTTATGTTGTGGCAAAGGCGCGAGCTTGAGTTTGAGGGACTTAAAGTACCCAAGGGTGCCTTCGCTACCAACCAGAAGGTGGGCTAGATTGACACTGCCATCTTTTGTGTAAGGCAACTCACTTTGCGGATGAAAGATATCGAGGTTATAACCTGCAACGCGCCTCAGAACCTTCGGAAAGCGTGCTTCGATTTCTGGTTGGAGGGTGGTGGCTAGGTTTTTAACGAAGTCACCTAATTGCTTAGCAGCCCCAGTGCTACTTACGTAATCGCTGAAGTTGGCGATTTCGCCATCTGCTAACCAGGCATCAATACCCAAAACGTTATGCACCATATTGCCGTAAGCAATCGAGCGGCTACCGCAAGAGTTATTGCCGGCCATACCGCCAATCGTCGCTTGTCCAGCAGTAGAAACATCCACTGGATACCACAGACCATGTTCCTTGAGTGAGTTATTGAGATGGTCCAGAACAATGCCTGGCTCAACTTCAACATAACCTTGATCCAGATTGAGATCTAAAATATTTCTGAAGTATTTAGTGTTATCAATCACTAGTGCTGCGCCAGTAGTTTGACCGCACTGACTTGTGCCGCCGCCACGGGGTAGCACAGGCACGCCCATCTCTGCTGCTATCTGAATTGCGCTAGCAATATCTTGAGCAGTTTTCGGAACAAAGACTGCAACCGGCATGGCTTGATAGATGGAGGCATCGGTTGCATAGCGGCCACGACTGGCGCTATCAGTCATCACTTCCCCTGAAGTCTCTTTGCGAAGACGTGCCGCTAAAGCCGCTTGATCAACCATGAGTTCTTTAAGATCTAAGGGTTTGTTCATGATTTGGTAGCTTCTGACAGGGATTCTGATTGGAGTAATTGAGCAACGACATCACGTTTGTTTCTGACGTGTTGGATCATAATTTTTCTCATGCGGACGCTATCTCGTGCCTTAAGGGCATCGAGCATTTCTTGATGTTCTTCCACAGCCTTTTCCCACTTGACGCCATCTTGATTGGAGCGAAAGCGTAATGCTTCAATGCGCGCATTGACTTGAGTAAATAGTTTAGATAAAACAGGATTATTAGCCGCCTGATTAATCAGATGGTGAATGCGTAAATTGAGTTTGTAGTAACTCGATAAATCTCTGCGCGCATAGGAGGCCATCATTTCATATTGGAGGGCTTCTAATTCAGAGAGGGTGGCATCACTAATAATGTTGGCTGCTAATTCCCCAGAGAAACCTTCTAGATCTGCAATGACATCAAAGGTATTTAATACATCCGCAAGGCTGAGTTGCACAGCAATTGCACCGCGATTAGCGATCAACTCCACCAGACCTTCAGCTGCTAAACGGCGAATCGCCTCTCGAATGGGGGTGCGGGAGACGTTGAGACTCTCAGCCAATTCACGTTCATTCAATTTGCTACCAGGGGCAATCTTGCCCTCGACCAAGAGGGATCTCAGCTTCTCGAAAGTTGCTTCGTGCAAGTTTTGTGAATTTGGCTGTTCTACTACCGTCATGGATCAACCCTTAGTTAAGCTCTCGGCTTCTTAATTTGTATACAAAATAAGAATAAACCATCTTAAGGCATAAATACAGCCTTTAAATGCTTAATTTAAGCCTTATTCCAATAATTATTTACAATAATTTGTATACAAAATGGAAATTTCCCCAAAATTGTCATACACTAACGGCAGAAATAACTACCTATAAACACTTTAAAAGTGAGACAAAGCATGTTGAAACTTGATAACCACGCATCAGGACGCCATTTTTTACATATTCCCGGCCCAAGTCCTGTGCCTCCTCGTGTATTGCGCGCCATCAGCTATCAAACTATCGACCATCGTGGTCCGGAATTTGGTGCATTTGGTCTCAAAGTATTGGATGGCATCAAAAAGATTTTTAAAACTGAGCAGCCTGTGATTATTTATTCCGCATCTGGAACCGGTGCTTGGGAGGGTGCATTAGTCAACGTTCTCAATCCTGGTGACAAAGTGTTGTTCTATGAAACTGGTCAATTTGCAAACTTGTGGCGTGCACTTGGCAAGCGTCTTGGTTTAGACGTTGAGGTGGTTGGTAAAGCAGGACAAGATTCTTGGCGTTGGGGTGTAGATGCATCTGTAATTGAAGAGCGTTTACGTAAAGACACCGGTCATGAGATCAAAGCTGTTTGCGTAGTGCATAACGAAACTTCGACCGGTGTCACTTCGAATATTGCTGCTGTTCGTAAAGCGATTGATTCCTTAAAGCATCCAGCCTTATTGCTCGTAGATAGCGTATCTGGCTTGGGTTCAGCGGATTACGAGCATGACAAGTGGGGTGCAGACGTCACTATCTCTGGCTCACAAAAAGGTTTGATGTTGCCTCCTGGAATTGGCTTTAATGCTTTGTCACCACGTGCAATTGAAGTCAGTGAAAAAAACAAAATACATAAATCGTATTGGGCTTGGGATGAGATCCTGGAGTCAAATAAAAATGGTTATTGGCCAACAACTCCCAGCACCAATTTGATGTATGGTTTGCATGAAGCTATGGACATGATGATGGCTGAAGGATTGGATACGATCTTTGCACGTCACCAGCGTTTAGCTGCTGCTTGTCGTGAAGCGGTGAATGCATGGGGTCTAGAAATTCAGTGTCAAGATAAAGACTGCTACTCACCAGTGTTGACTTGTATTGCTACTCCAGAAGGCATGGATGCGGATGTATTACGTAAACATGCGCTGGAGAAATTCAACCTATCTTTGGGAACGGGTTTGGGCAAGATTAAAGGTAAGGCATTCCGCATTGGCCATTTAGGCGATTGCAATGAGCTGAGCCTGATGGCTGCCTTAAGTGGGGTGGAGATGAGTCTGGGCTCTATGGGTTACAAACCTAAGGCCAGTGGAGTCGTTGCGGCCCAAGAGTTCCTTAAATAAGAAGTACTTAGGGGCAACTTAGAGCAAATTAGGGTGGGTGGAGCTAGATTCCTCAGGTTCAATCTGGCTACACCCCTTATAATTCAAGTACTTATATAGAAGTGCACGAAATAAACACACCATATTCGAGATAGAAAGATTAAAGATGACCGCAACTAAACCTTACCTCACTCAAGCTGATGCTCAAAAGATTTTAGATGCAGCAAATAAGCATGCGGCTGCCAATAATTGGGCGGTTACGATTGCCGTTTGTGATGATGGCGGTCATATGTTGGGTTTAATTCGTCGTGATGGTTGTGCTCCAGTATCTGCATACATTGCACAAGAGAAAGCACGTACAGCTGCAATGGGTAAACGCGAAAGCCGTGTTTACGAAGAAATTATTAATAACGGCCGCACCTCTTTCTTATCTGCCCCGCATATTTCGGGCATGTTGGAGGGGGGTGTCAATATCGATGTAAATGGCTTTACCATCGGCGCAGTCGGCGTTTCCGGCGTTAAATCGACCGAGGATGCTGAAACCGCTAAGGCCGGCATTGCGGCCATCCTGTAAGTTACCTTGACAAATACTGCTACTGAAATAAATTCTTCTATAGGGGTTAGCGACAGCGCTACCCCTAGTGTTACCCCTCCAGCAACAATTACTTTTGCTGACTTTGGTTTAGACCCGAAAATTCAAAAAGCGGTTCTTGAACAGGGTTACACCATTCCCACGCCGATCCAAGCGCAATCCATCCCGCATGTATTAGCGGGTAGTGACTTGATGGGTGCAGCGCAAACCGGTACCGGTAAGACGGCCGCTTTTGTATTGCCAATCATTCAAAAGATTTTGCGTCACGCGAGTAACAGCGCATCGCCAGCACGCCATCCGATTCGTGCATTGGTTCTCACTCCAACACGTGAGTTGGCGGTGCAAGTGGCCGAGAATGCTGCAAGCTACTCCAAACATACTGATTTACGTGCTGCCGTTGTTTATGGTGGCGTGGATATGAAAGAGCAAGTCGCGGTACTGCGTAATGGCGTAGAGATCTTGATCGCCACTCCAGGACGTTTGCTTGATCACATTGGCTCTAAGGTTGCCAACCTTTCTCAGGTAGAGATTTTAGTTTTGGACGAAGCTGATCGCATGCTCGATATGGGCTTCTTGCCTGACTTACAGCGCATCATTGATTTGATTCCTGCGCAAAGACAAACATTGTTGTTTTCTGCAACGTTCTCACCAGAAATTAAGAAACTGGCACAAAGTTATTTGCGTACTCCAGTAACGGTTGAAGTGGCTCGTCAAAATGCCGCCGCTGATACGGTGAAGCAAGTGGTGCACATGGTTTCCTCAGCAGATAAGCAACGCGCGATTGTCAAAGTGTTAGAAGCGCGCACGCGTGCTGGCTTATCACGCCAATGCATCATCTTTACGAATAGTCGTTTGGGTTGCGCAAAACTTTCTCGTGCACTTGAGCGCGATGGCATCAAGGCGGGTGCGATTCACGGTGACAAGAGTCAGGGCGAGCGTACTTTAACTCTAGATGCATTTAAATCTGGCGCGATTGAAGCGTTGGTGGCAACCGATGTTGCTGCCCGTGGTTTGGATATTCCCGATATGCCATGTGTGATTAATCACGAACTGCCTTACAACGCAGAAGACTTTATTCACCGCATTGGCCGTACAGGTCGCGCAGGCAGTAAAGGTGACGCGATTGCCTTGGTGGATGCCAGTGAAAAGCGTTTGCTCGATGATATCGAGAAGTTAATGAAGCGCAAGTTGGACGTACAGCCTTTGCCTGAAGGTGCGCCTTCACAAAGTCGCCCTTCATCTAGTAGTTATGGCGGCTCCAGTAGCTCCAGAAGCTCTTACAGCGCACCTGCGAAAATATCTGATCCCTTTTTCTATAAACCTTACGAGCCAAGTGCAGCTTCTACATCTACTGCAGATGCTGCTAAGCCGGAAGAGAAGAAAGCGGGCATTACTCCTGCCAAACCTGCAGTTGGCGCTTTACTCGGCGGATTTAAGAAAAAATAATCAACTGAGTAATTAACTTCGCCATGCATGAGTGGCTGCAAGCAGCCACTCTGCAATAGTGACATTCTCGCCATCCGGCAAATCCTGTAGTCCCAAATGTGTTGCCGCTTTGCGCAGCTCCATTAGTGAGTGTTTCTTATCTTGCGTATTGATTTTCGTTGCTAAAGTTTGCTTACTGAGTTTTTCACCATGCTCATCGAGCACCAGTGGTAGATGAAGATATTCTGGTCGCTTGTATCCCAATATCTCTTGCAGGTAAATTTGCCTTGCGGTGTTGCTCAATAAATCTTTGCCACGAACGATATGTGTAATGTTCTGCTCGGCATCATCAACGACTACAGCGAGCTGATAAGTAAATAAGCCATCACTCCTGCGTAGTACAAAATCGCCCACTTCTGTATTGAGGTTTTGGCTTTGAGAGCCCAAAGCTAAATCCTTAAATTCAATATGGCAATTTTGGGTAAGGGCAATTCGCCAAGCTTGCTGCAATTGCCCCAAAGAGTCTGTGGGATTGCTGATTAAGTGGGCAGGGCGGCAAGTGCTGGGATAGACCATCTCTTGATTGCGAGGGGTCTCGATTCCTAGCTTGGCCAGGGCATTGGCAATAGTTTGTCTTGAGCAAGTGCAGGAATACAGGCACTGAAGCCCATTTAAGCGCTCTAAAGCCCTCTGATAGACGTCATGGCGCTGAGATTGATAAATGACTTCCCCATCCCAGGAAAGGCCGCAGGCGAGCAATTGAGCCTGAATTTGCCGGGTTGCCCCAGGTATGCACCTTGGGGTATCCAAATCTTCGATTCTGAGCAGCCATTCCCCCCGATTTTTACGGGCATCTAGCCAGCTTCCTAGGGCGGCAACCAAGGATCCGGCGTGCAGCGGACCGGTGGGCGAGGGGGCGAATCGCCCGCGATAGCCGCCGGTTGGGGATGGAAGGTTTTTGAGTGTGGACACAGCTAAAATCATCTCATGGCTTCACCCCGTTTTGTACATCTCCGCGTCCATTCCGAGTTTTCGATTACGGATGGAGTCGTGCGCATTGATGATGCGGTAGCTGCCGCCGTCAAAGATGAGATGGGCGCGCTAGCGATTACGGATTTAAGTAATTTATTTGGTTTAGTGCGGTTCTATACCGCCGCTCGTTCTGGCGGGGTCAAGCCGATTGCCGGAGCAGATGTTTGGGTTAGCAATCCCCAGGATCCAGATCAGCCTCATCGCTTATTGCTCTTGGTGCAAAACCATTCTGGTTACCTCAATTTATGTGAGTTGCTCAGTAGAGCGTCTCTGGATAATCAATCCCGTGGTCGTGCTGAAGTTGATTCTGCTTGGTTTACTGAGCCCGCTGCCAAAGCGGAAGACAAGGCTGCCAAGCGCACACTCTCTTATGGATTGATTGCACTTTCTGGCGCACGCATGGGTGAAGTCGGCATCGCGCTATTGGGTGGGCAAGTAGATCATGCCAAGATTGTTGCCAGACGCTACGAAAAACTCTTTCCGAAGTCTTTCTATATTGAGGTCCAGCGCGGCGGCAATCCTCAAGACGAAAAACAACTCCAGCTTGCCTGTCATCTGGCCAGTGAGCTCGATCTACCCGTAGTCGCAACGCACCCAGTGCAGTTTATGCAGAAGAGTGACTTTACGGCGCATGAGGCCCGTGTCTGTATTGCTGAAGGGGAGTTGCTAGGTAATCCTCGTCGCACCAAGAAATTCAACGATGAGCAGTACTTCTTGACGCAAGCGGAAATGGAAAAACGTTTTGCTGATTTGCCAGCCGCATTAGCGAACTCGGTTGAGATTGCCAAGCGTTGCAATCTCTCATTGGTATTAGGTCAACCACGTTTACCGGATTTCCCTACGCCCCCCGGTATTACGCTCGATGACTATCTCTTGCAGCAATCGGAGATTGGTTTGAAGCGCCACATGGAGCGCAATTTCCCGGATGCAGAGGAGCGCGAAACAGAAATGAAGCGCTATCACGAGCGTCTCGTGTTTGAGGTTAAGACGATTTCTCAAATGGGTTTCCCAGGCTACTTCTTGATTGTGGCGGACTTCATTAACTGGGCTAAAAATAATGGTGTGCCTGTAGGCCCTGGTCGTGGATCTGGCGCAGGCTCTTTAGTGGCGTACTCACTCGGTATTACCGATTTGGATCCACTTCGTTACAACTTACTCTTTGAACGCTTCCTAAACCCAGAGCGGGTATCGATGCCCGACTTCGATATCGATTTCTGTCAGCATGGTCGTGACCGTGTGATTCAGTATGTAAAGGATAAGTACGGTAAGGATGCGGTGAGTCAGATCGCCACCTTCGGAACCATGGCAGCTAGAGCGGCGATTCGTGACGTAGGGCGCGTGTTAGAGCAGGGCTATAACTTCGTAGACGGTATCGCTAAACTCATTCCGAATAAGCCAGGTCAGTACATGACCATTGAGATGGCAAAGAAGGAAGAGAAGCAATTAGCCGAGCGCGAAAAGAATGAAGATGAAGTTCGTCAATTGCTTTCCTTGGCGCAGCAGTTAGAGGGTATGACTCGCAACGTTGGTATGCATGCGGGCGGCGTGCTAATTGCTCCAGGGCGCCTCACTGATTTTTGTCCGCTCTACACGCAAGAAAGTAAAGATCAAGACAGTAGCTCTGTGATCAGTCAGTTTGATAAGGATGACGTAGAAGCGATTGGTCTGGTGAAGTTCGACTTCCTGGGTCTGACTACGCTTACTATTTTGGCAGCAGCAGAGCGTTGGATTAAATCACTACACGCTGATCGCAGAGACTGGAATATCGGTGAGATTGCGCTCGATGATGAAAAAGCATTTGATGTTTTGAAGCGCGCCAATACTGTCGCAGTATTCCAGCTAGAAAGTCGCGGCATGCAAGGCATGCTTCGTGAAGCTAAGCCTGACCGCTTTGAGGACATTATTGCCCTAGTGGCTTTGTATCGTCCGGGCCCAATGGATTTGATTCCAGACTTTATTGAGCGTAAGCATGGGCGTCAAAAAGTAGAGTATCCCGATCCTCGTATTGAGCCTGTTCTGCGCGAGACCTACGGCATCATGGTCTATCAAGAGCAGGTGATGCAAATGGCGCAGATGATTGGCGGCTACTCATTGGGTGGTGCCGATATGTTACGTCGTGCGATGGGTAAGAAAAAGCCTGAAGAAATGGCTCAGCATCGCAAGATCTTTAGTGATGGTGCAAAAGCGGGTGGCATTACCGAGTCAAAGGCAAATGAGATCTATGACTTGATGGAGCGTTTTGCTGGGTACGGATTTAATAAGTCCCATGCTGCTGCATACGCACTCTTGGCATATCAAACTGCTTGGCTAAAAGCGTATTACCCAGCCGAATTTATGGCAGCCAACTTATCACTCGCGATGGATGACACCGATAAGGTGAAGATTCTGCATGACGATTGTTTGGTAAACAATATTCGCGTTTTCTCGCCTGATATCAATACTGGCGTGTATGAGTTCACGCCATTGCGCGCACCCGATGCAGCTCCAGATTCCTCCATCAGTCATATTCGTTATGGTTTAGGTGCGGTGCGCGGCACCGGTGAAGCGGCGATTGAATCCATCGTCAAGGCGCGTGAAACAGGCGGTCCATTTAAAGATTTATTTGATTTCTGCGCACGAGTAGATCGTAGGCAAGTCAATCGCCGCGCCATTGAAGCGCTGATGCGTGCTGGCGCATTTGATAGCTTGTATCGTGACTCCGTTCCTGCGGGCGGGAATTTGTACGACATTCGATCTACCTTACTAGCATCCCTAGCTAGAGCGATTGAGGCTGCTGAGCAAGCGGAAGCATCGATTCATCAGGTGAGCTTGTTTGAGGCAGCTGGTGAAGAGGATCGCCATCTCCCAGAACTAGTGCGTGAGCCTATCTGGTCTGAGAAAAAACGCTTGCAAGAAGAGAAAAATGCCTTAGGTCTTTGCCTAACAGGGCACATGTTTGACGCCTATCGCGATGAGACTTCTCACTTTATCCGGCAGCCTTTGGCTAAGGTAACAGAAGGTAAAGATCAACTCATTGCCGGCATTATCACTTCAGCACGAATGCTAACTGGTCAACGCGGTCGCATGATGATTGCAACTATCGATGATGGCTCCGCTGCCCTCGAAGTCACCTTGTATAGCGAAGTCTACGAGCCCAATCGTTCTTGGCTAAAAGAAGATGAGCTCTTGGTTGCCAAGGTCAATGTGACGCCTGATAAGTTCTCGGGCGGCATGCGCATTGTGTCTGAGGCGGTAATGGATATCACAGGTGCGCGTATGCGTTTTGCTCGTAATGTTCATGTTTGCATTGATAACGCAATTGATATCAAGATGCTCCGTAACCAAATTAATCCCTACCTTATGGCTAATCGTGTGCGTGATCCTAAGCTTGGTGCATCTGCCCCTGCTGCGCCGGGATCGAACGATGGCATGAAGGGTTTAATGCTGACGGCTGCTGTCACTACCAGTGGCGGCGCTTGCTTGATGCAGTTCCCAGAAGAGTTGCGCATCTATCCTGACGATGCCTGCTTGCACGGGCTAAATCAAATCTTGGCTTCTAAGCAAAAAGATCCTGTACAGATTCAGTATCACTGATCGTATTGGTTGATCTAGTTCGGTAATGCTTTCCGAACCGCCTCGATGACTTGTTGGGGCTCTAGTAAGTCCAAGCACTCGCTATAGCTATCGGCCTTATCTAGGCATCCGGCTTTACGGCAAGGTACGCATTCACCGGGACCCTGCAAGATGGTGACATTACCAACGGTTTGGGTACGATCACGTAATTGATATGGCTGTTCACCAATAAAACCATTGGGCCATGGGCCAAAGTTCGTTGGCGGGGTGGCGCCAAAGAGAGTGATGGTTGGGGTATTGCATGCTGCTGCTAAATGGGTGATTGAGGTATCAACCCCAATATACAAAGTAGCACCACGAATCAGTGTGCCTGCTTGCGGAATCGATAATTTGCCCGCAGCATTGATCACTTGCTTTTTGCTTTCATCATCTAGCAGAGAAATGATGTCGTGATTGAGTTGTACATCTTGCTTTGCAGGGGAGGCGCTTAACACTACCTGAAACCCTTGCTTTACTAGCCAAGTAATGAGTGCTTGCCAATACGCTAGTGGCCAACGCTTATAGGCAGTAAGTGGTCCTGGGTGCACAACGACATAAGGTTGCTTGAGTTCTTTAACAATACCGGGTGTTAAGGGCTCTCCAGCAGGCGGAGTAACCGAAATCGGCTTGGCAAAAATTTCCGTTTGATTTTGAAAGAAGGGCTCTAGTAGGCGCAGTTTTTCAGTAATGACATGCTGATGAAAGTAGTCAACATCAACTGTATGCATGCAAATAAATTTTTTCCAAGCATTTTGCTTCTCGCTCTTGCTTCGTTTCTGTTGATCTTGTGCATCTTTGCCTTGAGGATGTCCGCCAAGGACGCCAATCCTTCTCAAGGCAGCAACCAAGCCATAAAAGTAAGCGCGATCACTGGGTTGCGTAACAAAAGCCAAGTCATAGCGTTGAAACAGTCGATTAAAGAGGGAGAGATATTCCACAAAACCCGGTCTATCCGAAGTTTCAATCACCTCAGCAATATCAGGATTGCCATGAAGCATCTCTAGCTTGCCGCGATAACCTAAAAAATGAAACTCCGCATCAGGCCAAAGCTCTCTGGCTTTACTAATCAGGGGTGTTGTTGCTAATACGTCTCCAATTTGCCTCGTGGCAATAAATAAAACCTTTTTAGGTTTAAGTGAGGAGTACGTAGTCATGGCGGTGAGAATATTCAAAGGGCCTTAGCCAAGATCTTCTCACGAACCCGTCGAGCGTTCTCGGCAGCATTGCTTTGATCATGAAGTTTATGAAATAGATGGAGCACTTCAGTAGACCATGAGCCTGACTTGCGATGAATGCGATGGTGTTGCAGGCGGAAGATAAAATCCGCATCCTCATGGCCCCAGCCGGTCATAGTTTCATCAAAGCCATTGATGGCTTCAGCATCGGCCTTCCAGCAGGCCATATTGCAACCCTTAATGCGACGCCAAACAAATTTTTTGTAGTCGCGCCAAGAGCCATTACCTAGCTTTACTTTAAGGGGCCAGTATTTATTGATGCCGCCAGTCAAGCGCTTGCTAATGAGATTTGAACAAAAGCGCTCAAAACTCCACTGGGGCCAAGTGAGTAATTCTGTAGTAAGGCCTTCATCAAGCAAGATTCTGCTGCCAGTAACTAAATAACCCTTTTGCGCTAACGCACGATGTCGTGCCACAAAGTCTGGCTGGACAACGCAATCGCCATCCAGAAAAACAAGGTAGTCGCCATGGGCTGCAGCGATTGCTTTATTGAGAATCTTGGTTTTCTGAAAGCCTTGGTCTTCTTGCCAAAGATGAGTAATAGAGGCCGGGTGCAAGGCTTTAATGGATTCAATGAGGTGTTTTGTGCTCTCAGTAGAGCCATCATCAGCAATGATGATTTCAAAGTTCTGATCGGTTTGAGTGGCTAGAGATTCTAGGCAAAGCTTGAGTGCTTGTGGCCAGTTATAGGTAGCCAGCAAAATCGAAATCATTTACTGGCTTCCTGATTCAGGTGCCACAACTTAATATAGCGGTAATAGGTTCCCTGGCCATTGGATACCGCCAATGCAAATCCTTGGGGGCCGTCTAGGAATCCCGCACGCAAAACATAGGTACGGAAAAATGCCCAGGCGCCATGCAGGACTGCCTTGAGGGGGCCACTAGTTTTACCTCTGGCAAATGCCTGCTCTGCGGAAGCGGTGGAGTAGCGATCTAGCTTTTGGAGGACTTGAGAGTAATTCATGAAGCTGTAATGCAACATGGGATTCTCTAGCTTGGCGACTTGGCTATTCGGTATCAGGCGCTCATGAACCAAATCATCTGAGAAGCGGGCGGTACCGCGTTTAAATAAACGATCGACATAATCCGGGCTCCAGCCAGAGTGGCGGATAAATCGTCCGCAATACCAAGAAAGTCTGGGGATGGCAAAGCAATCTACGTGGGCGCTATGGTGAATCGCCGTCAGAATTTCTGACTTTAGGGCTGGAGTCAGTCTTTCATCAGCATCCAGAGATAGAACCCATTCGCTGGTAGCTAAATCCAGGGCGCGGTTCTTCTGGGGTCCAAAACCGGGCCAATCCGCAGGCTGAGAAATGCTTGCCCCATGCTTTTGGGCTATTTCTAGGGTGCGGTCAGAGCTATTGGTATCAACCACTACGATCTGCTGGGCGATCCCTTCCAGAGAGGCCAGGCAATCGTCCAAATTGGCCTCTTCATTGCGGGTGATGAGTATGACTGATAAGGTGGGCATAATTCATTATATGAATGCTCAAGACCGCACCGCCCTAAATCGCTTAATTACCTACCTCAAGCCCCATTACGGCTTGATTATTGGGTCGCTTTTGGCCATGGCTTTGGTGGCTGGCGCCGAAACCTCCATTCCGGCTCTGATGAAGCCTTTGCTGGACCGCGGCTTTACTGGTCAGCTCAATAGCAAGCTCTGGCAAGTCCCCGTTTTTCTGGTTGGCTTGGCTTTGGTTCGCAGTTTGGCTCAATTTCTATCCAACTACCTATTAACTCGCGTAATTAATGCGGTGTTATTGAAATTGCGCGAGCAAATGTTTCAAACACTGTTGCATGCAAAGACCACTTTTTTTCAACAGAACTCCGCATCAAATCTGATTAATGCCGTTGTCTTTGAAGTCAATAACGTTCTCTCTATTATGGGTGGAATGCTGATCAGTTTGGTGCGTGACTCACTCACTGTCATTGGTTTGATGGGCTATCTCATCTACCTAAACTGGCAATTGACATTGGTCGTTCTATTTATTTTCCCCGTGATTGCATTCATCATGAGCAAAATTAATCGTCGCCTAAGATCGCTGAATAGAGAACAGCAAACACTCACTAGTGAACTTGCTTATATTGTGGAAGAGGCGGCTGCGGGATATAAGATAGTTAAAGTTCATGGTGCCGAAGAGTACGAAATGAATCGTTTTAAGCAAAAAGCTGAACGTGCACGTCAGTTTGCTTTGAAGTCTGCTGTGGCTGGCGGTCTAAATCAGCCAATTACTCAGTTGATTGCCTCTATGGCCTTGTCGGTGGTGTTGGTAATTGCCTTGATGCAGTCGGCCACTGAAGGCACCACGGTAGGTGGATTTGCTGCCTTCATTACTGCAATGATGTTGGTGATTTCTCCCTTAAAGCATTTGGCGGATATCAACCAACCTTTGCAGCGCGGCCTTACTGCTGCAGAAATGATTTTTGGATTGATGGATCAACCTTTCGAAGAGGATGAAGAGCGTAAGCAAAATATGAAGTCGCTCAATAAGACAAAAGGCGCTATTCGTTTTGATGACGTTGGCTTTTCATATCAACAAGAGGTCGGGCGAAAAGATGCTTTGCGCAATATCAGTCTCAATATTAAACCGGGTGAAGTTGTAGCTTTTGTTGGCCCTTCAGGTGGCGGTAAATCTACGCTCGTTAATTTATTGCCACGCTTCTATAAGCCGACCAGCGGCCACATTTTCTTGGATGACATTCCTATTGAAGATATTGTGTTGGCTGATGTCCGACGCCAGATTGCCTTTGTAAGTCAGGATGTCATTCTCTTTAACGATACGATTGCTGCTAACGTCGCCTATGGCGCTAGCGATCATGATGGCATTGATCGCGGACGTGTCATGGAGGCTTTGGAGGCTGCCAATCTGAGCGCGCTGATTAAAGAGTTGCCTGAAGGCATTGATTCGATGGTGGGAGATAACGGTAATCGCTTGTCTGGTGGGCAGCGCCAGCGTATGGCTATTGCCCGCGCAATTTATAAGAATGCGCCAATTTTGATTTTGGATGAAGCAACTTCAGCACTGGATTCTGAATCCGAACGTCAGGTTCAGGAAGCGCTCGAGCGCTTAATGGCGAATAGAACTACCTTAGTGATTGCTCATCGTTTATCAACAATCGAACATGCTGACCGAATTGTGGTGCTTGAGCATGGGAAGATCGTTGAAAATGGTTCGCACGAAGATTTAATTAAGCAAGATGGCTTATATGCGAACTTACATCGCATCCAATTCTCCAACGCTTAATTCGGAAGCCTTAACTCAGAACAATATCGTATTGCTCTTGACGGAAGCTGCCTTCTGCTTGCAGGGTAATTGGCTTGCCAATGAAATCACCTAACTGCGCCAAGAATTGATTTTCTTCCTCTAGAAATAAATCAATTACATCAGGTGCAGCCACAATCCTAAATTCGCGTGGATTAAATTGGCGATGCTCTCGCACAATTTCACGCAAAATCTCATAACAAATCGTTTGGGCAGTTTTAATCTCACCTTTGCCAAGGCAGGTGGCGCATGGTTCACAGGTGATATGAGCTAAGGATTCACGCGTCCGTTTGCGGGTCATTTCTACTAAGCCCAATGCAGAAAAGTCGCTGACTGAGGTGCGCGCATGATCGCGCTCAAGATTGCGTTTGAGCTCATGCAATACGGATTCTTGATGGTCTTTGCCCAGCATGTCGATGAAATCAATAATGATGATGCCACCTAGATTACGTAAACGGAGTTGACGCGCAATGGCTTGGGCTGCCTCTAGATTGGTTTTAAAGACGGTGTCATCGAGATTTCGGGCGCCTACATAACTACCCGTGTTCACATCAATCGTAGTCATTGACTCCGTTTGATCGATCATGAGATAGCCACCAGACTTGAGGTCGACTCGGCGACCCAGTGCTTTATTAATCTCGGCATCAACATCAAATAAGTCAAACAGGGCGCGTTCGCCACGATGTAGAGTCAGCTTGCCCAAAAGATTGGGCATGTACGCATTCGTAAATGCTTTGAGCTTCTCAAAATTCTCAGCAGAATCCACGCGGATCTGAGTGGTTTCTTCCCCAGCAACATCGCGTAATACCCGCTCAGCTAGGCTAAGGTCCTGATAGAGTAGGGTGGGGGCTGGATTATGCTTCATTGCCGCATGAATGTTTTCCCAGGTAGTTCGCAGATAAAGCATGTCATGCTGTAGCTCCATATCGGATGCATCTTGAGCGCTGGTACGGACGATGATGCCGCCTTTTTCGTCTTCAGCCATCAGGCCTGCAAGACGCGCCTTAATTGCTTCGCGTTCCTCGGGCTGATCAATTCGCTGAGAAACGCCAATATATTTTTCAGTAGCGGTATCGCTACCTGCTGGAGGTAGATAAACTAAATTGCGTCCAGCAATACTCAGTTGAGTTGTTAGACGTGCACCTTTAGTTCCTAAGGGATCTTTTAATACCTGCACTAACAGTGTTTGACCTTCAAACAATAATTTTTCAATTTGTGCTTGAGGATTATTTTGCGTGATATCGGCGACGTGCATAAATGCCGTGCGCTCAAGACCGATTTCGATAAATGCTGATTGCATGCCTGGCAGTACGCGAACTACTTTGGCTAAGTAGATATTCCCCACAATGCCGCGTTGGCGAGTGCGCTCAATTTGTAGCTCTTGAACCGCTCCTTGCTGAATTAAAGCAACGCGCGTTTCTTGCGGGGTGATATTAATTAGTATTTCTTCGTTCATATGCTGCTAACTTGGGCGCGATCCAGTAAAAGCTTCGTTTCATAAATAGGTAGACCCATGATACCGCTATAGCTGCCCTGAATTGAAGGAATAAAAGCCCCACCCAAACCCTGTATGCCATAGGCGCCAGCCTTACCAAAGGGTTCGCCGCTGGCAATATAGCCATCAATCTGTTCGGGGGATAAGTTTGCAAATTGCACTTTGGAAACCTGTACAAGCTGTATGGGTTTTTCATCAGAACTTACAGTCACAGCTACTGAGCTGAGTACTTCATGTACTTTGCCGCTGAGCATAGTCAGAATTCGGGCAGCATCCGCTGCATCGACCGGTTTACCCAGAATTTCACCAGCGGGATGATTGGGTATGCTCACGGTGGTATCGGCACAGAGAATCGGAGCCCAAGGTAAGCCACTCTTTTTCCATCGGCCGAGCGCTGCAGCACTTTTTGCCAAGGTAACGCGCTCCACATAGAGGCGTGCTTTTTCTAGTGGGAGAGGAGTTTCGATGCTCTCACTATCTTCATTGGTGCTTGGTAGCAGCATTTCAAAGCGAATACCCATTTGCTTTAGTAGCTCTTGGCGGCGAGGGCTTTGCGAAGCGAGATAAATAAAAGAGTACAACGGATTACTCACGATGATAGGGGTGGCCTTGCAGGATAGTCCAGGCTCGATAAAGCTGCTCTACTAACATGACTCTAGCCATGGCATGTGGCAAGGTAAGGCTGGACAGTCGCCACATAGCTTGTGCGCTTGCTTTTAGGCTGGGATCCAGGCCATCTGCACCACCAATTAAAAAGGTAATGTCAAAGCCTTCTTGGCGCCAGCTAGCCAGTTGAGTGGCTAAGTTCTGAGTAGTTTGGTCTTTGCCTCGTTCATCCAAGGCAATCACTCTGGATCCCTTGGGAATGGCTGCTGCAATTTTAATAGCTTCTTTTGCGGGCGTGAGATCGGGTTTGATCTCTTTGATTTCAATGCTGCAATCCGCAGGCATTCGTTTGATGTAGTCATGAGTTGCCGTGGCAACCCAATCAGGCATTTTATGACCAACAGAAACGATGGTGAGCCGCATTGCCGCTAGTGACGACGAAATTACTCGTCGTCTTCAGATTCGCTGGCCTTAACAAGACCTTTATCGCCAGCCAATTTCACGCGTACAGGTTTAGCGCCCCACATACCTTCAAGCTGATAGTAAGAGCGCAACATTGGTTGCAGAATATGTACGACGATATCGCCACAATCAACCAATACCCATTCACCGGTTTCTAAACCTTCGATAGAAATGACTTCTCCACCTTTAGCATTTACCTCTTCCTTGACCGACATGGCTAAGGAGCGGGTTTGACGGTTGCTAGAGCCGGTGGCAATGACCACTCGATCAAATAACTCGCTTAATTTAGTGGTGTCATATACGCGGATATCTTGTGCTTTAACATCTTCAAGGGCATCAATCACGACGCGTTGTAATTTACGTAAGTCCATATTTTCTCGGCAATAATTTTTCTATTTAGGGTGATCTTAGCTTGATTACTGGTACAAGCCCAGATTTGTAATGATTTCTAGGGTGTGGGTTGGAATTTGCTCGGATGCAATAGAGCTCCGTGAGCTGGATTTAAGGCGATCTCGTAGTGCTGTTGAGGATAGATCAATATTCAAGCTTTCATCGATGTATATGAGGCCTGCAGCGCTATTTTCAAGGGCATTTGCATCAGATGTTTGATGGGTCTTCAAAAATTGAACCACTTCAGGGCTTATTTCTAGCTTTAAGTCATGATTTGGCCTAGTCGCCACCGCAAAATTGACATGCTGACTCAGCTTTTCCCAGGAGTTCCAGCTAGGTAGGGCAACAAGAGAATCTGCCCCCATCAGCCAAGTCAGGCTAGCGCCTGTTCCAAAGCGCTCACGCAAGGCTGTAACGGTATCAATCGCATAACTAGGCCCAGCGCGATCAATCTCCATGCGATCAATACCTACTTGAGTGGAAATCTTGAGATATAAAAATGCGCGCGCCAAATCAATGCCGGCAGCTTCAGTCAACTTCAGTCGCATTTCTGCTGGAGTGATACCAGCTCCTTTTTGCCATGGCTCGCCACTTGGGATGAGCAGTAGCGCATCTAAGTGGAGTAGCTGTGCAAAATGGGTGGCCAATTTCAAATGACCAACATGGGGTGGATCAAATGTACCCCCAAGAATGCCTATTTTCTTTATAGCGCTCAAGCTAGCCAATCTCGTGGCTTAAGGTAATAGTCATACAGCTTAGCCTCAGGAGTGCCAGGCTTGGGTTGCCAGTTGTACCACCACTGAACTACTGGCGGCATCGACATCAAAATAGATTCAGTGCGACCACCAGAGTGCAAACCAAAAATAGTTCCGCGATCAAAGATCAGGTTGTATTCCACATAGCGACCGCGGCGATATTCTTGGAAAGACTTTTCTTCAGGGGTGAAGCCATCTTGATAACGGCGTTGAACGATTGGTAGGTAAGCATCAATAAATGCATCTCCCACTGCGCGCGTCATTGCAAAGCTTTTCTCAAACCCAAGCTCATTAAAGTCATCAAAGAAAACGCCGCCAATACCACGTGGCTCATCGCGATGTTTTAAGTAAAAGTATTCGTCACACCATTTTTTAAAGCGAGGGTAAAGCTCTTCGCCAAAGGGGTCTAATGCATCCTTGGCAGTTTGGTGAAAGTGTTTGCAGTCTTCATCAACACCGTAATAAGGGGTAAGGTCAAAGCCACCCCCAAACCACCATACCGGCTCTTTACCAGGGGCCTGCGCAATAAAGCAGCGCACGTTCATGTGCGTGGTGGGTACTTTAGGATTATTCGGGTGGAATACCAAGGACACGCCCATAGCTTCAAAGCTACGGCCTGCCACCTCTGGACGATGATGTGATGCCGAAGGGGGCATTTGATCGCCGCGGACATGGGAGAAGCCCACGCCACCTTTTTCCAGAATATTGCCGCCATCCACAATGCAGGTGCGACCATAGCCTTTGAGTTTGCTGTCTTCAGGTTTGTGCCATTCATCGGCAACAAAGACCTTGCCATCCAAAGCGCTCATTGCACTTGTGATGCGGTCTTGCAACCCTAAAAAGTATTCTTTTAGGGTTGCGATATCGATTTGAGTCTGTTGATCTGACAAGGGCGTTCTAACTTGATGGATTTACTTAATTGCGCGGTAGCCAATATCTTTGCGATATTGCATGCCGTCAAACTGAATATGGTTGATGGCTTCATATGCTTTTTGTTGGGCACCACGCACGGTATCGGCAAGTCCAACAACGCAGATCACCCGTCCACCGGAGGTCACTACTTTGCCATCTTGCAATTTCGTACCAGCATGGAAAGTAATTTGATCTTCAGTGTCGGCCGGAATGCCGGTAATCACATCTCCAGCACGTGGGGTATCGGGATAATTGTGGGCTGCAAGCACAACGCCTAAGGCAGTGCGACGATCCCATTCCAGCTCAACTTCATTGAGCGTTCCATCTACTGCATGATCTAGCGCATTAACGAGATCACTGCGCAGGCGAGCCATGATCGGTTGTGTTTCTGGGTCGCCCATGCGGCAGTTAAATTCCAAAGTCTTGATCTTGCCATCAGGAGAGATCATTAAGCCCGCATACAAGAAGCCTGTATACGGAATGCCATCAGCCTGCATACCCTTCACCGTTGGAATGATCACCTCACGCAATGCACGTGCATGTATTTCTGGTGTAACGACTGGTGCAGGGGAGTAAGCGCCCATGCCACCAGTATTCGGTCCTTGGTCGGCATCGAGTAAGCGCTTGTGATCTTGGCTGGTCGCTAACGCAAGAACATTCTTGCCATCCACGAGAACAATGAAGCTAGCTTCTTCACCTGTTAGGAATTCTTCAATCACAACGCGGGCACCTGCATTGCCTAATTTGTTATCAGCCAACATCATGTCAACTGCGGCATGCGCCTCCTCAAGACTCATGGCAACTACTACGCCTTTACCTGCGGCAAGACCATCGGCCTTAATTACAATCGGCGCACCCTTAGCATCAATATAAGCATGCGCTTCAAGCGCGCTTGAAAAAGTTTGGTAATCAGCCGTTGGAATGCCATGACGTTTCATAAAGGCTTTAGAAAAGTCTTTAGAGGATTCCAATTGAGCTGCCAATTGAGTTGGGCCAAAAATACGCAAGCCATTGTTGCGGAATACATCTACGATGCCAGCAGCAAGTGGCGCCTCTGGTCCAACAACCGTTAAGTGAATCTTCTCGCGCTTAGCAAAGTCAGCCAGCTCTTGTAATCCAGTGATCGGTAAGTTCTCAATGCCTGCAGCAGTTTGTTTGGCAGTAGCCGTGCCGCCATTACCAGGAGCAACATAAACCGTTTGGACTTGTGGAGATTGAGCCAGTTTCCAAGCTAAAGCATGTTCGCGTCCGCCGGATCCGATTAAGAGAATTTTCATAACAAGCTATCTAGTATTTAAATGAAGTAATTAAAAAAATGAATTTAAAAAATCAAAGCGCAGCGTTCGTAAACACTTCTTGAACGTCATCCAAATTTTCAAGCGCATCTAACAATTTCTGCATACTCTCAGCCTGATCACCTTCTAAGGCAATCTCAGTCTCAGGGCGCATGGCAACGGTTGCTAGCTCAGGCTTGAGGCCCGCCTTACTAATGGCATCTTGTACGTTAGAAAAATCAGGAACAGGAGACAGTACCTCTAAAGAGCCGTCATCGTGAGTAATCACATCTTCAGCGCCAGCATCTAAAGCTACTTCCATGAGTTGATCTTCACTGGTGCCTGGAGCAAATAACATCTGCCCACAATGCTTGAATAAAAATGCAACAGAACCTTCTGCGCCCATGTTGCCACCATTCTTATTAAAAGCATGACGAACTTCTGCAACGGTACGAGTGCGGTTATCGGTTAAGCAATCCACAATAATGGCGGCGCCATTCATGCCATAACCCTCGTAACGAATTTCCTCGTAGTTCACGCCTTCTAGTGATCCGGTTCCGCGTTGAATCGCTCTTTGCACGTTATCGTTTGGCATATTGGAGTCTTTGGCCTTATCAATGGCCAGACGTAATCGCGGGTTAGTAGCAATATCACCACCGCCTAATTTGGCGGCTACGGTAATTTCTTTAATGAGTTTGGTCCAAATCTTGCCGCGTTTTTCGTCCTGACGACCTTTGCGGTGCTGAATATTGGCCCATTTCGAATGGCCGGCCATACGGGTAAGTCCTTTTAATAGTTTGGCTAGAAGACCTCATTTTAAGGGGTTCTAGACCCAAGGTAGGGTGTAACTAACCATTTTTTGTTACACTCTTATGTCTTAGCAGTAACAAAGTAGCAAAGTAAGCAGAATTTCCACTGCAAACACCTGCCTCGGTGATGGAATTGGTAGACGTGCCGGACTCAAAATCCGGTGCCGCAAGGCGTGGCGGTTCGAGTCCGCCCCGAGGCACCACTCAAAGACTATTCAGTCCTTGAGCATCCCTAGATTATTTAAATTTCGTAAGTCTCGGATTTGTTATTCATTGCCTGCTCAACAATCTTCTTAGTGAGCGTTGGTGAGAAGAGTTCAATGAAGGTATAGACAAATGAGCGCAAGTAAGCACCTTGTTTGACGCCTAGGTGAGTCACGTTATTACCAAATAAATGTCCCGCAGGAATTACCTTGAGATTGCGATCGCGATCGGGGTCATAAGCATGGCCCGCAACAATACCAATGCCCATACCCGTTTCTACATAAGTCTTAATGACGTCGGCATCTATCGCTTCCAAAATAATATCGGGCGTAATGTTTCTTTGTGCAAAGGCCGCATCAATCTTGCTACGACCAGCAAATGCCTTGTCGTAGGTGATGATGGGGTACTTAGCAATCTCTTCTAGAGTAAGTGTTGCCTGGTTGAGAAGGGGGTGACTCAGTGGCACCATGAGTACGTGCTGCCATTGATAGCCCGGCAAAGCTAGTACGCCCGGAGTGTTGGCAATGCCCTCCGTGGCAATCGCAATATCTGCACGATCATGTGTGAGTAACTCTGCAATTTGACCTGGGTTACCTTGCTGAATACTCACCTTAACTTTTGGAAAGCGTTTGGTAAATTCAGTGAGCACTTTGGGAAGTGCGTAGCGTGCTTGTGTATGGGTGGTGGCAATCACGAGGCTACCTTGATCTTGGCTAGCAAAATCTTTACCCACTCTTTTCAGCGTTTCCACTTCATCGAGGATGCGCTCAATCGAACTCAAAATGCGTTTACCAGGCTCGGTCAAGGAGCGAATGCGCTTGCCATGGCGGCGAAAGATCTCCACGCCTAACTCATCTTCCAATTCAATAATGGCCTTAGAAACCCCCGGTTGAGAGGTGAATAAGGCTTTAGCGGCAGTGGTTAAGTTGAAGTTTTGCCTAACGGCTTCACGCACGAAGCGGAATTGGTGGAGATTCATAAGGATTCCTGTCTATATATCAGCAATGATATAGGAATCAAATTCTAAATGATTTTTGGGTATTAAGCCTTAGAAACCCAGCGCAACCCGAATAGCGCCAAAAGGAAGTAGAGCAAAGGCGGGGTAAGCGCTGTTAGAAGCGCTGGCCAAGAACCCAAAAGCCCTACGTTAGAGAAGAGGGAGTTAAATAACTGAAAGCTCATACCCAGCATGATGCCGCCAAAGACCTTAATACCAACACTACCTGCTCGAACCTTCAGGTATGCAAAGGGAAGGGCTAGCGCAAGCATCACAAAAATAGTGAAGGGATAAACTACTTTCTTCCAGAAGGCGATGGAATGTCTCTGCGCATCTTGTTTGTTTTCACGCAGATGGGAGATAAAGCGACCCAAGCTCATGATCGACATTTTTTCAGGGCTAATTAAAAGCACATTCAAAATTTGAGGTGTAACTTCCGATTCCAAAGTCAGGATCGGGTGCGTAAATGTTTGTGCAGAAAAGACTGGGTTTAGCGGGTCAGATTGTTTCGTTTCTTTAAAGCGAGTTTCGGTGACATCATTTAAAACCCAGATGCCAGTCTCATCAAACTGTCCGGAGACCGCGCTGCGAATAGAGAGAAGATGATAGGTGTCATCAAACTCATACATGCGGATATTTTGAATCTCATTATCTTTATCAACCTTGCCTACGTTGACATAGCGCACCCCAGGTCTCACGGGTCCGCTGCCATCCTCATCGCGTAAGTGATCTTTTACCCAAACGCCTGTTTTAAATTGTGACGTATAGGCTGAGCCCATCGCCTTCATGCGAATCTGGTCAGACTTTGCTTCAGAATAAGGGCCAACCCATTCACTCATGATGAGTGTAAGCGCTACTAATGGCAGTGAAATTTTTGTGAGAGTAATGAGCCCGCGTTTAACGTCCAATCCAGCGATGCGCAAAATAGTGAACTCAGACTGACTGGCCAGCATTGCAAACACATAGATACTGCCAATCAAGCCTGCAATGGGGATGATTTCAGAGATTCTGCTTGGGGCCTTTAGAAAAACATGGAGCAGGGCTAATGGGAGTGTGTATGCCCCCTGTACAGATCCTAATTCGCTCAAGATGTCGAAGAACAAGAACAAAGCCACCAAGGCGAACAAGATAAAGCCAAAAGCAGCATAAATCTGCTTGGCTAGATAGCGCTCGTAAATGAAAGGGAAAAGCAATTTCATTTGGTGGCCATAGAGGCGGGTAATTGACGGCGCCACCACTTTAGAGAGGGATTAATACGATTGCGAATTAAGGCTGTCGCAATTAAGAGAGCGAGTAAATGAATTGGCCAGATGGCGACAAAAACACTGACCTTGCCTTGCGATACAAAATTTTGAGTCAGGTTCAGTAAGTTGCTATAGATTAAATAAATTAAGACTGCATAAAACATTGCAGTGTAATTACCCAAGCGAGGGTTCACATAAGCAAGCGGAATTGCAATCAGTACCAAACCTAATGCCATTAATGGCAAGCCAATGCGCCAGAGTAATTCAGCGCGATTGGGGCTGGTAGAGACTGGATTAGGATCATTTAAGAGCTCGGTGATTGTCTTCTCGCGATCACGTGGTGCGGGCGCCAATGATTCTTTGCTCCGTATCTTGGTGCTATATTCGTTAAATTCCAGAATTCTGAAGTCGGGCTGAGTGGGTTGCCCCTCATAGCGTCTACCGTTATGAAGCACGATGGATTTCTCACCGCCTGCAGAATTTTGAATGTAACCAGTTTGGGAAACTGCAATACTCAGTCGACCATTCTTGGAATCAGCCACGAAGATATTCCTGACTTCGCTTTTATCAACATCGAG